>NZ_CP034562.1:2205000-2520000 GCF_003970675.1 Flammeovirga pectinis
TGTATCCCATTTATATACTAATCCTAAACCCGAATTTACACCACCTTCATAGCCAGGAATTTCTTCTAAAGTTCCAGTACCATCTTCTCTTGGTGCTACACTAATATCCCAAAAATTGGCATATCTATACTGAAGACCAACGAACATATTCTCTTTAATTTTCCTTAGTAATTGCTGACGAAAATCAAACTTTGACCAGTCCATTAATTGTTCGTTAGACGATGGTGTATCGTTACCAATACCATAATATTTTTCAGGATATTTGGCATATTCCCAAGTTCCTTCTAAGAGCCAATCTTCATTATTTGTAAAAATTGTATGTTCTAATTTTAAACGCATCTGATTTTCCAATGTATAGAAACCAATAAACGTTGCATTAGATGGACGTGTAGCAAAACTTGCTTTTCCTGGTTTAAATTGAAAAACACTTACTACACCAAATTCCCAACTTGTTTCTTGAGCATATGCTGGATACGGGAAACCTGTAAATTTTCTTTTATATAATGTGTCTATTTCAGAAGATAAATCATCTCCTTGGGCAAAAACCTGTTGATTAAAAAATAATAGCACACTTGTTAGTAGAATTAATATCTGTGTATTTCTCATTTGCTTTTCTATTGATAATACAACAAAGGTAACTTAAAATAATTGGGCTTTACTTAAAAAGGTTGTATTTGATTTACATAAAAAAAACACGCTACAGAAGGCAGTAATAATCTACTGAACTATAGCGTGTCTTAAAATAATTTTTGATTTATATCAGACCTTTATAACGATGTTCTTTCTATATAAAATCAATATTGGAATTGATAATAAAAGAACATAGCTAATTGCGTATACTAAAGAGCATAGTTCTGCAGGTAAACCCGTACTTAAAATTGCAGTAAAAACATGACCTTTAATAGATTCTTCTCCTATCGTTATTACACCTAAAAGTCTTGCAAACATTTCTGCTAAAACATAAGCAGCCATTGGGTTTAAACCAAAAGCTTTCGCAACAAGAACTTTATCACGTGCTATCTTTTTAACATCAAAAAGCCAATAAGAAAGACCTAAGAATATAGCTCCAAGTCCACCTGTAAATAACACATATGATGAAGTCCAAAGACTTTTATTAATCGGAAAAAGAGGATGCCATACCAATCCTAAAACCATTACAATTGTACCATAAAAAACAAGTTTTCTAACGACTACCAGTCCTCTATTTTGTTTTACTAAAATACCCGAAAACAATCCCAAAATTGCTGTACAAATAGCGGGTAGTGTAGAAACTAACCCTTCTGGGTCCCATGTTTTTGTACCAGACCACATATGCCCGTTGAGTACTAAATTATCTATATATGCAGAAATAACACCATTTGGGTTATTAAGATCTACAGCTTCTAAACCCGGTACAGGAACAAGAGCCATAACTGCCCAATAGCCAAATAATATTAATAAAAAGACTCCTAAAATCTTTTCTTTAGGAAGATAAAGAAATAATGCTGAGGTAATTATAAATACAATTCCTATACGTTGTAATACCCCTGGCACTCGCATTTCTCCAAAATTAAAAAATGGAAATAAGCCTAAGAATAAACCAATTGCAATTAATTTAAAACCACGCCAAACTGCTTTTTTCATAACAGTAGGACGTTTTTCTGGGTCATCTTTCACTTTCATCATCGAAAAGCTAATTGAAACTCCAACTATAAATAAAAAGAAAGGAAATACTAGATCGGTTGGTGTACACCCATGCCACGATGCATGTTGAAAAGGTGCATAAATAGATGACCAACTCCCTGGATTATTAACCAAGATCATTAGTATAACAGTAAGTCCTCGAAAAATATCAAGAGATAATATTCGTTCTGAAGTTTTCATAAAATGTGTTGTTAGTATGAACTATAAATATCAAATGCTCTGTATATTTCAGCAACATTTTTAGACGAGTAGCTTAAATCTGCATATTAACTACATTAATTACACTACTCGTAAATAATCACCCTTATTTTTTTGATATTAATGTTAAACCCAACATAGTAAATCCAGCATTTACTAATAATATTTCGAACCCAAATTGATACCCAAATAATAATTCAGTCGAGTAGATATTTAGAATATAAGATAACACTGGCGATAAAAGACAAACAATTAAAACATACTTATCGTTTATTTTTTTCTTTGTGAAAATCCCAAAAACAAACAACCCTAATAATGGACCGTAAGTATACCCTGCCGCTTTAAAAACAGAAGAAACTACACTATCATCATTTAGCAACCTAAACCCAACTATTACAAGAAATAATATAAATGAGAACATCACATGCACCAATTTTCTTTTTCTATTTTTTATTGATGCATCCTCCTCTTCATTTAAATTTAAAAAATCTATACAGAATGCTGTTGTTAAAGCCGTTAATGCCGAATCTGCACTAGAAAAAGCAGCAGCTATAATTCCTAATAAAAATACAATTGCCGTAAACAAGCCAAAATGATGTAAGGCCAACATTGGATATAATTCATCTGATCTAGTAGGCAAAGGGATTGCATTGTATGCCGCAAATTCGTAAAGCAAAACTCCTAAAAACAAGAAGATTACCGTTGCAATAAAAAATGCTAAGGCAAACCACAATACATTTTTTTGTGCCTCGCCTACATTTTTACATGTAAGGTTTTTCTGCATAATATTTTGATCTAAACCGTTCATAGAAATGGTAATGAAAATACCTGCCAAGAATTGTTTCCAAAAGAAATTACCTGCTTTCCAATCCCAAACAAATATATCCGACATTTTACTTTCGTAAACGGTAGAAACCATACTATCAACAGACATATTTAGTGAATTATAAATAGTATAAATCGTCCAGACTGCTGCCAGTAATAAAAAGGTAGTTTGTAAAGTATCTGTCCATACAATAGTTTTTATTCCACCTTTAAAAGTATACAGCCAAATTAAAAGTATAGTTACTAATACAGCTACCCAAAAAGGGATATTATATGCATCAAAAAACGCTAACTGCAATACTAATGCAGCTAAGTACAATCTAAAAGAAGCACCTATTGTTTGTGATAGCATAAAAAAGAAGGAACCCGTTTTATAGCTCTTCACTCCAAACCTATCCTTTAGGTATTCATAAATTGATATTAATTTTTTGCTATAAAACAAAGGAATCAATACATAAGCAATTACTACATACCCAACCATATTACCCATCATGAATTGAAGGTAACTCCACCCAGAAGTTGCTACTGTTCCGGGAACTGAAATAAAGGTAACTCCAGATAAAGTTGCTCCTACCATTCCATAAGCAACCAAATACCATTTAGAAGATCTATTTGCTATAAAAAATGATTCCGATTGCCCCTCTCCTGACACAGAAGTCAATTTAGATATGAGCATTAAAAAGCCGAAGTACAAAAGAATAACTAACGCTACTGTAGTTGCTAACATAGATAAAAAATATTGTTCTTAATTTAATAAGATGAATATAGACAAAAATAGAGAGTTGTGTAGTCCAATACTTAACTTGTCTTTTCAGAAAAATGAAAAAAAATTAATTGGAGTGTAATAAATTGATGAACGAAGCCACTAATAAAAATAAAAAGTATCGTGAGCAGTGATTTCTATACTACATTCATTCAACCTCATAGCGGGATAATTATTAAAATATGCCGAGCATATACAAATACACAAGAAGATTTCGAAGATTATTATCAAGAAGTCTGCTTACAAGTATGGAAAAGTAAAGACAACTTTAATCAAGAAGCCGATTGGTCTACTTGGGTATATAGAATAGCCTTGAATGTAAATTTGACTTTACTCAAAAAAAAGAAAAACAATAGCCAGAATTTTGCTAGCGATTACCTTCCAATAGAAATGCAAGAAGATAGTAAAGCATTTGTTGACGAAGATCTCGAGTTACTTTACGATGCTATTAGAAAACTATCCGAAATAGATAGAGCAGTTATTCTACTTTATTTAGAAGAAAAGTCTTACAAAGAAATTGCTGAAACATTTAATGCTACATCAAATAACATTGGGGTACGCATAAAAAGAATTAAAGAACGCTTAAAAAAATTATTAGATGGAAAAGTCAATTGAATCAATATGGAAAAATGGATTTCTAAATCAAGAGGCATTAGTTGCCCCAAAAATCAATGCTCTCTATGAAAAGAAATCAATTAATTTTGTCGATAAATTTATTCGTGATTTTAAAATCAACTTATGGGCAATACTATTTTTCACAATCGTGCCTATAACAATTGGAGTTGTTGGTAATGTATTAATTCCGTGTTTACTCATTAATTTACAATTATGGTATGCTGTATATTATGGCAAAAAAAAGCTCGATACTCTAAAATCTCTAGAAAAAACAACTTCTAGTTTTGTTTACATTAAGCAATTTGATGAATGGTTAAAAAACACCATTAAGGGATATACCAATATTTATAGATTCATGTACCCGATGATATTCATTCTCTCTACCATCATTGTCTGGGAAACTATTTTTAAACAAGAAGTTATTGATAATTTCGATGCTTCTGAATTATTTATGGGCTTACCTATAAATGGAATGCTACTTGTTGGTATTGGAGCCATAATTATTTCTTTATCGGCTAAAAAGCTTTATAAAATAGACATGGATTTAGTATATAAATCTCAGTTTAAGAAGTTGGAAGAAATGATCTTAGAGATGGAAGAGTTAAGAAATGAAGAATAATTTTTTAAATTGAACTATCGTTCCCAATAAATTAAACATATAACTAATGAGACCTCTTTATTTCTTCATTTTTGCTGTAATTATTTCAGCACCTAAAATAGTATTTGCTCAAATTACAACTAATACTAATTTATATGAATTAGTAGACCCAAACCAACAAAACGTTGATCTTTTGTATGGTAAAAAAACGCAAACTTTTAAAGGCTCACCATTTTATATTGACGAATGGGAAGTTGGCCATGTCACTTTAATTGATGGCAGTAGTTTTACTAATGTTCTTATAAAGTTTAATGTCTATTCTAATGAACTTTGGTCTATGAAAGACGAAAAGAATGTAATAGTTGTTAACAAAAAAGAGGTGCGCTCTTTCGGTTGGAAAAGTGAGAATGAAGGTGAATTACTTTTTGAGCAAATAAAAATAGAGAATAAAAAACAGTATGCTGAAGTTATCTTCAAGGATGATAAATTTCAACTTTATAAAATTAGAAAGAAGAAATTCAATAAGAAGGATGACAGCACAAGTAATTCCTATTCTGAAGCAAAAGATGAATTTGCTTGGCAAAAACCACAGTTATTCCTAGTATCTGATGGTAAGGTGAAGCAAGTATCCTCAAAAGAAAAAGAATTCTATGCTATTTTTGGAGACAAAAAATCCGAAGTTCATAAGTTCGCAAAATCAAATAAACTAAAGACAAAAAATAAAAGTGATTTAGAAGAAATATTTGCTTTCTATAGAACTTTATAAAAGTAAAAAGCCACTCTTAACACAAAGTTAAAAGTGGCTTTTTTGTTAAATTATTTTATAATCAGCTAAACTAACTCAGCTGATAAAGCTTCTTGTAAAGCTACTGCTACTGCAACAGATGCACCTACCATTGGGTTGTTACCCATACCAATAAGTCCCATCATTTCTACGTGAGCAGGAACAGAAGATGAACCTGCAAACTGTGCATCAGAGTGCATTCTACCCATTGTATCCGTCATACCGTAAGAAGCAGGTCCTGCACCAACATTATCTGGATGAAGTGTACGACCAGTACCACCACCAGATGCTACAGAGAAGTATTTTTTACCTTCTTCTAATCTTTCTTTTTTATAAGTACCTGCTACTGGGTGTTGAAAACGTGTTGGATTTGTTGAATTACCTGTAATAGAAACATCAACATCTTCTAAATGCATAATTGAAACGCCTTCACGTACATCATCTGCACCATAACATTTTACTGTTCCTCTTGGTCCTTTAGAAAAACGACGCTCCTCTAGAATATTTAAATCACCCGTTTCATAATCATACTGTGTTTTAACGTATGTAAAACCGTTTATTCTTGAGATTAAGTAAGCAGCATCTTTTCCTAAACCATTCAAGATTACTCTTAAAGGATTAGTTCTTACTTTATTTGCTGATAATGCAATTTTAATTGCTCCTTCAGCCGCTGCAAAAGACTCATGACCTGCTAAGAACGCAAAGCAATTTGTATCTTCATGTAACAATCTTGCAGCAAGATTACCATGTCCTATACCCACTTTTCTTTGGTCTGCTACAGAACCTGGTATACAGAAAGCCTGTATGCCTTCACCTAGAACTGCTGCAATATCACTTGCTTGAGTTAAACCTTTTTTTAATGCGATTGCCGCACCTAATATATATGCCCATTTAGCATTTTCGAAAGCAATTGGTTGAGTTTCTGTTACAATATTGTATACATCAACACCATGCTCTTCTACGTATTTTCTTGTTTCTTCTAAAGATTCAAAATCGTATTCTTTAAGAACTTTTTCAATTTTGTCAATTCTTCTTTCGTATCCTTCAAATAAAGCCATGATTGTAATTTTTTAATGTGGTAAAATAAATTTTAATAAAAGGGATTCTTATTGATGACGTGGGTCGATATATCTTTCGGCCTCATCGAAACGTCCATAATTGCCTTTCGCTTTTTCCATTGCTTCATTGGCGTCAATTCCTTTTTGGATCATCTCCATCATTTTACCTAAGTGAACAAATTCATATCCGATCACTTCATCATTATCATCAATTGCTAATCTTGTGACATAACCTTCGGCTACTTCTAAATATCTTACGCCTTTAGCTCTAGTACCATAAGTAGTACCAACTTGGCTTCTTAATCCTTTTCCTAAATCTTCAAGTCCTGCTCCAATTGGCAAGCCACCTTCAGAAAAAGCTGATTGTGTTCTACCGTAAACAAATTGAGAGAAAATCTCTTTCATTGCTACATTAATAGCATCACAAACAAGATCAGTATTTAAAGCTTCCATAATTGTTTTACCTGGCAAAATTTCTGATGCCATAGCTGCAGAATGTGTCATTCCTGTACAACCTACTGTTTCAATTAAAGCTTCTTCAATAATTCCATTTTTAACATTAATAGTTAACTTAGATGCCCCTTGTTGAGGTGCACAAGTACCAACACCATGAGACAAACCAGAAATATCGTAAACGTCTTTTGCGTGAACCATTTTACCTTCAACTGGAATTGGTGCATTTCTATGTGCATTACCCCCCATTTGCGTCAACGGACACATGCCCTGAATTTCTGCTGTATAATTCATGATGATGTATTTTTTATAATGTTATAATTTTCTTTGTATGGTAGATTATACGGCCATTATAAAAATTGATCTATCATTTTTTGTTAACAACAGTCAAATAAATTGTCATATTTTAATACTGATTTAAAATAGGTTAAAATGATATTTTTCAATGATAAATATTATTCCAAACTCATTCCAAAAACTAAAATATCATCAATCTGTTCGATCTTTCCATTATTAGTCCATTTGTTCAATTCACTATATAATATCTTCTCTTGTTGTATATGATTGTATTTTGAGATCTCCAATAATAAATTTTTGAATTTCTTGGGCATAAATTTCTTTCCATTAGCTCCAAACTGATCTTGATACCCATCAGAATACATATACATAGTAATTGGAGAATCTTTATATGAAATCGTTTGATCATTAAACGGATCATCTAAAAAATTAAGATTTCCTCCAATAGAATTTCTTGAACCTTTAAATACTTTTAATTCATTTTCTTGAATTACAACAAGTGGATTTTTTGCTCCCGAGTATTCAATTTCTTTTTTCTTTTCATCAATTACACAAACAACTGCATCCATACCATCATTCAAATGAGATGACTTTTGATTTAGTGCATATCTTATTTCCTGATCTAGTTGTTCTAGTATAACAGATGGTTTAATATCTTCTAAAGTAGATACAATCGTTTCTATTTTCTGAATGGCTAGAATACTCATTAAAGCACCAGGAACACCGTGCCCTGTACAATCGCCAACAATAACTATTGTTTTATCACGAACTCGTTTAAACCAATAGAAATCTCCAGAAACTGTATCTCTTGGTATATGTAAAACTGAAAAATCGTTTACATATTTTCCAATATTTTTTATTGTTGGCAATGAAGCATCCTGAATCCTTTTTGCATAATTAATACTTGATTTAATATTATCATGCTGTTTACCTAAACGAGAATTCATTTCTGACAATGTCTCATTCTGTATTTCAACCTCTTCCTTCGCTTCCAATAAATCCTTTGTTCTTCTAGACACTTCATTTTCAAGCATCACATTTTGCTCCATCATTAACTTTCTCACCTTCGCTTGTGAGTCTGTAATTTTAGCTCCTAAACTTAAAGAAAATATCATTTGCTCTAAACCAGAACCTATAAGTAAGGCCGATACATTTTTATACCCAAAAAGAACAGGAAGTAGATCAAAAGTTTGAAAGATGTGTAATGTTATAAACACGAAGTTTATGAGAATGCCATAATAAAAGAACTTTGCCGTTATACTAAATGATTTTTCTCTCTTAGCTATATAAATCAAAGGCAAATACGTTGCATTTATTAGAATTGTACCTAATGGAGTGATTACAAAGTACCATTCAAAATAGACGAATACATTCAAGATCATAAGGCCAACAATCACAATATTTAAAATTGTATATAAATTGCTGTACTTACTTTTTACGTTCAAAATATACTGCCCAAAAATTAAAAACAAAGCCGCAGAAGTAAACCCTGACCAATGAATTATTTGTTGGAAATATTCTGCATTTTCTAAATGAAAAATAATCTTACCAGAAAAACAATAATTAAATATTAGTACGGCTGTAGCATGCAATGCATAATAAATATAACCTTTATCTTTCACCATAAAGTAAAGACAAAAGTTATATAAAATCATTAAAGAAACTGCTCCAATAAATAAATATAGAATTAAATCTAAAGAATTTATTTTCTGATCTATTTTGGCTGTTTTTTCTAAAATAAGATCTTTAGGGACGGCTTGAAACTCAAAAAATGGTTTATCATCATTATTGCATTTCAAATAGTAGTGTGCAATGTTTTTATCTTCTAATGAGATCGGAAAATAAGAGTATCCTCTATATATTTTTTTCTTTAACTCATTATCATAAAGTATTCCTCCTTCACCAACTTTCTCAAAAGTCTTATTATCAAATGATCTATAGAGTTCTAAATGATCAAAACGACTATATACTAATTGTAGTAGTAGTGGATCTTCAGAATATTTTTCTACATCAAATTTTATCCAATACTGTGATTCTCCAGGTTTCACTTTGCTAAAAGAGTAGCGTTCGAAAGAAGATGTATGCTGTATAACGTTTAATAATTGATCTTCTTCAGATTCATACATCAAAAAATCACTATAGCTAAACAATGGCTTATCATTATTTTTAGCAATAGAGTCCTCAACCCTTTCGAATGAAATTAAAAGGAAAATTATAATTAAGTAAATTGAATAATTCAATGTATTTCTCATACCCCTACTTCTTCTTCAACTTCAATTTTTGCTTTACTCAAAATTTCTTCTTTTTTCCATTCAATAATCTTATCCTTATTTAATGTCAGCCAACCATAAAACATATCAAGAGCGAATGTTATAGCGGCAATAATAACCACAAATTGGGAAGATTGATCTCCTAAAAAAATAGCGACACCTACAAATACAGTCCCAAAACCTTTCCACATCGCAATAGAAAAACTTAATGCCTTTTCTTCAGGATGAGCAAGTATTAAAAAGATAAATAACGTAGACATGATAATATTTAAAATATATCCTGTACCAGCACCAATATCGTCTCCATATTGCATTACAAAACCATAAATTATTAAACCCCACAGAAAAAATCCTACAGATGTTACCCAATTAAAGTTCTTGAATATAAAAGGTACTCTCACTTGTTTTCTACCGTATTTATGTAAGTAAAAAAGCATAATTACATCAGTGATTAGCCACAGACGTATACCCCAAACAAAGAGTAATCCCAAATTGGTTGTAAAAACAGTACTGAATAATAATTCCCAAGCAACATTTGCAACTGCTGCCTCTATTGGAATACCAAAAAATTTATATTTGATAGCGTTATAAATAACTAATATGTACGTTACCGCCCAAAAAATAGCATCTAGAAAAAATAAAACTTGCTGCGTAACTGTATAATCTGAAAGATTAATATATTCCTTAATAAAATCCATTTCGTTAGTTTAGTTATGTTTTTGTAAGCTTAATCTAAAATTAAAAAGTGATGGAGAAGAAATGATTTCTTTCCATGTTGGTTGATTATCAATTTTCCATTTCTTTCTTAAAGATGGTGGTATTGTAAATTCAACAGATTGTCCTTTATAAAAGTAATTAAGTACACCTTGTAGTATAAGCATGTTAAACCTTTCTGATATAGCACAAATAAGCTTTGATTCATCTTTTTGATGATCCGCTATTTGAAATACTTTACAGACGGCTTTAATTACTAAAGTAGATTTTGCAGAACTATGTTTATCTAACCCTACAACATCAGCTAAATCATCACCTAATAAAAACCTCATAAAAGCTTCGGGAAAACCATCAAATTCTTCTCCTGGTATTACAGCTTTTAGAAACTCTACACAAGCTTCAGTAAGTTTATGACCAGCTTCTGAAGGTGCTTTTTGCTCGTCTAAAATTTTCTTACCTAATATTTCTCCTTCTTCAAATGTGGCTGGGATTATATCTGGGTGTACACCTAAAACCTTACCTACAACTGTCCATGTATATAAGTATGCTTTTTTCTCTTCGTCAGATACTGTTACACCTAATTTTTCTAAACCTTGTATTGGAAAAACTGAAAAAGAAAGAAGTGTTCCCAACATATCTTCTTGATTAATTGGCTCTCCTAATTTTTCTGTATCCCAAACGTGATGATTATGTCCTTTTTTATGATTTTTCTGTAAATAATAACGGATTGCTGCATGCATTAATCGCACTTTTTGTGCACTTATAATTCCTTTAGACGACTTATTTAAACCACCTTCAGACATTACATTAATTACAAACTGAGCAGTTTCCATTAATCTTTTAGTAAATGGTGCTAATCCTTGGTTTTTAGACGCCATAAACTGCCCTGTTCTGTACACTACTTCTGCACCATTTGCACAAGCATAGGTAGCAGGTAATGATTTACACAACAACATTGCTGATAAACCTGGGCCATGTTTTTCAAAAAAATCTTGACCTTGTTTTATAAGGTCATCATCTAAATCATGAATAAACTTTTGAGATTCCATGAAATAGTTTTGTAAAGAGATGTTCTTTATTTCTGGAATTTCTTTGCTACTAATTAATTCTACAAGGATCTGATTTACTCTATCAATCCCTTCTTCTTCAATAATTAATCGTATTGTTTCATCTGCTAACGGGTCTTTCTGGAGTCTAAGATCCATATCAACATTATTCATAGTAAAAGTTAGTATTTTGTTTAGCAAAAAAATAAGAGAGTCATAGTTGGCTGTAACAATAGCTCGCTTAAATATAAATTAGTTGTTTGATTAAATCTAATATTTCTGTAAATATCAATTGTATATAAGATATTTTGCTCTCATTTGTTTATACTTTTGAAGCTCTGATTCCCAAGATTTTTTAATCTGATCTTCACTTTGTCCTTCTTCAATAGCTAATCGTAACGCATCTGTACCTGATAATAGATCCATCCATTTCTTCTTAGTTATTACAGATTTACCTTCATACTTTTTATATAAATTATACCAATTAACAATATATTCTAATTGTAATCCTCCTTTCTCTTCAGTTCTTAAATCTTCTCCATAACATAACTCCCCTTTCAATACAGGGTTTGAAGCAGCTCCTTCTATAGACCTTGGTGTAAAGGTAAATACACCTAAACTATCATTAGGATAACCTATTACCTGGAAAGGGAAATCTGTTCCTCTACCAATACTAACAGGTGTTGCTTCGAAAAAACATAAAGAGGGGTATAATTTGATAGATTGATCGTTAGGTAAATTTGGTGATGGTTTGATTGGAAGGCTGTAAGTCATTTCATGATTATAATTCTTCACTTTAATCACTTCTATATCACAAATATTTTTATTTCTCAACCATCTCTCACCATTAATCATTTGAGCAAGTTCTCCTACCGTTAAACCATGAAGAATTGGAATAGCATGCATACCAACAAAAGAAGTAAATTCCTTTTTTAGAACAGGCCCATCAATATACATACCGTTTGGATTTGGCCTATCTAAAATAATGAGCTTTTTATTGGCTTCTGCACAAGCTTCCATCATATAATGCATAGAACTTATGTACGTATAAAAACGACAACCAACATCTTGAATATCAAAAATTACAACATCTACTTCTTTCAACAACTCTGGAGATGGACGTTTATTCTTTCCATATATTGAATAAATTTTTATGCCTGTTTTTTCATCCACACCATCTTTAACATGTGCACCGGCATCTGCTTTTCCTCTAAAACCATGTTCAGGAGCAAAAATCATTTTTATATCTACGCCTAAGTTTACTAATGAATCCACTAAATAAGTTGAACCAATTGTGGAAGTCTGATTAACAAGTACTCCAACTTTTTTATCTTTCAATAAGGTTAGATAATCTTCAGTTTGAGCCGCTCCAACAATAATTTCTTTAGGCTCTCCTTTATTTTTATCAGTTTTATCAGTTGATGTACACGATAGTAATGCCCAAACAACACAAAGCAGTATAGTTCTAATCATTTTGTTTATTAATTTTTGGTACTTCCTGTACGTTTAATTCTTCTGAATTTATTTTTTGAACATTATGATCATCGAAAGATTTTAAACCTATTCCTTCTTTAAATCTTTGATCTATGGTAACAGGCAATGTTCCTTTTGGAAGAATATCACCTAGAATTACTTTTGTAACCGATTTTCTTAATGCTTTATTATTCTGATAGGTAAGTATTAATCCTGAATTATTTTCAATATCCTTAAACGTTCTTAAAGTATAAGCATTTCCTAAAAACACTACAATTTGATTTTGCCATTTATTTGTGATATCAAAATATTTTAAAGTTGAATAAGTCACACCATAAGGATATTTCATAGTTGCCGTTGGTTTATGGTTTGTTAATTCAACAGCAATATCTTTTACTTTCTGACTCATATAAAGACCTCCAACTTGAGTAACAATTACATCGTATTTTTGTAATGCTTTTGTTAATTGAATAACCTGACTTTCACTTGCATACTTAGACAAGAAATAACTCTTAACATCTACCCCTTTTGCAATTAATCCTTTAGGTAATTCTTTGTAATCTGCTCCTATATTTACAATGGCTACTCTTCCACTATTTGTACTCAATGGTAAAAGTTGTTTTTTGTTTTCTAGTAGAGTGACTGCCTCATCAGAAATTTCTTGAATTAACTGTTGAGCTTCTAAAGGATGTAAATCTTCATCTAAATGAGATAATAGTAACCTTTTTTGTTTGTCAGCACCTACCCACCTTTTCATTAATAACATCCTGTAGCCTTTTTCATCTATTTGATGCCAAGACAAGTTTCCTTTATCAATCTGTAATTTCACTTCTTTTATTGCTTTGTCAATATGATTAGTAAATTCAATCACATCATTACCTGCAACCAATGCTTCTGCATCTGCTTTTCCATACCCTTTGTACTGCTTTGTTATAGCATCCATTAAAATCCCATCAGTAAAAATAAGGCCATTAAAACCCAATGAATCTCTTAAGATTTCTTGTATAATTTTATGGGATAAAGAAGAGGTTTTATCATCCCAAACGGGTACTTGTAAATGTGCAGACATTACTCCTCCAACACCTGCTTCTATTAATTTAGAAAACGGGTATAATTCTAATGAATCTAACCTTTTTATAGAATGAGGAATAATAGGTAAATCTTTGTGTGAATCAACATTTGTATCACCATGACCAGGGAAATGCTTGGCTACAGAAACAACATTATTATCTTGAAGCCCTCTCATATATTGAATAGACTTTCTCGCTACTTTTTCTTTATTTTCTCCAAAAGAACGGTAATTAATAACTGGATTCAGAGGGTTGTTATTTAGATCTGCAACAGGTCCGTAACTGACTTTAACTCCTACTCTTTTCAATTGAGTAGAAATTTGTTCTGCCATTCTATATATTAATTCATCGTTTTCAATTGCACCTAATGTCATAGCATAAGGATAAGATATACCATCTTTAGGTAACCTCATTCCTAATCCCCATTCTGCATCTAAAGTATAAATTAAAGGCGTTTTGGCTACAGTATTTAATCTATTTATTGCATTTACTTGGTCTTCTGCTCTACCTTTAAAAAAGATTACTCCACCAACATTATATTTTCTTACAAGCATGCTTACTTCATTATAACTTTTTGGTGTGTAAAAAGGAACAATAAATAATTGAGCAATTTTTTCGTTATCAGAGAAAGCGTTCCAAACAGAGTCAACCCAAACAAGGTCTTCTTTAGAAGCATCAAAATACTTAGGGTATACATCATTTTGAGCATTCACATTAATGAAATAATGCATCAAAATAAATAAAAATGTAATTCTTTTAAGGAATTTGTACATGCTTATAAAATTGTGGCCGATTTTTGTTAGGTTAAAAACGAAAATACTAACTCATTCTTCAAATCAATCTATTCTTTAGAATATTTTTTATTTATGACAGTAAAAAAACTACTAATACTGCTTTTTTTAATTACAACATCAAATAGTTTCATTAATGCACAAGGGTGTAGTGATGCAGGTATTTGTACTACTGGAGCTTTAAATCCAGATTCCGATCGATTAAAATTTAATAAAGTTGATAATAAATTCACTTTAAGCTATCAAACCTATTGGCAAAGTTATAAAGAAAAAGCCTTTGATTATGGTATTAGCTTTAGTGTAGATTATAAGATTAACAGTAAAAGTTCTCTTCAAATAAAATCATTATATGCTTTCAGAGAAGGACCTTTAACAACTACTCAAGGAATTAGTGATATCACTCTTTCTTATTCTTATTTAGTAAAGCAATGGGACAATTGGAATTTATCGGCTGTTTTGGGTACTAAAATTCCAACTTCAGATGCTTCTTCTACTTTTGAGGGCAAACCTATTCCAATGTTTTACGAACCATCTCTAGGCACATACGATGGCCTTTTTGGTGTAGCACTTAATTCTAAAGCTTGGCATCTTTCTTTTGGTATACAGCAACCTTTAACAACGCTTGAAAATCACGAGTATGACCCTGAATATTATAAAAATGAACCAAATTACGAGTTTATGAAGAAGTGGTATACTTCTTCCAGACATCTTGATAGAAAATACGATGTCTCTGGAAGACTTAAATATACACTACGTACTTCTAAATGGTCTTTTGCTCCAAGTGTTTTAGCAATTTACAAGCATGACAGAACATATATTGAAAGTCTTGAAGATGGTGATTATTTGTTAGATGGCTCTCAAGGGCTAGTTGTAAACACAGTTGTTGAGGGATCTTATAATTTCTCTCCTCATTTAACATTATCTGCTATTGCAGCATATGCAGCTAAACAACGCGCCTTTAATCCTGATGGATTAGCGAGAGACTATGTTATAAATCTAATTATTAAACACCAATTCTAGAGATACTACTATGTACAAAAGCTATATAACAATACTGTTACTTTATTTTTTATCCTCTTTATGTAGTAACGCACAAAATATTTCATACGACAGTGCTGAAATTGCTTATGACTTTGGAAACCTTGACATTGCTGAGCAACAGTTACTATCACTTATAAAAAATGATGATGATAAAAATATCTTAAATAGAAGTGCTGCTTTAATTGGAAAAGTATACGGCCAAAAAGGGTTATATACCAAAGCCAATGAGTATCTAGATAATACTAACCTTGATAAAGCATTATTAAGTTATGCTGAAGTATTAAATACGAAAGGATATTTAGCACAACAACAAGGTTACCCCACTGCTGCTTTAAATTATTTAAATGATGCTTTTAATCTTACTGAAAAAGATGAAAACTCCATATATAAATCAAAAGTTCTAATTGAAACGCTTTCTTTAATAGCCATTTCTAATTGGCAACTTGGAGCTCAAGAAGATGCTATTGATTATGGTAAAAAAGCACTCAATATCAGTAATAAAATTCATGACAAAATTGATATTGCAAATTGCCATATAAACCTAGGATTATTATATAGCAAAACAGACACCTATAAGGCTCAATATTATTATGAGAAAGCTCTAGAAGATTATACTATCATTTTCCCAAATGAAAACCACCCTGCTATAGCTTCTATATACATTAATTTAGGTATTACTTTCGAGAAAAATTATTTTACTGATAAAGCAATTACCTCATTTGAAAAAGCTGCTTCTATTTGGGAGAAAACTTACGGTAGTGACCACCCCAATGTTGCTTTTGCATATACTTACATTGCTAATGCTTATTTAAAAAAGAACCAAGGTGATTTGGCTAATGAATTTTATGATTTTGCACTTACTCAATACCAAGGTGTATTTGGAGAGAAGCACCCAGAAATTGCAAATATTTATATCAAATTAGGAGAGATTGCATTCAAAAGTGACAAGACTCAAAAAGCATTAGATTTTTATCAGAAAGCACTTATTGCTAATAATAAAGATTTTAATGATGTCGCTATTTATTCAACTCCAAAAGTTAACAACTACCTAAATCCTTTTACTAATATCGTTGCCTTACAGAAAAAAGCATTTGCCTTAAAAAAGAGGCACTATCAAAAAACATTAAAAAGACAAGACCTTGTTTGTGGGTACAATAGCCTATACCTAGCTCATAAAATTATAGAAAATGTTAGAGCAGGTCAGAAAAATAAAGAAGACAAAATACAACTGAGTGCTATCACAAACGATGTTTATTCTGATGGTATTCAAATTTGCATTGCATTATCAGAAGCCTCTATTTCTTCACAAATATGGATAGAAAATGCTTTTCAATTTGTAGAATGGAGTAAATCAGCATCATTATTAGAGGCAATTCAAGAAACAAACGCTAAGTCTTTTGCTGGTATTCCTGATAAGCTGATTATAAAAGAAGAAAATATTCAAGAAGAAATTCATTCAATAGAACAGGCACTTATAAAAAGTGATAAAGTTGAAAAAAGAGACCTTCTAGAAAGTCAATTATTTGACAAAGAAAAAGAACTAGAAAACCACATCAAATTATTAGAAAATGAATATCCTAAATACTTTGATTTAAAATACAACCACACCTCTTTTGGCTATAAAGATGTAAAAGAAAAATTGGCTGAAAATGAGGCTATCATTAGTTACTTCATTTCAGAAAAAGATGAAAATCTATATATTTTTGTTGCCACTTCATCTAAGTTAAAAATCTATCAAGAAAAATTCACTCAAGAATTACAAGATGAAATTATCAGTTTAGAAACAGGCTTAAAATTTAATTTTGATGAGATTGTTTTTATGTCCTCAAAATATTTATCTGATATCTTATTCCCTTTCATCTTACCAAAAAAAATTAACCATTTGATTTTTTTACTTGATGGTAGAATTAATAACATTCCAATGGATGTTCTTTTTTCTGAAGTTGTAGAAAATGAAATGTTAAAGCCAGCTGACTATCCTTTCTTAACAAAGAAGTATGCCATATCTTATAACTATTCTTCTACCCTAGCTTTAAATATTAAGTTTATTGATAAAAACGAAACAATGAATATTGCCTGTTTTGCTCCTATTTTTTTTAGAGACTCAACAGGTTCAGATAATTTCAATCAGCTAGATGGAACTTTATCTGAGGTAAGAGAAATTGATAGAGTTTTTAAAGAGAAAAACTGGCTTTCATCATCATATTTATATGATAAAGCAAAAAAATCAATTCTTAAATCTGAAAAAATTAAAGATTATACACACTTACATTTTGCTACACACGGGCTAGTTGATGAAGAGCACCCTAATCAGTCTTTCATTTATTTAGTAAACGAGAAAAAATCTGAAGGTTTATTGTACGCATCCGAGATTTACAACTTAGAGTTCAATGCAGATTTAGTCACACTTTCCGCTTGTGAAACAGGCTTAGGTAAGCTTTCTAAAGGAGAAGGTTTAATTGGATTATCTAGGTCTTTAAAATACGCAGGAGTTGATAATACTATTGTTTCTTTATGGACTGTAGATGACATTTCAACGGCACTTCTAATGCAATACTTCTATAAAGAGTTAACAATAGAATATAATCTACCATTGGCTTTACAAAAAGCAAAAATTAGATTAATCAAAGAAGGTTTATACACCAGTCCATATTATTGGTCATCATTCTCATTAATAGGTCGTTAACTGAACTCGAATAGTATTTTTTCTGTTTTTACTGTAGACCATTCTTTTATCCCAAACTCTTAGAGAAAGATCTATTACAATATGAAAAAAACTACCGTTTTAGTAATTGACGACGAAAAAAACCTTTTAGATAGTATTGTAGACCTTTTAGAGATAAATGACTTTACTGTATTAGCTGCCGATAGTGGAAAAAAAGCATTAGAAATAATTGATAATAAACTCCCTGATATCATTTTATGTGATATTATGATGCCAGCTATGAATGGATACTTATTTCTAAAAGAACTAAGAAAAAATCCATTAGCAGTTGGAATTCCTTTTATATTTTTATCTGCTAAAAGTGATAAAAAAGATATTAGAAAAGGAATGAATTTATCTGCAGATGATTACCTCACAAAACCATTTACTCAAGCAGAACTTTTAGAGAGTATCCGTGCAAGAATAAATAGAATTGAAGTTTTAAAAAGTGAGATAATGATGTTTATGAAAAACATTAATATCAATCTGGTAAAAACTGGGTTAGATGCTTACAGTGAAGGACAAGATGCTAATAACGAGATGGAAGCTTTACGATCACTCCTACAAACGCAAAACAAAGCAATTGAAAAGTATTGCTATTTAAATAGTCATAAAGTTAGAGGACCATTATGCAGAATTATGGGTTTGTTAGAACTTTTTAATGATGCAAACGAGGAAATGAATAAGGAAATTCTCTCTCATTTAAAAACTAGTGCTAAAGATTTAGACCAAATAACAAAAGAGATTACCTATGCAATTTCTTCCATGAGTGCATAAAAAAAGCCTTTGAATAAAATTTTACTCAAAGGCTTTTCATATTTCAAATCAATAGATTAATCCAAAGGATAACCCATCTCATTAGCTACAATTCTTTCAACAATTGAACGAACACTATTGTTAGAGATTTTTTCAATAACATCTCCAGCAAATGCATACGTCAATAATGCTCTTGCTTTATCTTCAGGTATACCACGTGCTCTTAGATAGAACATTGGCTCTTCATCTAAAGCTCCAACAGTACAACCGTGAGAACAGCTTACATCATCTGCCCAAATTTCTAATTGTGGTTTTGTGTTCACAACAGCATCAGGAGACAATAAGATGTTTTTGTTAGATTGGAAAGCATTTGTTTTCTGAGCATCCTCACGAACAAATATTTTACCATTAAAAACAGCTTTAGATTTTTCACTTAAAATCCCTTTGTATAACTCATTACTGTATGAGTTTGGCATTTTATGATCAACAACTGTATGGTTATCAACAAGTGTTTTACCTTTTAAAAGATATAAACCTGTCATTAAACCCTCACAATGCTGTCCTAGTGCAATATTTAAGTTATTTCTAACCAATTGACCACCAGTAGTAATTGTAATATTGTGATAAACACTATTATCAGCTTGTTTTGCTTCAGTTAAAGTCACAAGGTTTGTGCTATCTTCTTCATCTTGTAATTTTACATGATTAAGAATAGCTCGCTCCGCAACATTAATTTCAGATACACTGTTAATCAAAACGTTTTGATTTCCAATTACAGCATTTCTTTCAATAATACTAACTTGAGCACCTTCTTCTAAAACTGCTAACAACCTTGGCTGAACAGCTGTATCCTCTCCTACTATTACATTTAAAATAGTAACAGGTGTTTCAGATAAAGCATTTCTTTTTGCGTAAACAAATACACCATCAGTAATAGCTGCAGTATTTACACCTACAAATGGTAAATCTGAATCTGCATACTTACCTAAATGCGCAGTTACCAAATCGGTATGCTCAATTAATGCCTTTGCTAATGGTGCTACAATAACTTTATCTGTAGAAGTATACTTTGATAAGTTATTATTAAAAATACCATTTACAAAAACTAAAACATCAGTTCCATCAATAAGATACTTTTCAATATCCTCTGCAGTTACAGATGCACTTACAGCAAAATTAAAAGTAGAAGAAACTAATTTCTTTAAATTAGTGTACTTCCATTCTTCATGGTTGATTGAAGGAAAATCCGTAGAAGCAAATTTTTCTGCAGCAGCTGTTCTTAATTCAACTAATGCAGGTACAGCTTCTATTGTATCTTCTATATATGCTAAAGCATTATTTTTTAATGCTCCATTTTCGATTACTATACTCATATCTAAAAGTTGGGTTTAGTTTTGACCTTCAACTTCTTGAATGATCCAATCGTATCCTTTTTCCTCAAGTTCTAAAGCTAATTCTTTAGTACCAGATTTTACAATCTTACCTTTGTAAAGAACATGTACAAAATCAGGAACGATATAGTCTAAAAGTCTTTGGTAGTGAGTTACTACAACAAAAGATCTTTTACCATCACGTAAACTATTTACACCGTTGGCTACAATTCTTAATGCATCAATATCTAATCCCGAATCAGTTTCATCAAGAATAGCTAATTTTGGATCAAGCATTGCCATGTGGAAAATTTCGTTTCTTTTCTTTTCACCACCAGAGAAACCTTCATTTAAAGATCTACTCATTAATGATTTATCGATAGAAACAATTTTCATTTTTTCTTTCATTTCTTTCATGAAGTTCGCAGCGTTGTAAGGTTCCATACCTCTTGCTTTACGTACTTCATTTACTGCAGTTCTCAAGAAATTAGTATTACTAACACCTGGAATTTCTACAGGGTATTGAAATGCTAAAAATAAACCTTTTTGAGCTCTAACCTCTGGAGATAATTCCAATAAGTCTACACCGTCAAAGTCTACCTCTCCACCTTCTACCTCATAATCTTCTTTTCCTGCAAGAACAGAAGCTAAAGTACTTTTTCCAGATCCGTTTGGACCCATGATAGCATGAACTTCACCTTCTTTAATCTCTAAATTGATTCCTCTAAGAATCTCTTTGTCTTCAATTGAAGCCTTTAGATCTTTGATCTTAAGCATTTTATCTATAATTTATTTTAAGAAAATTCGTTTATTTAGATTAGTCTCGTTGATAATATTGATAAAACAGATAAAAATCACACACTCTAATCAACCGCGAATTTATTTAGAATTTTTTTAAATAGGAACATATTTTCAAAATATCCTCGTTTATTTGTGAAAAAGACATGAAAAAAGGCATTGTCATTGACAATACCTTTAGTCCATTAAATATGAAAATGAAAAAAGATAATTCTTTATTTGAGGTAACAAGAAAATGATCAACATCATTTTTTATCTTATTACTTATCGTAAAGTTAATAGATTTCATTAATTTTGGAGATATAAATCATCTTTTTAAGAAAACTATTCAAATAACATAAAATTTAACATCAGTAATGATTTCATTAGAAGATAATTATCAAACAAATTTTAGCTTTACTCAAGAGCAAGTAAATGCATTTGCAGAACTTACTGGAGATACAAACCCAATTCATATAGATGAAGAGTTTGCATCAAAAACTCCTTTTAAGAAACCTATAATGCATGGCTTTTTATCTGCATCAATATTTTCTAGAGTTTTAGGTACTGAATTCCCAGGTAATGGCTCAGTATATTTATCGCAAACAATGAATTTTTTAAGACCAATGTTTGTAGACGAGGAATACCAAGCTACTTTTACTGTGACAGATATTGATTCGAAAAGAAAAACTGCAATAATCAAAACAGAAATTATTGCCTTATCTAATAAAAAAATCACTGTTAAAGGTGAAGCTAAATTAATGCACAAAACATTAATTGACTAAACAAAACAATACGATTAAAGCATCGTTTTTATTGAAATGTTATTATAACTATTACATTTTTCTTATGCCTAAAAAAAATAGCTTGACAGATTCTACTCTTTTTATGATGTTCTCATATAAAGGGTATTTGATTCGTAAGTTATCGTCTGACTTACTTTGGATAACAATTCCTTCTACAATACTTTGTGCTATCCACGAATACAAACACCTAGATATAGGAATGAACTTTTCATTACCTGGCTTAATGGGTGCAATCTTAGGTATCCTTTTAGTTTTCAGGAACAACACAGCTTATGATCGTTGGTGGGAAGCTAGAAAGGTACTTGGTGGTTTAGTAAACACATCTCGAAACTTTGCTTTACAAGTAAATTCAATGGTTCCTGATGGAAAAATAAAAGATGAACTACAAAACTTAATTGGTGCTTTCCCTTATGCACTAAAAGAACATTTAAGGGAAGGGGTTGTTTTTAGTGATTTTAGTTTTATTGGAGATGCAATGACTGAAAAACTAAAAAGTTGGGACCACATTCCTGTCGCAATAAATAACTTAATTCAAGAACGCCTTAAAATGGTGCTTAACTCAGGAGGAATTACTGATTTTCAATTTTTGAAATTAATAGAAAACTCTGATGAATTAATTGATATAATGGGAAAATGTGAGCGTATAAAAAACACGCCGATGCCAGAATCTCATACTTATTTACTGAAAGTTTATATTTGGGTTTATGCTATCATTATTCCTTTTGGTCTTATAGATACTTTAGGATGGTGGACAATTTTAGCAGTAGTTATGGTTTATTATGTTGCTATGAGTATTGTAACTATCTCTGAAGAAATAGAAGAGCCATTTGGTATAGATCCGAATGACTTACCGGTTGATAAAATCTGTAACACAATTTACAACAACATCCAGGAGGTTAAGACTAAGTCTACTCCATATTCTAACTACAATAATGTCTAAAATATATTATTTATCTACTTGCAGTACTTGTAAAAGAATAATTGAAGAAATTGGTAAAGAAAAATTTGATCAGTTTCAGGATATTAAAACAGAACAAATTACTGAAGAGCAAATAGATGAGATGAAAGCTTTATCAGGCTCTTATGAAGCCTTATTTAGTAGAAGATCTAGACAATTCCGTCCAATGGGATTGCATGAAAAGCAATTATCTGAAGATGATTACAAATCGTTAATACTAAAAGAGTACTCTTTTCTAAAAAGACCTGTTATTTTAGCAAATGATAATATATTTGTAGGTAATAGTAAAAAGGAAATTGAACGTGCAATAGCTGCACTATAATAAACATGGGAAGAATTTTAGCCATAGATTTTGGCACAAAAAGAACAGGTTTCGCAGTCACAGATCCTCTAAAGATCATCGCATCTTCATTGGATACTGCTCAAACAAATGTAGCGATGCAATTTGTAAAAGATTATGTTGCTAAAGAAGATGTTGAGCGTTTTGTTATTGGGCTACCTGTTGGTTTAGACGGTTTAGAAACCGACAATACAAAACCTACAAAATCTTTTGCAAAAAAATTAGAAAAGAATTTCCCATCTATTCCGCTTACTTTTATTGATGAGCGTTTCACTTCAAAAATGGCTGAAGCTTCTATGATTGCAGGTGGAATGAAGAAAAAAGATAGAAGAGTAAAAGGTAATGTAGACAAAATAAGTGCTGCAATTATTTTACAATCTTATCTTGATCAAAACTTTTAGAAAAGAATTACATACTTTTAAAATAAAAAAATAAATGATTTATCCAGTTGTAGCATATGGCGACCCTATTCTTAGAAAAGTCGCTAGGGACTTCTCAGAAGAAGAGCTGAAAGATGTAAAAACTCTTGCTGCCGATATGTTTGAAACAATGGAAGGTGCTAGCGGAGTTGGTTTAGCTGGTCCACAAATTGGGATTGCCAAAAGAATTTTTGTGATCGATTCAAATTTAATGATAGATGAAGAAAGTGAAGGTGAAGAGAAAGGGCTAAGATCTGCTTTTATTAACGCTAAAATCATCGAAGAATTTGGTGAAGAATTTGGATTTGACGAAGGGTGTTTAAGTATTCCTGGAATTAACGGTGAAGTTGTTCGAAAAGAAAGTATTAAAATCAAATACTTAGACGAAGAGCTTAACGAAAAAGAAGAAGTCTTTACAGGAATGACTGCTCGTGTTATTCAACATGAATATGATCACATTGAAGGTAAATTATTTACTGATTATCTATCTCCAATAAAGAAAAGATTAATCAAAAGTAAATTAAATAATATCACTAAAGGAAAAGCTAATCATTCATATCGAATGAGATTTCCAAAAAAATAGTTATATTTCAAGCCATCTGAAAAGATGGCTTTTTTTATCACTATTCGTAAATAGTATTTTTTAGATGAGAAGATTAATCCACATAATACTACCATTTATCTTATTTATAAGTTGTAGTTCTAACAATGAAATCAATTGGGCCTCTCCTACTAGTTTAGACCAAGATTTTATGAATAGAATTAATGACCATAGAGAAGAAATCAATTTAACGGAATTAAAGTTTAATCCTATATTTTTTGAACAGGCTAAAAGATTTGCATCTGAATTAGCGGATAATCCTGGTTTGCGTGAGCAAATATCTAAAGATGATCAAATAATAAATAGATATACAAGTGTTATCAAGGCTCAAACTGGAGCAAATGCAAGAGGTTGTACTGGTTTTAGTGCGTCGAGTAATTTAGATCCTAATGAAGTCGTTAAAATAATGACTCAAACATGTCGGTCTACTATTGATGACAGAAATGCGAACGCTATTGGAGGTGCTGTCTTTCAGAACTCTAATAATGGAGATTACTTTTATGTAACTTTTATTGGAAAGGTAGATTAATAAACATGAGACATCAAGAACAATTAAAAATAGCACTGGTACAAACATCTATATATTGGATGAACCCTACGGCGAATATGGCCGAATTAGAGGAGAAGTTATCAGAGATTGAAAATGATAATGTTGATCTTGTGGTTTTGCCTGAATTATTTACAACTGGTTTTCATCCATCTGCAGCAGAACTATCAGAACCAATTGGTTTAACTACTACTAAATGGTTGCTACAACAAGCAAAGCGTCTTGATGCTGCTATTATTGGTAGTTACCCTGTTAGACAGGATCGTCAAATTTTTAACCGACTACTTTTTGTAAAGCCAGACGGTACGCTATCTCATTATGACAAAAGGCACCTATTTAAAATGGGTTCTGAACATATGACATTCACTCCAGGAAACTTTCAATTAATTGAAGAATGGAAAGGTTGGAGAATTAATCCTATTATTTGTTATGATTTAAGATTTCCTCTTTGGTGTAGAAATACAAATAATGATTATGATATTTTATTATGTATTGGTAATTGGCCTAAAGCAAGAATTTCTGCTTGGCAGACTTTATTAAATGCAAGAGGGCTAGAAAATTTAAGTTTTAGTATAGGTGTTAATCGAATTGGAACTGATCAAAATGGAATTGATTACAATGGGTTTACTGTAGCTTATACTCCAAAAGGAGAACTACTTAATGTTCCGAATGAAGAGGATGAAATTAAAATTGTCACTTTAGACTATAATGAAGTACAGAGTATTCGAGAAAAATTTCCTGCTCATTTAGATGCTGATCACTTCAATCTTCATTTATAATTTCAATGGATGTATTTTTTCATATTCTTATAAGTTTAATAGGTATTCTCCTTATGCGACAAGGAGCATTAATGTTAACTAAAGGAGCTACTGTTTTATCTGCAAAAACCAATTTCTCTGGAGTACACATAGGCTTAACATTAGTAGCTTTCGGTACTTCTATTCCAGAAATATCTGTAGCATTTATTTCAAGCTATAAAGGTGCTGAAACATTAGCTTTTGGAACAATTATAGGAAGTAATACTTTTAATATTGTATTTGGATTAGGTATATCTGCCCTTTTTGTAAATATTAGAGTTATCGCTAAAAACATCTATAGAGACACTCTATTTGCAGTTCTTAGTGGTTGTTTATTATTTTTATTACTCAATAAAAAGCTATTTTTTAATGCTCCAGAGAATACATTATCCTCCCTCGATAGTATTTTCTTAATTGGCTTATTCATTACTTATTATCTCATTATTTTTGGTAGTTCAAAAAATAAAAAAGAGATTTTAATGATTAAAAGAATTCCTAAAGATATTCTTTCACACCATTTTATTGTTAGAGATATTATCATTGGGTTTCTAATTATTGCTGGAGGAGCTTATATCTCTGTTGTAGAAGCTCTATTACTAAGTGAATATACAGACCTTAATCCGAGGTTCATTGGTGTTAGTATAATGGCTGTGTGTACCTCTTTACCCGAAATTACTACAACTCTCTCTGCATTAAAAAGTAAGAGACACGATATAGCAATTGGTAATATAATGGGTTCTTATATTATAAATTTTTTAATTGCTCCCTCATTATTAACAATTAAGGGTACAACCTTTTACGATTATACCCTTAATTATGATTTGATCTTTGCGATACTTATATGTCTTTTAGCAGGAGTTTTATCTTTCTCAAGTAGATATTTGAGATTGAATAAGGCAACAGCTATTATGATGCTTTTCTTAGGAGTTGTATATTATATAACAACCTATTTAAGAGGTTAACTACTTCCTTCTTTTCTTTCTTCTATTATTATTATGATTGTTGTTACTGTTATTAATAGAACGGTTAGAATTTTTTGAGCGATTTGAATGACTGCTACTGGTATTACCTTGCATATTTCCTTTATTATTTCCAGAAGAAGGAGGTAATTTCACATTTTTGAAACATTCAGGATACTTTTCTTTAATCTCCCGCATGTTGATTTGGCCTTTAGCCAAAGTATTCAACGTATTAATAATAACTTCATCCTCTATCTGATCATTTACTTGAGCAGAATAGAATGATTTCATAAGGTGAACAATCTTTGTAAAAGCAATTTCTTTTGCTTCTTGTTCTACTTGTTCTAATGCACTTTGAACCATTAAATCAAGGTTTTTCCCAAAGTGTTTAAAACGAATATGAGTTTGATTATACTCCACCTTACGAGGTTTTTTAAACATCATATTTTCAGTAGGTGAAGGATAAGGAGAATCAATTTCTAATTCAAAATCCGACATTACTTGAAGGTGATCCCAAATTCTTTGCTGACTATCATCTAGTTGCTTTTGAATTGGATGTAATTGCTTCATCAATGCTATTAAAGTATAAGCATATTGAGTTCGTAAAGCCTTATCATCTAAAGATGAAATAAACTTTACAAGTTGTTCAATATTTCTACCATACTCTTTTAGAATGATATCTGTTCTTCCTGTATTGTACGTATATTCGTCGCGCATATTAAAAATCAAAACACAGTAGTTATTAATTGTAGAAATTAATAACTACTGATATATATTATTATTCTACTGTAACTGATTTAGCCAAGTTCCTTGGTTGATCTACATTACAACCTCTCATCACAGCAATGTGGTAAGAAAGTAATTGTAACGGCACACAAGAAATCATAGGCATTAATACTTCATGAGTATCAGGAACTTCAATTACATGGTCAACCATGTTTGGAATTAAAGCATCTCCTTCTGTTACGATAGCTATAACTCGTCCACTACGAGCCTTTACTTCTTGAAGGTTAGAAACCACTTTATCATAAGAACTGTCTCTAGTTGCAATTACAACTACAGGCATTTCTTCATCAATTAAAGCAATAGGACCATGTTTCATTTCTGCAGCTGGGTAACCTTCTGCATGAATATATGATATCTCTTTTAGTTTCAGTGCACCTTCTAGTGCAACAGGGAAATTAAATCCTCTACCTAAATATAAGAAGTTTTTAGCATCTTTATACAATGCTGACATTTCTTTTATTTTAGCATCTGTCTTTAAAACAGCTTCAATCTTAGCCGGGATATTTTCAAATTCAACTAAAAGGTCATGTAACTGAGCTTCTGTTAAAGATCCTTTTTCTTTTGCTAACATTAATGCCATTGTTGTCAAAACAGTCAACTGAGCAGTAAATGCTTTTGTACTTGCAACACCAATCTCTGGTCCAGCATGCGTATAAGCTCCCTCATGAGAGTTTCTTGCAATCGAAGACCCAACTACATTACAAACACCAATAACAGTTGCTCCTTTAGATTCTGCTAAAGACATAGCTGCTAATGTATCTGCTGTTTCACCAGATTGAGAAATTGCAATCATAACATCGCCTTTTCCAATAATTGGATTTCTATATCTAAATTCAGAAGCGTACTCCACCTCTACAGGTATACGTACTAATTCTTCGATGATATATTCTGCAACTAAGCCAGCGTGCCATGAAGTACCACAAGCAACAATGATAATACGGTTAGCATTTAATAAATCCTCAAAATGATTATAAATACCACCAAGTTTAACATGGTTGTCTTTTGCAATTACTCGTCCTCGAAGACAGTCTGCAACAGATTTTGGTTGTTCCATGATCTCCTTCATCATGAAGTGATCATAACCACCTTTCTCAATTGCTTCTAATTCTAATTCTAATGTTTGAAGATATGGAGTTTGTACTTCATTCTTAACATCAGTAATTATCATCTCACCATCTTTTAAAAGAACTACCTCCTCATCTTTGATATACACAACATCTTTTGTGTATTCAATAATTGGAGTAGCATCAGATGCTAAGAAAAATTCGTTCTCCCCAACGCCAATAACTAGTGGACTACCTTTACGGGCAGCAACTAATTGACCTGGGTTATCCTTACTAGTGATAACAATAGCATACGCACCAATTACTTCATTTAATGCTAAACGTACTGCTTCATCTAAAGGACAATTATTATCTTTCTGAACTTGTTCAATAAAGTGAATAAATACTTCCGTATCCGTATCACTATGAAAAACATGTCCTCTTTCAATTAATGTTTCTTTTAAAGCTCCATAATTTTCAATAATTCCATTATGAACCATTGCTAATTTTGAATCAGAAGAGTAATGAGGATGTGCATTTGCATCGTTTGGAGCACCATGAGTGGCCCAGCGAGTATGCCCTATTCCAGTAGATCCTTTAGTGTCTTGACCTTTTAATTGCTTTTTTAAATCAGCAACTTTGCCTTTACACTTAAAGACCTTAACGTCTCTTTCTTCTACTAATGATACACCGGCACTATCGTAACCGCGATATTCTAAGCGCTCTAAGCCTTTGATAAGAATGTCAAGTGCTTGTCTATGGCCTACATAACCGACAATTCCGCACATAAGTTTATTTGTTTGTGATGAATAATAATTTAATTACAAATGTAAGTTGGGTCGTTGAAAACTGCATAGTAAACAATCAGCTTAAGTTTCATAGCTTGACCATTTAACGGATGATTTAACGGATTCTTATCATCTGCGAAAATCAGTTTTCTAATTGATGTTGATTGTTGATTGGGTAAAATAACTAAGCCATCATCACTAAGAGGTAAACCTTCAATTTCTCTAAATGTCCTTTCTTGTAAGTATTCAGCGAGTTTTGCCCAACCGTATACTTGAGTAGAAGAACTATAAGCGACCTGATAATCTCCTGATGATGGATATTGAGCTTGTAATAATTTATATTGTTTAGAATCTGGAGATACTGTTTGTAAAGTACCGTCAGAGTTCATGAAACCAAAATACAAACCACTTGGAGGTGGTGTATTTGTTGCTGGATATATTTTAAATTCAGGATCATCAACGCCTACAGCTGAGATTGCCAATTGTGCTTGATTAATGTGAACTTCTCTCACTGAATCTGAAGTCCCTGTTTTTCTAAATAAATTCACTAAAGAAGGGAATTTAATTCTTGCAACCATACCTGTTCCTTCGAATACAAAACCATAATTACTTGAATTTTCAGAATTAACAACATCACCAACTTTAATATTTTGCGTTAAAGTACCAGGAGTATAATCAATTTGATTAAACCTTTCTTTAAACCCAAAGTAGTATGTTGTACGAATAGTATCTTCATTTGTGTCTCCAAAATAGTGCATATGCAAATTCATTACTGTTCCGTAATTCTCTAAGCTATACTTTCCTGCCCATGAAGCAGTCTGACTATCTTTAACACGAATTGCTAATCCTTTTATCTTACTTGCAAAATCATCTTGATCAGCATATTCTGCTCCGTCAATAATCTTTTGCCCAAATGTATTTGATAAAATAATATTTACAGTATCTGTTTCAATATCTGAAACTTTAAATGTTCTTGATCCTAAAACTTCTGTAAAATACTTCACAGAGTCTGTTGAATAATATCCTGCAGAATCACCTTTTATAGTTTCGCTAAGCTCATATACTTCTAATGTGATTGTTTGAGAAGTATCACCATAAATAGAAGTTTTGTCTAACGCTAACGAAAGTGATAATGAATCTAGTTCTCTATCGTTAAAATTTAATGCTTCTTCAGATCCGATACTTAATTGCGTATAAGTTGAAGTCTTTGTTTGACCAATCTCTGCACCATTATCTACATAACCTGCTAAAAAGAAAGATCCATTCTTTGTATATAAAGAATCCATATAATGTGTTTCCACATCTATCTCAAAAGTATCTGCATAACACATTTGAGTTTGATCATCTATTAGATCACCACCAATAACGATAGTCTGTAAGTCTGTTCGCTCACATGCAAAACAAAAAATTATTGCAAAAAATAAAATCGCTCTGGTAAAAACTGTTTTTATATTCATCTCGGAAAATATCATTTAAAAAGGCTTACTTATAACCTTTCATTGGAATGACAATGGATTCGGTAAAATGGTTGAAAGCAAAGTATAAATACGGTTCGACAAAAATTGCGAATTATATAGAAGTACACAAACAAAAAAGGCTATCGATCGTATTTCGACAGCCTTTTTTTTATAAAAATACTTAAAAAGCAAAGATTACTCCGCTAATCCAGTATATATATCATAATATGACTCTGCATACTCATCTCCTTCTTGAATATCATCCGCAACTTTTTCGCCATATCCAGATAAAACTTCAACAACAGAATCACCAATTGATTGAGATCCTTTTGTTACTTTATCTGCATATTCTGAACCAATCTTAATAAAACTGTTGTAATCTGCTGATGAAAGATCTTGAAGCATTGAATCATCGATATCAAGCATCTTCACTTTCTTTGTCAATTCATCATGATCGAATTTATGATCAAACTGCGTGTCATAAACTGTAAATACAGTTTTAGCATTTTTGAACATAGGATCATTTTTGTATGAAGTCTTTAAATATAAAGGAATAAAACTAGTGAACCAGTCGTTACAATGAACAACATCTGGAGCCCAGCCCAATTTCTTTACCGTTTCGATTACTCCTTTACAGAAAAATACTGCTCTATCATCATTATCTTCGAAAAACTCGTCGCTTTTCTTATCTCTGAAAACAGATTTTCTATGGAAATAATCTTCGTTATCAATAAAGTATACTTGCAATTTAGCACTCTGAATAGAAGCCACTTTTATTGTTAGTGGTTTCTCATCTTCACCTACGGCAATATTCATCCCCGAAAGTCTTACTACCTCATGCAACCTGTTCTTACGCTCATTGATTAAACCAAATCTTGGAACCATAATTCTGATTTCCATACCTCTTTCTTGCATAGACTGCGGAAGCTTCCTAACATAATCTGCAACTTCAGAAGTTTTTAAAAATGGATTTATCTCACTTGAAACGTAGAGAATTTTTAATTTCGACATATTCTACCGTATTTACACCTTTTCTACGCAAAAGTACGGAAGAACTTACTTAAATTCAACTTTAAGTAGCAAACTAACCTAAATTTACATATTTACTTAATAATTTATTTTTTAAAAAACAACCCCTATAATGGACGTTTTTAACACAGTTAGTACTTTGAAAAAATTTGTCAATAATTGCAAATTTTCAAAAAAAACGATCGGTTTTGTTCCGACAATGGGTGCTTTACATGATGGACACTTAAATTTAGTCCGTCAATCGAACAAAGAAAACGACATCACAATTTGCAGTATTTTTGTTAATCCTACACAGTTTAATAATGCCATTGATCTAAAACATTACCCTGTTAAACATGAAGAAGATTTTGAATTATTAAGAAGTGCTGGATGCCATGTTGTCTTTCTTCCATCTGTAGAAGAAATGTATCCAAAAGGAGTAAAACAAAATGATATTTGTGGTTTCAATTTTGGAGAAATTGAGAATCAATTAGAAGGAGCTTTTAGACCTGGTCATTTTAATGGCGTTGGCATAGTTGTAAGTAAATTATTTCATATGGTCAATCCAATGAAAGCTTATTTCGGGTTAAAAGATTTACAACAGTTTTTAATTATCAGAAAAATGACTCTAGACCTTTCTTTTGGGATTGATATAATTGGCGTCCCAACGGTTAGAGAGAAAGATGGTTTAGCAATGTCTTCTAGAAACTTAAGATTAACACAAGAGGAGAGAAACATTGCACCTTTTATTTATAGAACTATTTCTGAGATGAAAGAACAGATTTCTGTATTTAAAACACCTAAAGAAGTCTTAGAATGGGGCATTTCAAATTTTCATAAAAATCCCTCTTTTCATTTAGAATACCTTGATATAGTGAATACTTCTGACCTAAAACCAGTCGAAGAGAACAGTACGCCTACTTCTTATGCAATTGTAATTGCGGCTCATTTAGGCAAAGTAAGGTTGATTGATAATTTATTGATTGAATAAATTTAATCCATAAATAAAGCCCATCACTTTTCAGCAATGGGCTTTATATATCTTTCGAAGATAATTACTTAGAAATTTTCTCAGCATATTTACATGCTTCGTATAAATTAATAACACCTCCTGTTATTGATAGAGTACCAAACTTTACAGTTTCTGGTTCTTCACCTTCTTCTAAACTTTCATAGCCTGGTTTAAACACCTCTTTACTTTTTAAAGGTGTAACTGTTTTCATTAAGATTTTCTTAACTGTTGCTCCAGATAAATTAGGATAATATGACATTAACACAGCTGCACAACCTGCAACAACTGGAGAAGCCATACTTGTTCCATTTAATGCTTGATATTCAGACCCTGGCACTGTTGAATAGATATTATAACCAGGGGCAAATAAATCAACATTTTTCTTTGCATAGTTAGAAAAAGTAGCTGGTAATGTTTCATCAATATGCCATGTTGATGCACCTACTTCAATCCAATTACGCGCTGAACCTCCTTTTAGATACTTGTCTTTAGGGAAATTCCTTTCAACATCAGTATTCTTATTATCGTTACCTGCAGCATGAATTAATAAAACTCCCTTAGAGTCTGCATATTTCACCGCAGCATCTACATCAGATTTATAAGGAGAAAATGGCTTACCAAAACTCATATTAATCACTCTAGCACCATTATCTACAGCATAGCGAATGGCATTAGCAACATCTTTATCTCTTTCATCTCCATTAGGTACAGCTCTAATTACCATAATTTCAACGTTATCAGCTACACCTTCGATACCTAAGTTATTTCCTCTAGCGGCACCAATAATACCTGCAACATGAGTACCGTGTAAAGCATCAGGACCTGTTACTCCATTATTACCATATATTTTTTGCTTCTTGTTATCGATATCATCTCCAACAATCTCTCTTGTATTTAAATCTGGATTGTAATTATATTCTACTTGGTCTTTAAAGTAATCAACTCCTTCTTGGATACGATCTGCTGAAACACCTCTACTCAGCATGCCTGCAACCATACCTGACATTCTTGTAAGCGTTTCATCCTCTGTTTTTAAGGTTTCTAAAGCTCCTAATAATTCTTCTTCTGATTCTAAATCAAAATAAGCCATAAATAAAGCTTTACCTCTATTAAATTGGTGAAGTAAGAAATCATATCTTTCAAGATTTTCTTGTGCTTCTGCAAATCCTGTTTCAAAAGATTCTTTTACCTCAAGCCAAAGCTTGTATTCTTTTTTATCAGATTTTGCTATATCAGATTCATCTTTACCCGCATATTTTTTACTTAATGTTCCATACATACGTGCAACTTCAAGGTTTTCTTCATTGACAAAAGTCCCACCTTCGCCTCCAATGAAATTCCAACCGTTTACATCGTCGATATAGCCATTTTTATCATCATCGACTCCATTCCCTGCAATTTCTTTAGGATTCACCCAGATTACAGATTTCAAATCTTCATGATCGATATCTATTCCACTGTCAATAACAGCTACGACTACTTTTTTGCTTTTTTTACCTTTTAAGACTTCTTTGTAAGCCTGCTCTGTTCCAACTCCATAAACATTATCCTGAGAATAGCTTAGATTGAACCAATTTTCTAGTGCTCCTTTTAAAGGATCTTCTTGTGCATTTGCACTTAATGATACTTGGCTGACGAGAGCGCCTGCAAGTAAAATTGTTTTTAATGTATTTGTCATGATAGTATGTGTTTTGCCAACTATTTTTTGGTTGGCCATAATTTTATGAGAGATTCTCGGATAATAAGAACAACAATAACCTCTATTAAGAATGACCCTAATTGCCCTAAATCAAAGCCAAAAATTGACATAATGTTTGGCAATGTAACAAAAAGAGCCGCGAAAATAAAACCAAAACCTAAATCGATAAACATCTTTTGTCTATCTGAAAAGTTTGGTTGTTTTTTACATTCAGGGCATTTAGATTTTTCTAATCGAAATCCATATAAAAAAAGATGTTGCCATTTGAATGTATTACAAACAGCAACTTCTTTTTTAATAGATTGTCTTTTTTTATTTTTAGACATACTCTATTACTTAATTTATATTAAGCTTCAATAGAATCTAGTGATGCATTAACGGCAGCAATGATTTCGTCTAAATTTTCATCAGTTAATGCCTGAGACATAAACCAACTTTCATATTGTGACGGAGGAAGGTACACACCATTGTCTAACATAGCATGGAAAAACTTACCAAACTTTTCAGTGTTAGTAGTTTGTGCATCTGCAAAATTGTTAACTTCTTTATCTGTAAAGAAAAGGCATACCATTGATCCAAGTAGCGTTACCTTGTACGGTAAATTCTTTCTATCTAATGCTGCTTGAATTCCAGTTACTAACTTTTTCCCTTTTGCTGCTAAATCTGTATAAACAGAAGGATTATCATTTAAATGATGAAGCATAGCTAAACCTGCCGCCATTGCTACTGGATTTCCAGACAATGTACCCGCCTGATAAACTGGTCCTGCAGGAGCAACATAGTCCATTAATTCAGCTTTTCCACCATAAGCACCCACAGGCATTCCGCCACCTATAATTTTACCCAAAGTGGTCATATCTGGGATAACATCAAATACTTCTTGTGCCCCACCTTTCGCAAGACGGAAACCTGTCATTACTTCATCAAATATCAAAATGATACCTTCACGAGTACAAATTTCTCTAAGCTTTTTTAAATAATCATTTGTCGGCAGAACTAATCCCATATTACCAGGAACAGGCTCTATAATTAATGCTGCTATTTCATCTTTATTTTCAGAAATTAATTGCTCAATTTTATCAACATCGTTATAAGGTGCCAATAATGTATCTTTTGCAGTACCTTCTGTAACGCCAGGGCTATTTGGAACACCCATAGTAACTGCTCCACTACCTGCTGCAATTAAAAATGCGTCGCCATGACCATGGTAACAGCCTTCTATTTTAATAAATTTATCCTTACCAGTAAATCCTCTAGCTACACGGATAGCAGACATTGTTGCTTCCGTACCAGAATTCACCATTCTAACTTTTTCGATTGAAGGAACCATACTACAGATAAGTTCTGCAATATCAATTTCTTTTGAAGTTGGTGCTCCAAATGATAACGAATTATTTACAGCACCTTGTACGGCCTCTAATATTGCTGGATGTGCATGACCAAGAATCATTGGTCCCCAAGAATTGATTAATTCTAAGTAACTCTTATTATCTTCGTCTGTGATATAAGCGCCTTTTGCACTTTTTATAAATAATGGTGTTCCTCCTACAGATTTAAATGCTCTAACAGGAGAGTTTACTCCACCAGGAATTGTATTTTGAGCTTTGCTGAACAAATCAGCACTTCGTTTGTTATTCACGATATCAATATTAATGTTTTCGATGATTACAAAGTTAACAGATCAATTTAAATACTCAATTTATAGATGAATACTGTTTGTTTATGACTGTTATTAAAGCATAAAAAAAGAAACCCCCGAAAATCAGAGGTTCCTTCCACTTTAATAAACTAAACTAACAAACAAACTTCAAGAATGAAATTAACATACATTAATTAAAATACCTAACCTTCATGGAGAATTTTTCAAAAAAAATAGAAATATCTTATATCAACTTTATTTCTTCACATAATAGGAGACCAAACCAGCTTTCTGAGTTTATAGATGAAGAGCTAATAAATGAAGAATCAATCACTTATAATTCTGAAAAAGAGCTAAATTCACTCGAAACTTCTATATGGATTAACAGTATAGAAAGCGCTTTTCATAATGCTTCTTCTGATCCTAACTACTTAGAATATGGAGCTAGAGAAAAAACGCTCTCTTTCTTCTATAATTTGATTGAAGTACTAAAATCTCAAAAAGAATTCTTTGTTTATTCTTCAAACATTCACTCTCCTTTTGAGTTAAAAATGGTAGATGATAGATCAACAGCCATTAAAAATGTTTTTCTTTCCCATTTCAATACCATAATTACCGAAGCTATTGAAACTGGAGAGATTGAGTCGAGAATGTTTATTTCTGATTATTATGGCAACTTAATATTTGCACAAGCTGTATTAGTAATAAAGTATTGGGCTAATGATACATCAGAAGAAGCAGAAAATACAGACGAAATCATCGAGAAAAGTGTAAATTTAATAATGGACCTTATGGCTCCAAACTTTGCTGATTCTGCCCTATCTTTAGTCAAGTTTTTATTTCAAAAATAACCCAATGGAAAACGTCAATAAAAAAATTCAAAAAAGCATACCTTCTAGCCGTGTACAACGTGTTTCTAGGTTTGTGAAAGTTGGTGCTAAAGTATCAACAAATTATATAAAACATTATGCTAAAACTGTTGTTGATGCTGATTACAAAGGAAAAGAAGAGCTTCACAAAGAGAATGCAGCAGATGTTTATGATGCATTAAGTGAACTTAAAGGTAGTGCACTTAAAGTTGCTCAGATGATGAGTATGGATAAAAACATGTTACCTCAAGCTTATACAGAGAAGTTTCAGATGTCACAATATTCAGCACCTCCCTTATCATTGCCACTAGTTAACAAAACGTTTATGAAGGCCTTTGGGAAAGCTCCTTATCAAATTTTTGATGAGTTTTCTAAAGAAGCTGTAAACGCTGCAAGTATTGGTCAAGTACATCTTGCGGTGAAAGATGGTAAAAAATATGCTGTTAAAGTACAGTACCCTGGTGTTGCAGAAAGTGTTAGTTCTGACCTTAAAATGGTTAAACCAATTGCCGTGCGTATGATGGGGTTGAATGAGCAAGATGTTGAACATTATATGGAAGAAGTTGAAAATATGCTACTTTCAGAAACGGATTATAACTTGGAGCTGAAGCGCTCACAAGAAATCACGAGTGCCTGTAAAGACATCAAAAACGTGATTTTCCCTAATTATTATCCTGATTTATCTTCTAAGAAAATTCTTACAATGGACTGGTTAGATGGAATGCATTTACCAGAATTTTTAGAAACGCAACCTTCGCAAGAAATAAGAAATAAAGTTGGGCAAGCTCTTTGGGATTTTTATGATCATCAAATTCACACTTTAAAAGAAGTTCACGCAGATCCACACCCAGGGAATTTTATTATTAATAAAGAAGGTTTGTTGGGTATTATTGATTTTGGTTGCGTAAAAGAGATCCCATCACCTTTCTATGAGAATTATTTTGATTTAATGGTACCAGAAAATCTTAATAATAACGAGAAAAGAAAAAATGTCTTTTCTAAGATGAAGTTCATTTATGATACTGATACAGAAGAAGATCAAAATAAACTTGATGCTTTATTTAGTTCAATGATCGAAATTTTGTCAAGACCTTTTCATAGTACTCCATTTGATTTTAGTCAAGAAAGCTACTTTAATGAAATAACAGCAATAGCAGATAATCAAGATAACCAAAATTTGATGAAATCATCAAAAAAACCAAGAGGGCAAAGAGATGGTTTGTACTTAAATAGAACATACTTTGGTTTGTACTCGATCTTACATCAATTAGAAGCTAATATTGATACAAAATCGGTCTATTTTTCTTAAAATAGATCGACCTTTTTCTCACTTGCTATAGCTTCAGATAAATGATCAATATACTTTACAAAACCGGTATCATAATCTTGAAGTAAATTACTTATATTATTTAATCTTTTAAGTTTTGCTTCTGCAGTCATAGTCTGATCTACAGTCACTTTTCTAATTTCATCTATTAAATCAGAATGTACATTAGGGTCTAAATAATTTTTAGGTAAGTCTTTATCTTTGATCAAATACTTCGATAAAATATTTAATAATTCAGTCCTATTTATCGGTTTAGTTAGGTAATCGTTCATACCCACAGCAAATGCTTTGAACCTTTTATCCCAATATGCGTCAGCTGTTAAAGCCACGATAGGCACTTGTGTCTCCTTTAATTCTTGTCTTATTATTTTTGCAGCAGAAATACCACCCATTATAGGCATATGAATATCCATTAATATCAAATTATATTTTTTTGATTTAATTTTTTGGATTGCGTCTTCTCCATTTTCTGCAATTTCTATAGATAACTCTAATTGTTTAAATAATGCTTTCATCATAAATTGATTCATTTTATTATCCTCAACAACTAGTACTATATCCTCACGCTGAAATTTTAGATTTAAGTTTAAAGTATGTTCCTTGTCAATAGACTTAATCTTTGACTTTTTAACTGGTAGAACAATCGTAAATAAAGTACCCTCACCTTCTTTGCTTTCAACTGATATAGTTCCGTTCAGCATTTCAGTCATTCTTTTAGAAATAGCTAAACCTAAGCCAGTACCACCAAACTTTCTTGTTACAGATTTATCTGCTTGTTCAAAAGAGTCGAAAATTACCTTGAGCTTATCTTTTGGAATACCAATACCATGATCTTCAACAGAGAAGATAAAATTAGTACCTACAGACTTCACCTTAACTAAAATATCAGTTTTATCTTTAGTAAACTTAATTGCATTTGTAAGAAGATTCGTTAATATCTGTCTGAATTTAGTCTTATCTGTTAAAAACACCTCTGGAACACTTTTATCAATTTCTAGATTGATATAAATACCTCTTTCCACTGATGAGAATTCATGTACTTTTACAATCATTCTAATCAAATTGATAATCTCAACTTTCTCCATAGAAATGGACATTTTCCCTGCATCTATTCTTGAGAAATCTAAAATATTATTGATCAATTCTGACAAATACTCTCCGTTAAAATAGATGTATTTAAGTTGTTCTATAAATTCTGCAGACTGATTTGTATCTTCAAACTTTTTGTATAAAATATTACTTAGACCAATAATTGCATTTAATGGAGAACGAATCTCGTGAGATATATTAGCTAAGAATAAACTCTTTGCTGCACTAGATTTTACTGCTTCATTTTTAGCAGACTCAAGTTCTTGTTCAATATTTTTTTGTGATGTTAGGTTCCAACATACACCGTTCATTTCATAAACACCAGAGTTTAATCGTGATCTACCAAAAATTTGTAAATACTGAACATTCTTTGATGGGTGGTTAATTTTAAAAGATAAATCAATATCTGTCACTTTCCCATCACTTATATTTTTAACAACTGCATTTACCTTCTTAATATCTGATGCATCTACAAATTTTAAAAAATCATGAATTGTATAAGTAATAGAGTCCAAACCGAATATTTCTAAAAATCTAGAATCACATAAGAACTTATCATCTAATAAATATGACCATGTTCCTACATCTGCTGCATTTAAGGCTAAATCAAGTTTAACTCTTTGTTGCTGTAATTCTTGTGTTCTTATTTGTACTTTCTGTTCTAAAGAAGAGTTTAATTGGTAAATCTGTGTCTCGTGCTTCTTATTTCTAGTGATATCAATATTATAAATAGCTAATCCATAAATTTCATTTTTCTCGTTCAGTAAAGGTGAAAATACAGACTGAAGGTAAATTTCTTGATTCAATTTAAATTCAAGCTCAAACATTTTTCGATTTGTAAAAGCCCTCTCAAAATTCTCTCTAAATTTATAGAAGAAATCATGATATTTAGGTCCATTGATCTTATCCCCTACTTTTACAGATATGCCGTACTCACTTTCCATTAATGACGAGAACCTCGTATTAAAAAATACTATTCCATAGTTTACATCAACTGAAAAAATATAGCTCTTCGCACTTTCTAATAATACTTTTGCCTGATTATTTACTCGTATTAATTCTTTTTCAGCTTTGTTTTTTTGGGTAACATCTTCAATAAAAAGAATGTTTTGAGGGTCCTTATCATCGCCTATTACTTCTTCTCTAAGAATAAATATCTTTTTCCCTTTATTGTGATAATGAACAATACGTTTTTCTTTTAATGGGTTATCTGTAAGGTTTATAAAAACTTCATCTAAAGACATTCCCAAAAGTTCATGTAACTCTAATCCCAATAAACTCACAGCAGTATCATTTGAATCAACAATACGCCCATTTAAAATAATTAGTGCACCTAAGTAATTGTAATGAAAAAGCATTTTATACTTTCTCTCACTTCTTTTAAGATTTTCTTGTGAATTATATTGATCTGTGACATCTCTAACTACTACAGAAACACCTGTAATAATATTGTTTTCAGATTTTATTGGTGTATATGTAGCTTCAAAATGTGCTCTTTGGTGTTTCTCTTCATTACCATACGAACGAATTATAGAATATACTTCTCCGTTAATTGCTCTTGTGATATCTTCTTTTGCGATATCTTCATCATTATTTACCTTCATGTATTTGAGAATATTCTTCCCAAGTTCAATCTGACAACCATAAACAGATTTCATGGTATCTACATGTGCATTGTTAAATGCCAAATAGTTAAAATTAGTATCAACAGAAAAAATAACATCATGAGAGTTTTCCATTAAAAGACTTAGCATCTTAAAATTTCTTACACTCTTAACATATGTCTTCTGAGCTTGGTTTTTCAATCGAATAAATTGAATACAAACCACAACAATCAACATTATCAGGATCAATGAAAAACCTAATAATAACCAAGAGTTTATATACACGTTTTAAAAATTAAATAGGCTTCTTAAATAAGTATAGAAGGCACAATAAATAAAATAAATAATGATGCCCCTAAAATAGAGATCATTATTGCAATTGGCAATGACATTTGTAATTCCTTCTTACTATTTCGTTTATACATGTTAAAAGGAATCTTGATATAATAGGCTAAAGCAATTGCTGTATTAAATAAACCTAATCCCATTGCTATTAGATAAATGTTATCTGAATTCATAATATATAATTCCCAAAGAGAACTAAATATCAATAGTTTTGCTGTAAAGCCCGCTAGTGGAGGCAAACCTATTAACGACATTACTGATAACACAATTCCAATACCCCAAAAACGTGAACTTGAAGTCCATCCAATACCAATAATCGTATCAAGTTTATCAGAATTAAATTGCTTTTCTACTTCACCAATAAATAAGAAGATTGCATAAATACCAATTACATAAGTAACTAAATAATAATACAATGCGTTAGTTGAGATATCCTGAATGTTAAGTGTTGCTATTAAGATAAAACCTGCTCCAGCAATAGATGCATAAGCCATTAATCTTCTCATACTTTGTTGTAGCAAACCTGATAAATTACCAATAAACATAGAAAGTAAAGCGGCAATTAATATAAAGTAATTGATATAAGGGTTTGTTATTATCTCTGATTCAAAAAAGAATCTATATAAAAACACAGTTGCTGCAATTTTAGGTAATGTTGAAAAATAAGCAACGGCTTCTATTGGTGCTGCCTGATATACATCTGGCACCCAAATATGCATTGGAAAAGCACCTAATTTAAATAAAAATCCTATTGTTATTAATACAGAAGCAGATATAAAAAGCACTGAATAAGACTTACCATATAGGGCAATACCTTGAAGATCTATTGCAGTTGTTAAACCAAATAAAATAGATGCTCCATATATTGTAATTGCTGTAGCTATAGCACCGTATAAGAAATACCTAATACTCGCCTCAGAACTTATTTTGTTATTATTAAATGCGGTCAGTAAATAAGAAGGTAACGATATTAATTCTACAGCTAGGATAGCAATAATGAAATCATTTGCTACAGCAAGAAAATGAGCTCCTAATAACATCCCTAATGTCAAGACAACCCACTCACTTTGTCCACTCAAATGCTCTTGAGTATCAGATTCTGTTTTCTTATTAAAAAACAAATGCAAGTATAGAAGTACAGCACAAAAATCTTCTAAAATTCTTATTTTAATACTCCAATTATCATTATTGACAGTAAATAGCATTAGTTTAGATGTCGTTGCCTCTGCAAACCAACCTAAATAAATTATATCAGCTACCACACCTATTAATGCAAAAAGGTAGAGGAAGTTTCTATTAAATTTAATTGGTAATAAATCAATAATAATTATTCCAATCAACACCCCTACTATTCCTATCTCTGAAACCAAAAATGGAATACTATCAATTATGTCATTTAATTTTGACAACAAATCTATTTCCATGTTGATCTATATTAAAGGCCCATTAAAGTATTCATGTATTCTGTTCCTACAAAGTTCGTAAACTCTACAAAAACAGTCACCGATCCTTCTATTAAATTCAAAAGTAACTTTGGATAGATACCTAATGCAAAAGTTATAATTGCTAACGGTGTTAACATTATTACTTCTCTAATAGTTAAATCCTTTAATTTAGACTCCATAGATTCATCTTTCAAAAAGAATTTACCTAAGAAGATTCGTTGCATTGCCCATAAGTAATACGCTGCACTCAATACTAGACCAAGTGTGGCTACAATGGTCATCCAACGTGGGATTAAATTATTAACAGCAGAAGAATTAAATGCTCCTAAAAACACAAATAATTCAGCCATAAAACCAGAGAAACCTGGAAGCCCTAGAGAGGCAAAAAATGCTATTGTTGCAAGCATCGTATATCTTGGCATTCTAGATGATAATCCACTATAATTATCTATTTCTAAATTACCTGTTCTATAATAGAGTACACCAGCAATTAAGAATAATGCAGCTGAAATAATCCCGTGAGAAAACATTTGGAAAATTGCACCTGATATTCCTTCTGCTGTTAATGACGCAATACCTAACATTACAAAACCCATATGCGAAACAGAGCTATAAGCAATCATTCTCTTAAGATTATGCGTACCTAAAGCTACAAACGCACCATACAATATTGATACTACTCCACCAAAAGCAATCCACCATGCAAAATGGTGTGCTCCATCAGGAAATATTGAATAGGCAATTCTAAGCATTCCATAGCCACCAATTTTAAGTAGAATACCTGCTAAAACTACAGATATTGAAGTTGGTGCTTCTACGTGAGCATCTGGCAACCAAGTATGCAATGGAACAACAGGTAGTTTAATGGCAAAACCAATAAATACCATTAAAAAGGCTACATACCGCACATGAGTACCAAATAATTCTGCTCCAGAATCTAATGAAAGAATAGAATTAGGAATGAAATTCTGAGCATCCATCATATGTGATAACGTGAATGTTCTCACTAAATTCGATTGATCTATTCCTCCTGATACTAATAAAACGTGAACTTTTTCAATAACATCAAAAGATACGTTATCTATGTTTGTAGCAAGACCAAGTTCTACAGCAGTTGCAGCAGGATCTATTACAGAAGCTGCAAGAGCAATCATTATTACTAATATAAAAATTGAACCTACTAGTGTATAAATAAAGAATTTGATTGAAGCATATTCACTATTCTTACCACCCCAAATACCAATTAAAAAGTACATTGGAAGTAGCATGAATTCAAAGAATAAATAAAACAGGAAGAAATCTAGTGCTAAGAAACACCCCATGATTGTACCACTTAGTAATAAATACAAAGCATAAAAACCTCTTCTCTTATTTTTAATTTCTAATGATGATATCGCTCCAATAACCATCACAATAGCTGCTAAAAGCACCATTGTATTACTTAAGCCATCAATACCTAAAATATAGTCAGCACGAAGTTTACCGAATGTACCTAAGTTTAGCACAATCCATTCATACTTTTCTATAAATTGATATTTATCTAAGGACAGAATACCATTCATACTCTCAGATAAACCCTCGTAACCAGACATTAATACTCCCGCAATTAATAATTGGAGGGAATTAATTCCGATAGTAATCTTTCCAAAAATAGGTTTTAGACTATTTGGTAATAATAAGATTACAAAAGTTCCGAAAATCGGAATAAAAACTAATAATGTGAGCAAAAATTGCGTCATATCTATATAAAAACTTTTGTTAGTTTATTCTTTAAAACCATAGTATTGTGAACAATGAAAGCAACAGAAATAATGACCATGCAATCATACTCTGCGTCCTTTCTCCTTGTGGTTTTCGAAATAAATCTCCTAATAACCATAAGAATTTTGTAAAATAAAGTACTATTCCATCCACAATATATTTATCAAACCATGCTAAAACGTGTCCTAAGACTACATTGAAGACAGCAAATAATTTCACAAAAAAATCAATAACTTTATCATCAAAGCCTCTTACAAATTCAGATGTACCTATTGCTACTTTAACAAAGCCTTCATCAGCATGAGGAATACCATCTAAACTTCTTGCTACAAATAACACCGATAAGACGCTATTTCTATACAAGTTTTGAATATAAAAAAAGTTATAAGATACTTTAAACAAGAACCCTTGTTTAAAAGATTTTTTAAAATTCAATAATCTCCCTTTAAAATAGATTAAATAGGCTAGTCCTCCACCTAAACAAATCATACTAATAGATAATACTATAGTAATAATGTGCACAGAATGGTGATCTAAAGTTGGGATAGAAAGTGAAGTCTGAATCCAACTTTCTGAGGTATTAAATGGTGATAGAACATAGAAAAACCATACAGACAGTGAACCTAATAAAAGTATTGGTAAATACATTCTATTACCAACCTCATGAGGCAATACTAAGCACTTCTGACACACTTTATGTTGTGCAATACCTAGCTCACCAAAAAAGACTTTATATAAAACTCTAATTGAATAAAATGCTGTTAAAGCTGCTGCTCCAAAACCAAGAAAGGCAAGTAATTGCCAATATATACCGTCATTGGTTGCTTTTAGTAAAACTGATGATAATAAAGCATCTTTTGATAAGAACCCTGATGTAAATGGCAAGCCAATTAACGCTGCCAAAGCGATTGAGAAGCCTATAAACGTTTTAGGCATATATTTTCTCAAACCACCCATCCATCGTATATCTTGGGGATCAAAACCTTTACAAATATCACAAGAAACTTGATGCATACTATGTATTAAAGCTCCTGCTCCTAAGAATAACCCTGCCTTAAAAAATGCATGTGTAGTTAAATGAAAGATTGCTGACTCTGGATCTCCAACGCCTATAGCAAGCATCATATAACCTAATTGAGAAATTGTTGAATATGCTAATATTCTTTTTATATCATATTGAGAAAGTGCTGAAAATGCACCTATAAATGCAGTTAAACCACCTACCCCGGCAATAAACATCAAAACATCTTCAGGCAAAAAGAAGAAACATCTTACCAATAAGTAAATACCTGCTGCAACCATCGTAGCTGCATGGATTAAGGCAGACACAGGTGTTGGACCTTGCATTGCATCAGGTAACCAAACAGAGAATGGGATCTGAGCAGACTTACCCATTGCCGCTAAGGTTACTCCAATAGCAGCAATCAATATAGTTGTATTTGACAACATTGAGATATCAAACTGCTCTATTATTGCATGAAGACTAAGTGTACCAAATTGTGCATATAAACAAAGTAGTGCTACCATAAAGCCAGCATCACCTACTCTATTTACAATAAAAGCCTTTTTTGCTGCTTTTACAGCTGCCTCTTTTTCTCTCCAAAAACCAATTAGCATATAAGAACAGAAACCCACTAATTCCCAAAAGAGGTAAATTAATACTAGGTTGTCTGACAATAATACACCATACATTGAGAATGTAAAGATATTTAAGAGTGTAAAATATCTTTTATATTGAGGATCTCCCTGCATATATGCAGAGGAATATACATGCACTAATAAAGAAACAATGCTTACCATACTAAGTAGTAAAGCACTTAACTTATCTATTGATAAAATAGCATAGAAATAATTATCTCCTAAGAAAAACCATTCTTTAGAAATAAAGACATTTTGCCCTGACCATACAAGTGCAAAAATTACGATACTACAAATTGCACTAATACCAATCATTAAAGAAGCAATTTTATCTGCCGCTTGATTAGATTTTCGTAATGATAGTATTAAGGCCCCTAGTAACGGGGAACAAACTGCAATTGAAATTATGATTTGTAAAAAGTTCAAATAGTTTATTTGTTGACTAGTTCTTGTTTACTTTTTTAATCTTCTTTTAGTGTATTGATTTTATGCAAATCAATTGATCTAAAATATTGAAATAGCTTAATAATTAATGCTAGAGCTACACAAACTTCTGCAGCCGCAATTACTATTACAAATACGGCAAAAACATTGCCTTCACCTAGACTTGCGTCTTTCTGAGCGAATGCTACTAAGTTAATATTCGCTGCATTAAGCATCAATTCTACTCCCATAAGAGCTACAATTGCACTTCGTTTGGTAAGAGCAACAGCAAGTCCTATACTAAATAGAAATGCTGACCCTAACATATAATATGAGAAAGGTATCATAATATTGACTTATTTCAGAAAGCAAATATGCTGTTAATATTAAGAGAATTCAAATAAAAGCAGGGATTCGTGCTAATATTTCTTCTTTAGGGAGGTCTTTAATTATAATTTTCTCAATTTCCATCCCTTCTTTTAATTGTTCAAGCTTTTTTTGATGATCAATTGCAACAACTCCAATAGGTGCACAAATACCATCATAAGATCTACCTGTTTCATTATTCATTATAAACATCAACCTATCCGAAACTTGATAAGTATTTGCTCCTATAAATGACAACACACCCATTCTATGCAAATTTTGACCAAAATCAATTCTTGTTAAAGGGCGATCTGAAAAATGTACATAATCTACTTTTGGAGCAAATTTTAAATAATTACCCTCTATAACATATTTTATAGGCCAATTGTTATAAATATTTGAAGAAACAAGACCTTCAAAGCGCTTGACTGCTATCTCAGACCCTTCTGAAAATAAAAAAACATCTATAATATTATTATTACTAATTGTAAACTCTGCAATCTTCATTTGTTAGATTTTTCATAAAGCTACTAAGAAAATAAAGACATAAAAAAACCTGACAGTATATTAATACTATCAGGTAATTTTAGTTAAAACTATTTACTAGTCTTGAACTAGGAATTTAAATCCGATACCATGAACATTTAAAATTTCAATAGTAGGATCATCTTTTAAATATTTTCTTAGACGAGACATAAACACATCTAAACTACGTCCTTTGTAGTAATCATCATCTCCCCAAACTTCTTGTAAGATATACTCACGTTTGATTAATGAATTACGGTGACGGTGTAAGAATCTTAACAATTCAGCTTCACGCGTAGTTAATTTTCTAGTATCATCACCAATATTTAATTTTTGGTAAGGGAAGTCTAATAAGTAATTACCAATATGAATCTCATGTGGATCATCTTCATTACCTACTTCAACTTTAGGCTCACTTTTTTGTCTCTTTAAAATTACCTCAATACGAAGTAATAATTCTTCAACATTTACTGGTTTAGTAACATAATCGTCTGCTCCGATTCTAAATGCTTTGATTTTGTCTTTCGGCAAATTGTTCGAAGACATAAATAAAATCGGAATGTATGGATCTTTTGCTCTAATTTCTTCAGCTAATGTATAACCATCCTTGTGAGGCATCATGACATCCATTATGATTAAATCATAATCAGCTTTATCATATTCCTTAAGTCCTTCTACCCCGTCTTCCGCATGGTTAACAGCGTATCCTCTGATATCAAGATATTTTTTTACAAGAGATGCTATAATTCTGTCGTCCTCTACAAGAAGAATTTTAACTGCGTCCATAGTATTTATATATTAATTAAGTTTTCGTTAATGATCTTTTTCGTTGACTTTTATTCTCTAACGCAATAATATTATCCAGGTTTTATAAAACAAGTTTAAACAAATGTTAATTGCGTAAAAAATGTTATAATACAATTTTTTCTTGATGATATTCATCACTCTTCTTCATTGAAGTAGATCATGTAATAATGCTGATTTCTTTCCGTATCGTATCCTTTTTCAATGTTTTGCTCATTTCCCGAAATGGTGATATTTATCTTCTTATCTAATTTGATAATACTTTTAAATTCTTTTTTCGATTTACGAACAGCTTCCTTAGATACCTTAAATTCTTCGAATAATGGTATTTCTCTCTTTTCTTGAAAGTCAACCTTATATTCTTGGAATGCTTCAATTGCTTCGGACTCCTCAATTACATTATTTTCAAAATCTACTACATTGAAATCTTCTTTATCATTAAAGAATTTCATAGAGCGATTTAATAAATCTATCTGTGCTGGTTTTTCAACCGCGTGTTCTTCATTAAAAACTTCTTCCACAAAACCTTTACATAAGTCAAGGTAATTTTTTGTGTGGTAGAAGTTATCTTCTCTTGGTCTTAATTGTAAGTAAGATTCTTTCCAATATAAAGCTTCTACAGATTTAGTCGGACTGTCTTTCAACATCACCTTAAAACCCTTATCTTCTTCTGTTTGGAAGATCAAGCAACCTTTATCTAGTTTTTTGACACTTACACCTTCGTTCTGTTCTAGTTCAAAGCTCCCTATGTCAGTCTTTTCTCCAACTTTTAAGAACATCTCTTTATGTTCTGCTTTAAAAAGGCCAATCGCATCAACAAGATCTCCATCTACAACACAATCTTTTAACATCGCCACAAAAAATTCACCCCCTTTAATTCTTGGGTGAGTTGATGCTTGATATAAAAGTTTTGACATTTCTCTAGATTGAGTCATGAATTGCTCGAATGGATTTGAGAAGATCGCTTCTGCAGCTTCAAACATTTCATTATCCCTCAAAGATTCTTTTTCTTCAGGTGTATCGAAATGATACATTGGTCCTGGTTTAAAAGATCTTAAGAAATAATCCATTACGGATTTATATAAAGGGCTAAAATTTTCAAGTTCTATCTCAAAATCAGCCAATTCTATAGGTTCCTCTTGTGTCTTATTTCCTACTTTATGAATGACTAACTGAGTCAACTTGGCATTAGACAAGTCGAAGGATTTTATTTTACTCATGCTATTTTTTAAGGGAAGACTCTACTGTTTTTCTACGGTAGAAAAACAAACGTCTACAATATTAACACTTTGAAACTACAATGTTTGCATGAGAAATCAAAAAAAAACACACACAGATATTAACATTTTATTATGTTAATGACTAAAGTCCTGATCTATCCTCTATTAACAAAAAAGAGTCTCCTTTTTCTTAGGTGAAAAAAGGAGACTCTTTTGATTTATTATCTATTTTTTATTTAGATCGATACCTTTTCTTTTGTCAAATTAGATATAGAAACTTGTTTTCTCTTCTTTAAATTAACAGCAAGATTCTCAGGGCTCATTGTAAAAGCAAACTTCTCTTTTATATCTTCTTTAGGTACAGATAAAGTCAGTTCAAACTTTTTAAACAATGTTACAGCAAATAAAATCATCTCCGTTTCTGAAAGAAATTTACCTGGGCAAAATCTAGGACCACCTCCAAATGGCATGGCTACTTCTGCTTTGTGTTTCCCTGTAAATGGACAGCCACCTGTAGTTTCTTTAGCTGAAAGCCATCTTTCTGGAATAAATTCTGCTGCATTCTCAAAATTATCATCTGACAATGCTCCTACTCTTAATTGCGTAAGAACAAATGTATCTTTAGGTATCAAAAGATCTCCTACAACAACATCTTCATTTGCTTGAAAATACAAACTTGGTGAAACTGGTTTTAATCTTAATACTTCTTTCAAGACTGCAGAAAGGTATTTAAATCTAGCTACTTCCTCAAATGTTGTAATCTGTTCTTTCTCACCTAGAACCTCCTTTATTTCATTGTATACTTTGTTTTGTAATTCATTATCAGAAGCAATAAAATATGTTAACCAAGAAAGTGAATTTGCTGTGGTGTCTTCTCCTGCTAACAACATGGTATAAATATTACCAAATATTTCATCCCAAGTAAATGGATTTTCTTTATCTTGAGACGCTATTAATGCTTCAATAAAGTTTGATGGATTCTCTTTTAATGACGGGTCTTTCTCTAGGTTATTTTCTGCTTTTTTTATAAACTCTCCAATTGTAATTTTCAAAGCATCCATAGATTGATCTAACCCTTTATCTGAAGATGATTTTATATACCTCCATATTGGTAATGGGCTATTTACACGTTCGTTTACTTTCGGGAAAATTTTAGCAATATGATCTTGAATTTCATTTTCATGATTTTCAACAGTGTTCATATCGTAACCAAAGGCAAGGTTAGTTGTTACATCTACCGTAGCACGAGTAAAATCGTTAGATATTTGATACTTCGTAACTTCATCTATCAAATTACTTTCCCAAAAATTATCCAATCGTTCTGCAACTTTCACTATTTGAGGAAAAAATGATTTTACATTTTTGTTACTCAATGCTTGTTGCGTAACCTTTCTATGCTTTATCCATTCTTCACTTTCTGCAGTAAATACTCCATAAAAGCCAACCTCTTCAATTATCTCCGCCATTTTAGAAAGTCTCCTAAACTTGGTTGGGCGATTTTTAAGAATATTCGCATTATTTTGAGGGTTGGAAGAAATTAGAATCTTTTTCCCTAAAAAATTGACAAAAAAGAAGTCACCAAATTCCTTCGCCCATTTTTCATAATATAAATGAATTTGTTCTCTTTCAATTTGAAATAGGTTTCCAAATAATGGAATTCCTTTAGGACCTTTTATGTCTGTAATAGTTCTTGTATAATCTTGATTTGTCATAATAGTAGTATTAAAAAAATAGTTGATATAAATCGATTACATGATTATTTAAATTTCTTCTCTTTGGGTGTTATCTCTACAAAAAGATTCTTTGGAGACATTGTAAATGCATACTTTTCAATTATCTCTTTCTCAGGTACAGATAATTTAATATCAAAATTTTTCATCATTGTGATGATAAAAACGAGTATCTCTGTTTCTGCTAATAATTTACCTGGGCAAGTTCTTGTACCTCCTCCAAAAGCTTTTAATGCTTTTTCGTTGTGTCTGCCTGTAAAAGGACATCCCTCTTCTTTTTGCATCCATCTTTCTGGTAAAAAATCTTGAGAATTTTCAAAATGATCTTCAGACCTTGCTGATTTACTTAACTGTGTAATAATTAAGCTATTTTTAGGGAATAAAACATCACCTATCACCACATCTTCATTTGCTTCCATAAACAAATTTGGACTAGCAGGTTTCATTCTCATAGCTTCTTTAATCACTGCAGATGTATATTTAAACAACTTTAGCTGATCAAATGATTTAAGTTCAACGTTTCCCGCTAACAAATCACTTATTTCTTTTTGAACTTTAATTTGAACATCCTTTTTTGAAGCTAAGAAGTAGCTCACCCATGAAAGAGTATTTGATGTAGAATCTTCTCCTGCTAACAGCATTGTATATAAGTTCCCAAAAATCTCCTCCCAAGTATATGGATTTTCTTTATCTTGAGAAGCCAACATTGCTTCTAGAAAGTTAGAAGGGTTTTCTAAAAGTTCAGGGTTATCTTCAATTTTTTGATTTGTATTCGAAATAAAGTCACCAAAGAAAGACTTGATATGTGCTAAAGCTTGATCAAATTCTTTATCAGATGTTGTTTTAATATATTTCCAAAAAGGTAAAGGTGAATTAATACGCTCATTTATTTTAGGAAAAATCTTTGCAATCTGCTCTTGAGTAGGATCCGTTTTATTATTGATCGTGTTCATGTCATACCCAAAAGCAAGCAGTGTGGTAATATCAACAGTTATTCTCATAAAATCATGCATTATTTCATGATTCTTATTCTGAGAAGAAGCTATTAATGTATTCCAATATTCTTCTAACCTATTGGCTACAAGAACAATTTTCGGGAAAAATGATTTTACATTCTTACTATCAAGTGCTTTTTGTGTGACTTGTCTTTGTTTTTTCCAAACATCTCCTTCAGCAGAAAAAACACCATCAATGCCTACATTTTCTATCACTTCGGCCATTTTAGAAAATCTTCTAAACTTAGTTGGTCGATGTTTTAATATGAAATCGTTATTTATTGGGCTTGTAGATACAACTACCTTTCTTCCTAAAAAATTTAGTGCATATAATTCTCCAAATTCATCGGCCCAATCTTCATATTGATTATGAATCTTTATTTTATCTAACTGAAATAAATTACCTACTAAGGGTAACCCTTTTGGTCCTTTTAAATCGTTTATTGTTTGTTTATAATGAACGTCCTTTGTTAGTTCCATGAAGAGGGATATGAGATTAAGATAATTTCTGATTAAAAACGTAAATTATCACAAATGAAAAGAAATAAAAAGAGCTAGACCTATATTTAAATTGATCTAGCTCTTTATTTAATTCTATTTATAAAATTCACTCTCCTTTCTTCCAAACTTTTGATGGAAGTAACATACCTTGATTATATAAAATCTCTCTATAATCAGCACAAGGATACATCTGCATATCTGCCAACATTCCTTTTTGTAATCTACCTCTATCTGTTAAGCCTAAAGCTTTAGCAGATCTAAAAGTCATTCCTGCAAACACTTCTGCTGTAGATAATTTCTCCATTGCTCCTAATAAAGCACCTTGCGTTAACATGTCTCCCATTGGCGCAGAGCCTGGGTTCCAATCCGATGCAATGGCCAAACAAGCTCCTGCATCAAGTAATTTTCTACAAGGTGGGTATTGCATTCCTAAACCAAGAGAAGCACCCGGTAAAACAGTTGCTACGGTATCAGATGCGGCAAGTAGTTTCACCTCTTCATCACCACTTGCTTCTAAATGTTCTGCTGATAATGCTCCTACTTCTACTGCTACTTTACTTCCTCCAGTAGAAAACTGATCTGCATGAACTGTAATCTCGAAACCTAATTCTTTTGCTTTTTGTAGATAATACAAAGACTCTTCTTGATTAAAAGCCGTTTCTTCTGTAAAGATATCTACACGGTTGCTTAGCCCTTCTTCTTTAATTTTAGGCAATAGATTTTCTAAAGCTCTGTCAAGATACTCTTTTGATGTACCCTCAAAATCTTTAGGTTTCATATGTGCTGCCAAACAAGTTGATACTAAATCTGCTTTTGTAAACGTATCAGCATTTTTAATTGCACGAAGCATTTTCAATTCATTATCAATATCTAAAGCATAACCACTTTTTACTTCAATTGTAGTTACTCCTCTAGAAAAATGACGATCTGCTCTTTGTTGTGTTACACCAATTAAATCCTCTTCAGATGCCTCTCTAGTTTTACGCATAGAATCTTGAATTCCTCCTCCTGCTTTTGCAATTTCTAGATAAGGTTTCCCTGCCACTCTCATAGCATAATCACGAGCTCTATTACCTCCCCAACAAATATGTGTATGACAATCCACAAAGCCCGGTAATAGAACAGCGTCACCTTCAATTCCTTCTATTTCTGAATATTGATGAATAAGTAATGAAGCAAAATCTCCTATTTCTACAATCTTACCATTTTCGTCAATAACAATTCCTGCATTTTCTATTATCTCTAACGCCTCATCCTCTATTGCTCCTTTCATTGGCAAATTTGCTAATGAGACAACTTGAGTAAATGGGCCAATTAATTTATGCTTCATAATAGGTATAAAAAAAGGACGCAACACTAATGCTACGTCCTTAGTAATGTTTTATTTATTTGATGATTAGATCATGATCTTCTCCAACTTTAGTCGCAATATCATAACCTGCATCATGGTGACGGAAAATACCCATTGCTGGATCATTATGTAATACTCTTTTGATACAATTTTCAGCTCTTTCTGTACCATCAGCCAAAACTACCATACCTGCATGCTGAGAGAAACCAATACCAACTCCTCCTCCATGATGGAAAGAAATCCATGTTGCTCCACCAGTAGCATTTGACATTAAGTTTAATAATGGCCAATCAGAAACTGCATCAGAACCGTCTAACATAGATTCCGTTTCTCGGTTTGGAGAAGCTACAGAACCACAATCTAGGTGATCTCTACCAATTACAATTGGCGCTTTTAACTTTCCTTCTTTTACAAGGTTATTAAAAATCACACCTGCTTTTTCTCTTTCGCCCATTCCTAACCAACAAATTCTTGATGGCAAACCTTGAAATGCTACTTTTTCATCTGCTTCTTCTAACCACTTAATTAAATGATCATTTTCTGGAAAAGCCTCTTTTAAAGCTTCATCTGTCACTTTAATATCTTGAGGATCTCCAGACAATGCTGCCCATCTAAAAGGACCTTTCCCCTCACAGAATAATGGACGAATATATGCCGGTGTAAAACCAGGGAAGTTATAAGCATTCTCACAACCACCTTGTTTAGCAAACTCTCTAATATTGTTACCGTAATCGAAAGTAACTGCACCTTTTGCCTCTAAATCTAACATAAACTGCACGTGTCTAGCCATCGATTTTAAAGACTTCTCTTTGTATAAAACAGCATCAGAAGCTCTTAAAGCAGCAGCTTCTTCTAATGTCATTCCATTTGGAATATAACCATAAACAGGGTCATGAGCAGAGGTTTGGTCAGTTAATACATCTGGTGTAATACCATCTTTAATCATACGTTCTAAAACGTCTCCTGCATCTCCTACAAGTCCAACAGATAAAGCTTCTCCATTCTCTTTTGCTTCCATAACCCACTCGATTGCTTCTTCATACGAGTGCGTCATTTTATCAATATATTTAGTATCGATACGCTTTTGAATACGTGCTGGGTCAACATCAATTCCTAACATTGCTGCACCACACATAGTAGCAGCTAAAGGTTGTGCACCACCCATACCGCCCATACCAGCAGTAACTAATAATTTTCCTTTTAGATCTCCATCAAAATGTTGGCGAGCACAAGATGCAAACGTCTCATAAGTCCCTTGAAGAATACCTTGCGTACCAATATAAATCCAAGAACCTGCAGTCATCTGACCGTACATCATTAAACCTCTTTCTTTTAATTCTTGAAAGTGCTCCCAAGTAGCCCAAGCAGGGACTAAATTTGAATTGGCAATCATTACTCTAGGAGCCTCAGGATGTGTTCTAACTACTCCTACAGGCTTTCCAGATTGTACCAATAAAGAATGATTTTCATCTAATTCTAATAAAATCTTGATGATTTTTTCTAATGATTCTCTATCTCTTGCTGCTTGTCCTGTTCCTCCATAAACAACTAAATTTGATGGATCTTCGGCTACTTCATCACATAGATTATTCAAGAACATTCTAAGTGGTGCTTCCGTTTGCCAAGATTTAGCATTTAACTCATTCCCTGTTGGTGGAATATAATGAGGATGCTTTGCATATTTTTCTAAAAACGCTTCAAATTTTTGTTGTGCAGTTGTATTCGCTTCCATGATAATATATATGTATGTGGTATGTTTTTATTTATTTAATTGATGAGTACTGATTAGTACTCGAATTCAGCTTTGAATTCACCATTTAAATCCAATTGCTCTTTTTCAGCAACTTCATTAGCAATTTTCACTAAAGCACCACTTGATACAATATCATGCATTGCTTTAATATCATAAGCTAAAACTCTATCTTCATCAGCATGAGAAACACGCTCTCTAACATAAGCATGAGTTGCTTCTATAATTGGAGACGACTTTAATGGTCTTCTAAAATCTAAAGCTTGAGCAGCATACAGTAATTCAACTGCCTGAATCTGCTCCAAATTCTTAATAATTTGCAATGTTTTACGACCAGAAATTGACCCCATAGAAACATGGTCTTCTTGTCCCAATGAAGTAGGTACAGAATCTGCAGAAGCAGGGAAACAAAGTGTTTTATTTTCGGTAACTAATGCCGCAGATGTATATTGAGGGATCATAAACCCAGAATTTAAACCAACATTTGCCATTAATAATTTAGGTAAACCAAATCGACCTTCAATCATCATGTAGTTTCTTCTATCTGCAATATTGCCTAGTTCAGCAGCAGCAACACCAGCATAATCTAAAGGAATAGCCAAAGGTTGACCATGGAAGTTACCTCCAGAAATAGCATTATCAGCATTTAAAATAATTGGATTATCAGTTACAGAATTTAATTCTATTTCTACCAATTCTTTAAGGTGCAACCATGCATTTCTTGATGCTCCATGTACTTGTGGCATACAGCGTAAAGAATAAGGATCTTGAACACGATCACAATCCACATGAGAAGCCAAAATTTCTGAACCGGCTAACATATTACGTAATCTAGACGCCACTAATAGAGAACCTTTGTAAGGTCTTATAGCATGTAATTCTGGCTCAAACGGTCTTGAAGAACCCATTAAACCTTCTAATGACATTGCTCCAATTACATCGGCAGTATCTAAAGCATTTGCTAATTTCTCAACAACTTTTACAGCATGAGCTAAGATGAATTGAGTACCATTAATTAGTGCCAAGCCTTCTTTTGGTCCTAATTGTAAAGATTTCATTCCTAATCTACTTAATACATCAGATGCAATTGCTTTAGAGCCATCTTCTGTATACACTTCACCCAACCCGATTAAAGGTAAAAATAAGTGCGAAAGTGGTGCTAAATCTCCTGATGCTCCAACTGAACCTTGTTTGGGAACAGTAGGTACAATGTCTTTATCAACATGCCAAATAATTCTTTCTAACGTTGTAAGTGATATACCCGAAAAGCCCTGAGCAAGTGCATGCACCTTAGTTATCAACATAATTTTTGATACTTCTTTAGGTATCACTTCTCCAACACCAACACTATGGCTCTGAAGAATTTTATGTTGTAATGTAGATGTATCCTTTTCAGAAATTTTAGTTGTACATAAAGGTCCAAAGCCAGTATTAATTCCATAGACAACATCACCTCTGTCTACAATTTCTTGTACATAAGCTTGGCTTTTAACTACCTTTTCTTTGGCCGTTTTATTTAAAACTGCTTTTACTTTACCTCTTGCTATATCTAATGCAATATTTACGGTTAGATGATCAATACCGTAATTGAAAATTTTGTTCATGCTAGTATTTATGATTAGTATGTGGTATGTGTTTATATCTTATCTAAAACACGTTCTGAAAGTGTTTTTTCTTGTAATGATTTTTCTAATGAAGTGAGCTCACTCAATAAGTCCGTTTCTTCTGTTATTTCTAACATTGACTGTTGAATGGCCTTCCAAATTGGCTTTGAACTTTCAACGAGTTTCTCCCCTTCTTTAGTCAAAAGCATCAACTTTATTCTACCATCTGATTCATCCTTTTGAACCTCTAATAAACCCTTCTTAATTAATGCTGTAGTCAACTGACTAACTGCAGAATGGCTTACAGTAACAGTATCTGAAATTTCCCTTAAGGACATTCGTTTATTTTTATCTAATAAATAGAAAATTGGGAACCAAGATGGATCAAAATCTATTTGTTGAGAAGCATAAACTTTAGATACTTCTGCTAAGAATTTCTCTCCAAGTCTTTTTAATCTACTTCCTAAAACTAATGTTCCTGCTGATTGATAAAAGTCCATGTTTATAATGTTTAGCTCAAAAGTATATAAGTACTTACATAAATACAAATTATTAGTATTTTTTATATAAGTGCTTACATAATTTTATTCTCTATTCTTTTATTTTCGTTATTAAAAAGTAGCATTGATATAAAAAAAACCATATATTGTAAACAAACGTTAACCTTATGGAAATAGCAATAACAGATGGAATTAAAGTAACTGTCAATACTTTTTTCTTACCAGAATACTCAGTACCAGCTGAGAGACATTACGTATTTAGTTATCAAATACGCATAGAAAATTTAAGTGCTTACACGGTTCAATTACTTACTCGTAATTGGGATATCATTGATATTACTGGCACTAACAGAACAGTAAAAAATGGAAATGGTGTAATTGGTAAAAATCCAGTTATTTTACCTGGAGATCATTTTGAATACACTTCTGGATGCCATTTTGTATCACCGATAGGAAAAATGAGTGGCTCATACAAAATGCAAAGAGTAAATGATAAAAAAGTTTTTGAAGTAGAAATTCCTGAATTTACACTTATGCCCAGTTTTAGCAAAAACTAATAGGAACATACATACCAATTTTATTCGACTAGCAAATTAATTAACTTTAGAGTAGACCTAAATACTTAGAATACTTATTGTACTACTTTATATGACTCCAAAATCTAAAAAAAGGATAAAGGATCAACCAGCAGCAAAAAATTATAACGAAATCATCTTTAATAACATTCTATTCGTTGCAGAAACAGACGCTATTGGTAAGATCACTTATTGTAATGAAATGTTTGCTCAGGAAGCATTACATAATTCAATTCATAACTATTATGACTGTACAATCCTAGATCACATTACACCAAAAGCTTTGCTGGGTGATTGTCAGAAATGGATTGGGCAATTAATACATAAGAAAACCCATATAGAACACGCTATCCATCTAAGTAAGGTAGATAACAGATATATATGGATTTCTATGCCTACTTTTCAAAATGATTCATCAGATAAAATAGAAAAAATAATTAATCTGAAAGAGGAATTATCTAAGCTTCAGATTAAAGAGAAGAAGTTACAAGCCCTTCTACAAGAAATTTCTATAAATGAGTTATTCGATCAAAAAATAATATCAAAACAAAAAGACCCGTCTCTACTTTCGGAACTCCCTTTAAATAACGCTTATAACACTTCAAATGCACAAGCTATTTTGGCAAATGAAGAAAGACACCGATTATCTTTTGAGGCTTCTAAAGAAGGTATTTGGGATTGGAACCATGTATCTAGAAAAGTACATTATTCTAGACAGTTCTTTAAAATGTTAGGTTACGAAACCAAAGAAAACGAAGGTGATATCACAACCCTTATTAATCTTATCTGGGAAGAAGATAGACCTACTGCAATACTTACCTTACAAAGAGATATTCATATTAAGGATGGTTTTAACATGATGTTTCGAATGATATCTGCTAACTCCACCCCTGTTTGGGTATTATTAAAAGCTGCTGTTCAAAAAGATATTAACGGTAAAGTAACACGGGTAATTGGTAAACATTCTGATATTACTTTTTTTAAGAATCAATCTGATAACATCCAAAAAGCGGTATTAAAAACAGAAGATAAAGAAAGAGAACGGTTTGCAAAAGAAATTCATGATGGTATGGGGCAAACGTTAACGGCATCACTCTACCAGCTTGATGAGGCTATTAAATTAATCAAAAAGCTTGATACGGGAGAGAAAGAAATGTTGGTTGGCATAAGAGAGCAACTTAGAGATGCGATCAAAGAAAGTCGAAATATCGCACATAACATCATGCCTACAGCCATTGAAAAGACCGGTTATTGCGGTTCTATTGAAAAAATAGCAAATTATTACAAGGATATATCAGATAAAGAATTACACTTTTTCCATAAAATTGATCAAAATAGTCTCTCTCTTTCTAAACAACTTATTCTTTTAAGAGTTTCTCAAGAGTCTATTCATAATGCTTTCAAACATGGTAAAGCAAAGAATGTTTCTATATCGATAAACCAAAACCTTGACCTCATCACATTGATGATAGAGGATGACGGAATTGGATTCGATGTTGAAAAAGTGAAAGCTACTCAAAAGAAAGGAATTGGCTTACATAGTATGCAAGAAAGAGTAGAATCTATTGATGGAAGTCTTTTTATAGAATCGTCTGCCAAGTTTGGAACCTGTATTATTATAGAACTACCTGTGTTTAAAAATTAAGATTTATACTTTATAACCTTATGAAAACTAAAATTTTACTCGTTGATGATCATAGTGTGATACGACATGGTATTAGATCTTATTTTAAAGGATTAGATGACTTTGAAGTAATTGCTGAAGCTGACTGCGGTGAACGTGCTTTTAATGCTTTAAATGCCATGGATGTTGACCTAATTTTTATGGATATAAGCATGAAAGGTATGGACGGTATAAGTGCAACTGGTAAAATTAAAGAACTTTTTCCTGATATAAAGATTATTGCGTTAAGCATGATGATGGATAGTGAATACATCAAGAATATGATTGATGCAGGAGCCGATGGATATCTATTTAAAGACTGTACAGAAGAAGAAATTCAGAAAGCGGCTAGAGCTGTTGTTGCTGGTGATAGTTATTATTGCTCATCCGCAACTAAAAATATTATTAAAGGTTATAAAGATGATCAAGAAAAAATGGCTTCATCTATTGACCCCAATTTTACGCTTACTGCAAGGGAGAAAGAAGTCTTAAGATTAATAATAGATCAGCAATCAAATAAAGAGATTTCAGAAAAGTTATTTATATCTCTTAGGACTGTAGACGCTCATAAAAGAAATTTATTGGATAAAACAGGACAAAGAAATGTAGCTGGTTTAGTAATGTATGCTATCAAAAATAAGGTTTTTAAAGACCTAAAGTTATAAAATAGGTATTTTACCTATACTGATTAGGTATTTTCACAATAGACTTTTTAGTCAACAAGTGTAAATTTGTATCATAGGAAATAAGAAAATTACTTTCCTGTTAAACCTAAGAAAAAGTATAATAGATAGCACAATAGTTCATCAGTTACAGAATTAGAAAAAAGTCCAAGCTATTAGAGTGGACTTTTTTTATGCACAAAAAAGCCTTTTAGCAAAAATTTACTAAAAGGCTTTTTCTATATATAAAACTAATTTCTTAGTCTAAATCATGCTTATATCCGCTAACTGCGTAGAATAATAAGAATGCCTCACATAATGCAACAATAATCCAAGTCATGTCCCATCCACCGATAGCATCAGCAGTTACACCTTGAACCCATGGTAAAATTGCACCACCGGCAACACCAATCATTAAAGCTCCAGAACCTTTAGAAGTATAAGGACCTAATTTATCAATTGCTAAAGAGAAAATTGCTCCCCACATAATTGAGTGCATTAAACCAACACCTACTAATAACCATAACTGTTGTGTAAACATAGCGGCTAATACTAATACCAATGCTACTGCAGAAGTTACAAGTAATTGAGTGTGACCAGGAATTTTAGATAAGAATGATCCGCATAAACGACCAACTAACATTGAACCCCAATATAAAGTTGCCATTAAAGCATACGTTTCTTTGTCGATACCAATTTGTTTTGCATGCATTACAATGTTTGAACCTACTGCTACTTCAGCACCTACGTAAACAAAAATTGCAACAACACCTAAAGCTAAGTGCTTAAAACTCCAAATTGATTTAGTTAGAGTTGCTGGATCTATTTCTTCGCCAGAATCACTTGCCATTGGGTTAGGAAGTTCGATGTTCTTTAAAACACCTGCAACTACTGCAACAACAATCATTAAGATAGATAATGGTAATAAAATTTGAGCTACTTGAGGAGCTGCACCACCAAAAATGATACCTGCTACGAAGAAAGGAGCTACTGTAGTACCAATTGAGTTAATTGTACCTGCAATACTTAAACGAGTAACAGAACTTGTACCTGGTACTTCACATACTGCAATAAATGGATTAATTACAGTTTGTAATACAGCCATTGAACAACCTAAAACATAAGAACCTAATAAGAAAATAAAGAAGGCTTGTGGCACTTCTCCACCCATTAAAGTTACAGATGGTAAACCTGCGAATTGTGCTGATAATACCTCAATTCCTAATGCTGCAATTAGCATTATCAAACCTCTAATTAATGTCGTTTTATGACCAGAGTTATCAACCCATTTAGATGCGATATTACCCATTGATGGATAACCCATAAAGAATGCAAACGTAATAAACGTAGCAAGAGTGTTTTTAAGATCACCTGATTTACTTAAGAATGCTTCTTGTAAAGGTGCTTGGAATTGTTGGTTCACTACTGTAAGGAATCCAACAACGAACATCAAACCTACCATTATTAAGAATGGTCCAGTATGATTTTTTTGTTTTGTTTGTGTGTCTTTCACAACCGAGTTTTCTATAGTTTCATTCATTTTGATAACATCAAGATGTTAAATTGTACAGTGGTAAAATATTAAGTAGACATCAAAAAAAATTGAGAGGACGAAAAAAACTTCAATTCTAACGGGTCACTTCTAATAAAAACCGGTTGCAATATAACTAAAACCTCATGATAGTAGGAATGACACTTATCAGTTTTGTATAATAGTTTCATATTAGATTCATATTTTAACAAATAAAAACAATCTTCCATTTTTAGATAATTAACCCCAATTTTTACTAATGATTATTTAATATTTCAATTTCTAATCAAAAAATGTTTGTATTCAAAGGACTTTATTGCAACTTTAAATATGATCAGTGAATTAATTCTAAAAATATTTTCAGGTGCTGTAGTTGGCTACGCTACTAATGATTTGGCATTGAGGATGCTATTTGAAAAAGTGCTTGGTATTCCAAGTATCGTAGAACAAACAAAAGAAAGTTTTATACAAAACATAAGTAAGCTTGTTGAGTCTGAAATTATCCGCCATGATAATATCAGTGCTGAAGTTCAAAAAGATAACTTCAAAGATGCGCTATTAGTTATGCTTACTGATTTTGTGGAAACCCACCTTAGAGCTGAATTTAAGAAAGATGAAATTATAGCTGACATACCTAATATTGATAAATCTATAGATCGTTTAATTGCAATCATAGATGAAAATTTCAAAGAATCGCTCAGAAAAGGGCTCAATGGTTTACTTCAAAACACCGTTGTTTCGGATTTTACATCAAAACAACAAATTGCACATATAAGCGATAGTATTCTAGAACTAGTTTTATCAACTTTATCAAAAGACCACCTTGTTGAATCTCTAACTAATGACATTTGGCATGAGTTAAAAAGGGAACAAACGCAAACGGTTATCGCTCCTATCTTATTTGATAGTTTAAGTAATTATTCTGAAGATTTTTTTGATGAATTACATACTTCTTTAAAAGACGGAAAACTTCCATTAAATCAATTTATCGACAAATTACTTTTTCACTTTGAAAGTGATCATTTGATTGATAATCTTAGTGAGAGCATTTCACAAAAAAGTATTTCTGATTTTATTGGAGCAGGCGATCATCAAAATATTGCCAAAGAAGTTCACCGTATTTTAAACAAAGAATTTAAAGACCCCTCTGATAATGCTCCAATTAAAAGGCTCATTCGAATCTTTATAGAGGTAATTGGAAACGAAAAAACAACCATTTTTGAACTCCTTCCTCCTGCTATTGGTGAAAACTTTGAGAAATTCTTACGCAAAAACATTCCAATTATTTTGGATGGTGTTGTGGAATGGATTCAGGAAAATAGAGATGAAATAAACGAAGTCGTTAATCAATCTTTTGAAGAACAATCTTCATTTATGGGCAAATGGGTAATGAATCTATTTGTTGATAGTGTAAGTGAAAGGTTTAAAGTAGTTGATGAAATTATCAATATTGCGAATAATCAAAAGAACGAAGAAAACTCAATAGAAATTGCTCAAAAAGGAGCCAATTTTATGGTTGAGTATTTAAAAACCAACAGTATTGGTTCACTTATCAATCGTTTTGATCAAAAGGGATTAGTAAACACACTTCATGGGTTAATTACTTCTTTAGTAGATGAAAAATTAGTAGGTCAAGGTGCTGACTCAATGTCTGTATTTCTTGAAAAGAAAATAGGTAACATCTGGTCTAAGACTAGAAGAAAAAATGACCTTAATAAGCTTGTCAAGTTTTTAATTGATGAACAACTCATTGCTGAGTTTTTATACAAAAGGAAGTCTACTGAAAAAGGGAAGAAAATAGTAAAAGATCGCTTAAATAAAATTAAAGAACAGCCACTTTATTCTTTATTTACGGATCAGACTATTCACCGTTTTGCAAAAAAAGCACAAATATATTCAGAGAAAACACTTCGAGAGGAAAAAGTAGGTATTTCTGTCGGTGTAGAAAAAGTAGTTTGGGAAGAAGTCTCAAATAAACGTTTTTCTAAATTTATTGGGCCAAACTCAATAGAAAAATGGACTCCAAAGATTAAAAAATTCTCCATATCATTTTTAAGGGATGCTTTTAATAAAGGAAAAAAGCGTCCTATACATGATCTTGTTTCAATTGCAGAAAGAAGTACTTCTTTACCAAGAAAAATGACTGAAGGTATTATCGGTTACATCAACCGGAATATCAATAGGTTAATGAAAGGACAGGTAAGTAGAATTGTTGCGGATAATTTACACAACAAGCACAAAGAGTTACCTAATATGGTAAAAGGGTTTATGGGTAGTAACATGAAACCGATTACTTATTTTGGTGCAATACTTGGTGCAATAGCAGGTGGCCTAACAGCATATATACCACTTGGTGACAATATGTACACAATGGTTGGAGCTATTGCTGGAGTTTATGGTATTACAGGTTTAGCAACAAACTGGATTGCTATTAAGATGATATTTAGACCCTATAGAGCAATTAAGATTTTTGGAATCAAGATGCCTTTTACGCCAAGTGTGATTTCTAAAAACCAATCTAAATTTGCTGACAATATGGGTGACTTTGTTGGCAAGCAATTACTAAATGAAGAATCTATTGGTAGTGATTTAACAAGTAAATTAACTTCATTACGAACAAACATATATACTACTTTTGTAGAAAGTGATTATAAAACATTAGACGTTTTATTAGAGACTGAGAAGAAAGGCATAAGCAAAAAAATAAGTAAGGTAGCCTCTCATCAACTATTTTCTAATAGATATACATATGCAGAAATAATATCTAAGAAAATTGAAGAAGAATTATTTACTGAAAATAAGTTTTCTGATTTATCTCTTCAAACTACATTTATTGATTTTGCACATAAAGATATTGTCTACAATGCACTCTCCTCTTTTTTATCAAGACAAGTAATCAAAATACTTGATAATGATCTCATGCTGAACGACGCCATTCCTGATAAGTTTATTGATCAGATGTTTGATGCCGTTAAACAAATTCTTTCTAAACAGATAGACAATACCAATCAGTGGGTACAAGATGATGTACTTTTTATCCATTTAAAAAACATTTTTAGGGATAAATTTATTGAATATAGAACTAAATCATTAAATGAAATTCCAATTTTCGAGAAGAATAAGACCAAAATAAAAGAAAGTATCTGGAATGGTTTAATAGAAACTTTAAACGAAGATAGCTTCCAACAAAGGTTACTCGAATTTTTTGAAAGTCAGATTGAAGAACTTTCTAATGAAGAGCTTCCAATTAGAGATCTTTTTGGAGGTAAACCATATGAAGCTCTTCAAGAAAATAGTATTCAGATCGTTGATCAGTTAATCAATCATGTAATCAAACATTTAAGAGACAATGACGAAAAATTTGCTCAAGAAGTGTACGATGCTACGGTAGAAAAACGTAAGATGGCTATGATCTATGAAGGTAATATCAAAAGAACAACTAAAGAATTAACCAATAATAAAATACCTGATTTATTAAGAAGAGGCCTTCCGGAAATAACTCAAAAAATTCAGAATAAACTCTCTGTCATTGCTAAAAACACTAAGGTTAAGGATTTAGAAGTTGAATTAAAAAAAGGGCCTTTACAAGAAGGAATTAAAAATTTATTAAATAATAATAGACTTTTAACGAGCATTCAATTTGTACTTAATAGAATTGTTGATGAAATTTTCGACACTAAAATTGAGGACATCTTAAACGTTGGAGCAATTAGTAAAGGAGAGATTTACGAACAGTTAAACACTAACTTAACTCCTGAAATTAAGATAGTTAGAGAACACATAAAGGAACAACTCTACGAGAAAAACAAAAAGGATTTAATTGTTGATGATCTAAATTTGATGATTAAGGATATCTCTAAGAAGTTAATTCTATCTAAAAAGATGAAAGACATTTTTAAAAATGCAGATGCTGATGAACTTAAAAATGGTATTGAAAGTACTTTCAAGATAGTCTTAAAATCTAGATCAACTCAAAACACTGTAAGTACAATCGCCTCAAACCTTGCAATTTCAATTGAAAATCAAGGTATTACATCAATAATACAAAAAGAACAATTCTTATTTGATTTAGAAAAAGGAATTGCAAAAACCCTAGAGAATAATAAAAACCAAGAAGTAATTAGAGAAATTACTAAAAATATGTCAATCCAAATGTTGAACAATTTCAATAAATGTTTAACAAAAGAAACTAAAAATTATTTATTAGATAAAGTTCTTGATGGTTTAATTAAATCAGCATCTCCTCACATTGGAACATTAATAAGAAATATTGATTTTAAAGACATTGTGGTAACTGAGATAAACCAGATGGACCCTGCCAAAATCGAGGAGCTATTTTATGGTTTTGCAGGTATGTATTTCAAGAGATTAATTATTTATGGTTTCTTCTTAGGATTACCAATTGGAGCTATGTTAGATTTTGGTCTATTACAATTAGTAACTTTCCTTATAAAGAAGTAATTTCATAGTCTAATTAATCTCCAATCTATGAAATACTTATTTAGCTTATCATTAGGCTTACTCTTATCACTATCAATTTTTGCTCAAGAATCTAGCTCTGAACTTGAGATGGAATACGATTCATCAATCACATTGATGAGAAAAAACATTGTAAGATTTAATATCACTCCTTTTATACTATGGGGTGGTGGAAATTATGTTTTTGGTTACGAAAGAAGAATCAATGATCATTCTTCAGTCTCTTTAAATGCAGGCTACCTTACCTTCCCTAAGATTGTTAACCTAAACTTAGGGCAATACGGAGTTGCTAATGACCATAATAATAACGGCTTCAGTATTGCTGCTGATTATAGACGTTATTTTAAAAAGAGAAACAGAGGTTTTGCTCCTGATGGCCTTTATTGGGGACCTTACATTACGTATTATAGATACAATTTATCTAGTAATGTAACCTTAGCAGATTCTACAGGCCAGCAAATAACAGCTTCAAAAGCAAACTTTACAGGTTCTGCAAACATTATTAATGTGGGGGTTGAACTTGGTTATCAATTTATTATTAAGAAGCGCTTAGCAGTAGATTTAATAATGGTTGGCCCAGGTTATGGCTTTTATGGTGGAAAGCTTAAGTTAGATAGTAATTTAACAATTGACGAAAACGATGAGATTTTAAATGAAATTCGAAATGGACTCGTTAATAAATTCCCTATTCTTGATGGCTTATTAGAAGGCGAAGAAGTAAATACCAATGGTGATTATGGTACCTGGACTGGTGGTCTACGGTTTGTAATACAGGTAGGTTATTCCTTTTAAAGAACAAATAATTTTATATTCAAAAAAGAGACTGGTTTCTAAAATCAGTCTCTTTTTTTTATTACTTGAATTCTAATAACAATTGCAACTTTAGGCTGCATTAATATCAATATTATTTATAAGCTCAATAGGACTATAAAATCCATACCTTTTACGAGGTCTATTATTGAGTTTATTTTCAATTTTGGAGATATACTTTAAAAGTACATCTTCCATACTCTGACCTTTAGGGAAATATTGTCTTAATAACCCATTTGTATTTTCATTTGTACCTCTTTGCCAGCTAGAGTAAGGATCTGCGAAATAGGCTACAGTATTACATAATTCTTCTATTTTCTGATGACAAGCAAACTCTTTTCCATTATCAAAAGTAATAGTATACCAAGGAATTGGCGTTCTTTCATACATTGATAACAATGTAGCACCTACATCATTTTCAGATTTACTATTTGCCTTTCCTACTAATAGATACCCACTCTTTCTATCTACTAAAGTTACAAGCACAGCAGAACGAGCTTTAGTACCAATTACCACGTCAGCTTCCCAATGTCCTATTTCAGAACGATTATCAGCTTCTATTGGTCTAGTACGTATATTTTTCCTGTTTGTAAGTTTCCCTCTAGTTTCCTTAGAGGCTCTTGGTCTTCGTTTCTTTTTGTGATGTCTTAGATGTTCTTTTAACGAAGGATTCTGACTCATCTGAGAATATATAATTTGATATACTGTTTCAACACACGGAAAGGAGCCTCCTTCTAAGCGTTTGCGATTTACAATTTGTTCAGGACTATATTGATTAACCTCTAATGCAGACAGAATTTCATCTTTATATTCTATTGTAGAACTATGAAAACCAGTTTGTTTACATTTCTTTTTAAGGTATCGTTTATGAGCATACACAGCATCGTATCTATCAAGGTGATCACAACGCTTTAATTCTCTACCTACAGTAGATTTGTGAACGTTGATTTTATCAGATATTAAACTATTTGAATATCCTTCTTCTAAATACGTTTCTATTTTATACCTTTGTGATAGGGTAAGATCCATCTTTATTGCAATTTTGTTTTTAAACAATTTTGGTCAGACTTTAAAGATAGTCTTACCTTTTTTATTTGCCTAAAATGGGTTGCAACTGTTTCTAGAATCTAAGTTATCAATAAATAGTAAGCATAAAAAAAACCGACAACATTACTGTTATCGGTTTATCGAATCACAAGTGATCCGACCAGGACTCGAACCTGGAACCTGCTGCTTAGAAGGCAGCTGCTCTATCCAGTTGAGCTATCGGACCATCCTTAAAGGTTCTTCTACGTCGGGATGGCAGGATTCGAACCTGCGATCCCCTGGTCCCAAACCAGGTACATTAACCGGACTATGCTACATCCCGAAGAACTCCCAAAAAGGAAGGTTTCTATATTGTGATCCGACCAGGACTCGAACCTGGAACCTGCTGCTTAGAAGGCAGCTGCTCTATCCAGTTGAGCTATCGGACCATCCTCTTAAAGGTTCTTTATCGTCGGGATGGCAGGATTCGAACCTGCGATCCCCTGGTCCCAAACCAGGTACATTAACCGGACTATGCTACATCCCGATAAGAACCTCCTATAAAGGAGGCGTAAACAAAAATGTGATCCGACCAGGACTCGAACCTGGAACCTGCTGCTTAGAAGGCAGCTGCTCTATCCAGTTGAGCTATCGGACCATCCTTTAAAAGTTCTTTAAAGTCGGGATGGCAGGATTCGAACCTGCGATCCCCTGGTCCCAAACCAGGTACATTAACCGGACTATGCTACATCCCGATATTGTCCTTTCAACAGGAGCATTTTTGTTTAACGCGGTGCAAAGGTGTAGGTATTTTGTTTAACACGCAAGTATCTTTGTGTTTTTTTTATCCTAACCAATGTAAACACATTATTTTTCAGTGAATTATAATTGAAAATAATTTTATTTATTTCTAAAAAGCAGCACTAAATGTATTTCCTAAGCCTCTAGATAATGTTTTTATCTATTTGTATTTATTTTTCTATAGCCAACAATTCTATCTCCCCTATCTCCTGGGCCTCTGTAATAGACAAATATTTCATACATGTTTTTCGTCAGATTAAAACTACCTTCCAAAGCAACATCATCTCTTTCCATAGCCGATGTGTTCAAAACTGTGTACATATAATCATATCGTCCTTGTTTAACCAATGCTGAACCTACATATGCTTTTTTTGCATTATCATAGACCATTTTATATTCTTCGTTAAGTTGCCATTGAGAAAAAGCACCATAAATGTATACATCACCTACAACTTGCGTTTCCATTGGTAACGTAAAAAACACTTCCATATAATCACTCTCAATCCAGTAATCTGGTTTTCCAAAAACTCCAATCACATACCCACCATTATAATCTTTTTGTTGTTGATTAAATGATTTCCCATTTCTCACTAAATCTTTATGTAATCTAACCTTATTGAAGTTTTTCATTCTATCTGTACTAGAAACTTCTGTTCCTCCCCCATTCAAACTTCCTATTTCAAAAACTCTAAATTCGTTACTACCAAGAAATGCGTTTTCCCCATCATAGTAAGAATAATCTAGAATATGTTCATGCCCTTTTATAAACCTAGGTAATAACCCTACAGTAGCATTATCCCATCGTCCATTTTGTAAAATATTTACAGAAAAATCTCTTTTAGCATTAACAACTGTCAAGTTTCCATAATTAACCGTAAAATCAATTTGTTGCATATATCTACGATTACTTCCCTTCATATCAACTACTTTAGGCATCACGGTAGCTTTTCCTTCGTATACAATAAACCGTTTCGTTAGTATTAAATCACCTTCGTTCCCTTCTCTATAAACTTTTAATAAATAGTTGCCTGATAGTTTTACTCTTGGTAACGTAAATTTAAAATGAACATAAGGCACTCTTGTATTCATTGAAAAGTCAAATGTATTTAATTTGAAAGAGTTAAATTCTTTCATAAACTCAATTGATTGTATTTCTGAGGGAGTCCAGTCTCTATTACAATGCACTAAAGTTGCTTCAAAATAATCTGCATCATCTCCAAAAATATCAAATTCCAATGTTAAGGGGAATTGCCTGTCTAAACTAACTACTGGGGTGTTTAATTGAGGAATTGTTCTAGATCCTCCATTTGCATATAGTTGTACTGTTCTAACATTTGGATCATATACATAATCAGAATAGTGTAGCTCTCTAGAATTATAGTCTTTCTCTGTTATTACTTCCCATTTTGGAGGCTGTCCATAAGATGAGTTAGTAATCAAAATCAATAAATATATAAATTGAAATCTTATTAAAATATTCTTCATGTTAGATAGTTGAAATTTGAAAGTCCTCTAATTTAAGCAAATAAAAATAGGTTACATATATCACTAAAATCTAAATTCATCTTTTTGATTTCCGAAGGAAAGTATTGGCACTCTTAAAAGAGGTAAATATGTTATTTTTTTCTTCTCAGATTGGTTTAAACTTCAAGACACAGAAAAGGTTTTTTCTAGACCTTGATCTTTTGATTGCACATAATTCCATCAGAAATCAAGTATTACTATTAGAACATAGTAATACTACAAAAAAAAATCACTCTAACATCCTTAAATACTGCAATTGGTGTAGGCTATAGATTTCCTTACAGTAAATGGATTATCAGGTGTAGTTATGGTATACAAAGTGTATTATCAGAAGAATACAGAGGTAGTTTCCGAGGAAGATTTAATATGCAATTAGGGTATAGATTTTAATTACTTAATATTTAATGAATGAATATTCATATTTAGAATCATTCAAAATAAGTGTGATAAAGACGCTATTTTTAGACTAAAACTAAATTTACTCATTAATATCAATTAAATTAAATGCTAATCAAGTAGAATAAATATTTGTAAATCCGCTTTTAATCTACTTTATTAGCATAAAATACTCTGCAAGCATAACAAATTTGATATATGTGGAGTTAAGTAATAACAGATCAATAAACACACACAGAAACTTTTTAAACACTATGATACAGATTGTGCAACAACTATTATTTGTAGCCGCAATCGGTTTAACAGGTTATTTGGTAACCAAGAGAGCTAGATTCATTTACAGAAACATTAATCTAGGAAAAGCCCTAGAAATCAAAGGCGATTCCAATAAGAGATTTGCTAATATGTTCCGTCTTGCTTTCGGTCAACAAAAAATGTTTGACAGACCGGTTGTTGGATTAATGCACTTTGCAGTTTATGCAGGGTTTTTATTAATTAATATTGAAGTATTAGAAATTGTAATCGATGGTTTAACAGGACAACACAGAATTTTTTCTGCCGTTATTCCTTCAGGAGTTTATCATTTTTTAGCAAGCTTTTTTGAAATAATGGCATTGCTAGTTACAGTTTCTTGTTTCATTTTTCTTATTAGAAGGAATGCTTTACGTTTGCCACGTTTTCATATGGCAGAAATGAAGGGATGGCCATATAGAGATGCAAATATTATTCTTTATGCAGAAATCATTTTAATGACTATGCTTTTTTCTATGAATGCTACAGATGCAGTTCTTCAAACGATGGGGAATTCACATTACCCTGTAGTAGGTACATTTGCAGTTAGCCAGTTCTTAGTTCCAATTTTTAGCGGACTTTCTGAAACAACTTTAGTAGCTATTGAAAGAAGTGCATGGTGGATACACATAGTAGGCATTTTTGCATTTTCTGTATATATCACTTATTCAAAACATTTACATATTTTCCTTGCCTTCCCGAATACGTATTTTGCTAAAATGGAACCAAAGGGTGAAATGACAAATATGGAATCCGTTACCAATGAGGTGAAAATTATGTTAGGAATGCCAGTTGAAACAACTGAAGCTGGAGATTCTGACGAGATGCCAACTTTTGGAGCAAAAGATGTTCAAGATTTGACATGGAGAAATGTAATGAACGCATATTCTTGTACAGAATGTGGTCGTTGTACTTCACAATGCCCTGCCAATATTACAGGCAAAAAACTATCTCCTCGTAAAGTAATGATGGACGTTAGAGATAGAGCCGAAGAAATTGGTAAAAATATAGATTCCAATGGCGGTACATTCCAAGACGATGGCAAGAGCCTTTATGGTGACTTTATCACTAAAGAAGAATTAATGGCATGTACGTCTTGTAATGCTTGTACAGAAGCTTGTCCTATAAACATAGATCCACTTGGAATTATTTTAGACATGAGACGTTACGTTGCAATGGAAGAATCTTCTACTCCACAAGAGTGGAATATGGTTTTTAATAACATTGAAAACAATCAAGCACCATGGGCTTTCTCTGCAAGTGATCGCTTTAAATGGGGTGAAGAACTCAGAACACAAGAGATTAAAAAAACTGAGACAGATAAAGAAAACGCTTAACCTAAAATTTTACTAAAGACAACACTTTTAATATGGCAGATACTAATTTTCTTAAAGTACCAACAATGGCCGAAATGGTAGAACAAGGGAAACATCCCGAAGTTTTATTTTGGGTAGGCTGTGCTGGTTCATATGATGATAGATATAAAAGAGTAATAACAGCTTTCGTAAAGATTCTAAATGAAGTAAATGTAAATTTTGCAGTTTTAGGACCTGAAGAGAGTTGTACAGGTGACCCCGCAAGAAGAGCAGGAAATGAATTTTTGTTTCAAATGCAGGCAATGCAAAATATAGAAGTATTAAATGCTTATGAAATAAAAAAAATTGTAACAGCCTGCCCTCACTGTTTTAACACCATTAAAAATGAATACCCTGCTCTAGGAGGTAATTACGATGTAATGCATCATTCTCAATTTTTACAGAGCCTTATTAATGAGGGACGATTAACTGTAGCTGGTGGAGAAGCATTTAAAGGAAAAAAAGTCACTTTCCACGATTCTTGCTATTTAGGCAGAGCAAATGATGTTTATGAAGCACCTAGAAGTGTTTTAGAAGCTTTAGATGCTGATTTAGTGGAAATGAAACGTTGCAAAACAAATGGCTTATGCTGTGGTGCTGGAGGTGCTCAAATGTTTAAGGAACCAGAAAAAGGCAACAAAGATATAAATATTGAGCGTACAGAAGAAGCTATTCAGACAGGAGCAGAAGTTGTTGCAGTCGGGTGCCCGTTCTGTATGACAATGATTGGTGATGGCATCAAAAACAAAGAAAAAGAGAAAGATGTTCAAGTAATGGATATAGCAGAGCTTGTTGCAACTTCAAAAGGATTATAATTCTACCAATTCAAATTATTTAAGAGGGCACCTAAATGGTGTCCTTTTTTTATGAAAACCCTCTACTGTTGTACATCAAAAGAAAAAGTTAATCTCCTTCCTACTATTCTTCATTCTAACGTAGTATATTGCAAAAAATTAAAATAATACAATATGTACAAGTCAATAAATTCACTTTCAGACGATTCTAAAATTTGGATATATCAATCAAATCGTGCTTTTAGCGACCAAGAAGTTGACCTTATAAAACAAACTCTTCTTCCTTTTATAGAATCTTGGAACGCTCATGGTAGTGATTTAAATGCAAGTTTTGATATACAGTTTAATCAATTTATAATTATTACTGTTGATGAAAACGCACATAGTGCATCTGGTTGTTCAATTGATAAATGCGTAGGAGTTGTTAAGCAAATTGAAGAGCTGCTTAACGTATCTCTTTTTGAAAGAACAAATGTAGCCTATTTAGTAAATGATAAAGTTTCAACATTTAAACTGTCAGAAGCAAAAGCTATGATTGCTAATGAAACAATCACAAATACTACTAAAATATTTGATAACACTATCCAGTCACTAGGTGATTATAAAAAAAGATGGATTATCGAAGCTGATCAATCTTGGTTAAAGAGATTTTTTGTAACAGCCTAAACCTACCCCATTATCATGAATAACAGAAATTTATTAATTGTCAGTACCTCTACTGTCCATGGAAATGGCTATTTAGGTTACTGCGAAGATACAATCAAAGAATTCTTTATGGGTGTTGATGAAGTTCTCTTTATCCCTTATGCTAGACCTGGAGGAATTACTCATAGTGAATATACTGCAATAGCAAAAAAGAAATTCAATGAGTTAGGCTTTAAAATGAGAGGCTTACACGAATTTGACAATCCTAAAAATGCTCTTTTATCAGCAAAAGGAGTATTTACAGGCGGAGGAAATACGTTTGTTTTATTAGATCAGTTACAAAAGTTAGATCTAATAGAAACAATTCAATCTAGAGTTAAGATTGGTATGAGATATATGGGAACAAGTGCAGGTTCTAACATTACTGGGTTAACAATTAATACCACTAATGACATGCCTATTGCCCACCCAAAATCACTTAATGCATTAGCGTTAGTTCCTTTTAACTTAAACCCTCATTACTTAGATCCAGATCCAAATTCTAAGCATATGGGAGAAACGAGAGAAACAAGAATTAAAGAATTCCACACATATAACCCTCAAATTGTTATTGGGTTAAGAGAAGGATCTTGGCTTAGTGTGAAAGAAAATACTATTGTTCTTGGAGGAGAACTATCCGCTAGGGTATTTATACAAGGAAAAGAACCTTATGAACTTACTCCTAACGATGATTTCAGTTTCCTATTAAATCGATAAAACAGTAAGGTGTGGAAGCAAATTCTACACCTTAATTCTATTCTTTACCTAATAAAACCTTAGATAATTAAATAATTTGTTGAACGATCAACATTTATCATCAAAAAATAGTAGTTTTGGCGATCTATAATAATCTAATTAATAAGAGGATGTATCAATGCATCCATTTACAAAAGCTACATGGTACTACTTGGTTATCATAGGTTAAACTTTTAAGTATGAGCGATTTTTATAACATTTTAGGAGTTAATAAGCAAGCTGACAAGCGTCAGATTAAAAAAGCTTATTTATCCCTAGCAAAAAAATACCATCCTGATGTAGCAGGAAATGACCCTTTAAATGAAGATAAATTTAAACTAATCAATGAGGCTTACAATACACTATCTGATGATAGTAAGAAGTTTCATTATGATCAAGGGAGTATATTTTCTTCAACAAACTTTTATAACACTACCCAAACTACACCTAGTCCCCCGCCTCCAAGAGCAGCAAGAGAAGAGAACCGCAGAAGCGATCGCTTTCAAGCAAAAAGAGAGGAATACAAAGAGAGTGTTCAAGAGGAAAAAAAATCAAATAAGAAAAATAGAAAGAAATACATTCCGGCAATGGTAGCTGGTTATGTTGCCATTATGATTGGGGTTGTCTCTTTTTTCGTAAATCGCCAGAGCAAACTGGCGGCAGAAGCGTACGCTAATGCCAAAACAAACCTTGAAGTTTTAAATACAAATAAAGCTTTAAGCGATGCACAATTACTTTCTGAATATGATGCTTTCACTGAAAGTAAAATCATTTTCTCTGCCTTATTAATTGTGGATAAAAAAGAAAAAACTGGAATTAATGAGCTTTTAGCTTTAAAAAATGAATTAAATAACGATCAAATTTCAACTTTTGATAACGATATTAATTATTATTTAGGGCGTGCTTATTTCAATTTAAAAAATAAGACAAAAGCTATAGCTACTTTTGAAAAAGTATTATCTAAGGATAAAAAAAATACTCCTGTAAATTATTGGCTTGGAAGAACACTTAATGAGTTATCGCATGATTATGATGCAGCAGCCAGGTGCTTTGAGATAAGCATGGGTAATGAAAATTACAAAACACAATCTATTTTAAGGTGTGGAATTGCTCTTCAGAATGACAGACAATATAATTTATCTGAAGAATATTTACTTCTAGCAGTAGATGAGCCTACTACTAAAGCGATTGCTAATTATCATCTTGGATGGCACTATTTTCTTAGCAAGCAGAATAATGGTAAAGCATGTATTTATTGGAAGTTATCCGCTAAGCAAGGTAATCCAGAAGCTTTGTATCAGGTAAGAAGAAACTGTAGATAATACTAAAAGGGTTATTCATTTCTGCAATGAACAACCCTTTCTTATTGTGGCTTATTTGTACTAATAGACTACATTAACATTTTTATTCTGAATAATATCAGATGTATATTCTATTCCGCTAGAAGTTAAGTTAGCGAAAGTGCCTTTAGGGCTTATTTTAATATCACTTAAATAGCCCTCTTCCGAATATCTTTCCACTATAGAATTGATATCATAAGAGGACACAGGAATTCCCAAAAGCCTTGAGATATTTTGAAAAGACATGTTTTTATTAAGGCAAAGTCCTACTAATAACTTAATAGATTTCACTTGGTTTGACATAATTTGAACAGATAATTATAATTAGATATACAGCATTAACTTCACAAAAATAATCCCTATTCTTGAAACCGATTGATAAGAAAAGTCATTATTTAATTTTATTGTATTTTTTTAAGTTCCTTCTTAATAAACAATACTTCGGTAATTTTTTCAAAATCCCTATAAAACATAAAAAGCTGTATTTTTGAAGTCCTACCAACAAAAAACAGCTAATTATGGAAAGCAGAGCTTTCATAGGACCAATATTATCAAAAATGTCTGACTTAAGAAAAAGTAAAGTCAACTTTTTAACAGAATGTTTTATACTCTTCTTGAGTATCAAGGGGAAAATTAATTTTCTTCAGTTATCAAGGTATGGTTCATATAGTGAAAAAACTTACCGAAATAATTTCGAATCAGGTTTTTCTTTTTCAGAATTTAATCATCATTTGATCAATGAACATTGTGGTGATGAAAAAATAATAGCTTTCGATCCTGTTTACCTCAGTAAAAGTGGTAAGAAAACCTATGGTTTAGGGAAATATTGGTCCGGATGTGCTGGTAAAGCTCAAAAAGGATTGGATTTATCAGGTATTGGAATTGTTGATGTAGAAAGTCGTAATGCCTTTCATTATGATGCAATCCAAACGCCTTCAATTACAGAATTAAAGGAGAAAGGCATGAGTTTAGTTGACCATTATGCATCCACTTTGCTTACACATAAAGAGCAATTATTGACGCATTCTAAGTATGTTGTAGCTGATGCTTATTTTGCAAAAGAAAAGTTTGTTCGACCATTAGATGAGGCTGGCTTTACTGTACTTAGTCGATTTAGAGGTGATATGAATGCAAGGTATTTATTTGAAGGACCAAAAACAGGAAAACGCGGTAGACCTAAAAAATTCAACGGAAAAGTAGACTGGAAAAATATTGATCTCGATATTTTTCAGTTAGAAGATGATACAGACTTATATTATTTGTACTCTGCAAAAATTTATAGCGTTGCTTTAAAAAGAGAAGTAATGATTGCACTTGTTCAATTTAAAAATCAAAAGCTCAAGCAAAAAATATTCTTTTCAACAGATCTAAATCAAGAGGCCTTCCAAATTTTCAATTATTACAGATTACGTTTTCACATAGAATTTCTTTTTCGAGATGCAAAACAGCATACAAGTCTTACAGGTTGTCAAGGAATAAGTAAAAATAAAATTCATTTTCATACTAATATGGCACTTACTTCTGTCTCAATTGCTAAGGCTTTTCATTGGATCAATCAAGAAAAAAAGGAAAGAGGACCCTTTTCAATGGCTAACATAAAAACACTCTATTTCAATGAGTTAATACTAAAAAAGATTTTTAGTGTATTTCGAATTGATGTAGATGTTGAAAAAAATAAACAGCAATTTGAGATGATTCGAAAATTAGGTCAAATTGCTGCTTGAAAAATATATTATTTTACCGAAGTATTGAATAAAAGAAAATATCAAAAAAAGACTTTGAGTTATTTTTTCGATTTACTTATATTTTTGTAATTTTGTCATGACAAATAGTCATATGATCAAATCAGTTCTTTCCCTTTATGGAAAACAGAGAAATTTTATCAATCAAGCAGCGATTTGGAATAATAGGTAATGCTCCTAGTTTAAATCATGCAATACAAGTAGCTATCCAAGTAGCTGCAACCGACCTTACTGTAATGATAACAGGAGAAAGTGGCTCTGGAAAAGAATCATTTTCTAAAATTATACATCAACTTAGCTCTCGTAAACACGGAAAATTTATTGCTATTAACTGTGGTGCAATACCAGAAGGCACAATAGATTCCGAATTATTTGGTCATGAAAAAGGATCATTTACAGGAGCAAATGAAGCAAGAAAAGGCTATTTTGAAGTAACTGACGGAGGTACTATTTTCTTAGATGAAATTGGTGAAATGCCAATTGAAACCCAAGCTCGTTTATTAAGAGTTTTAGAAAATAAAGAATTTATAAGAGTTGGTTCCTCTAAGGTTTTAAAAACCGATGTACGTGTTGTTGCTGCAACAAATGTCAATCTTTTAAAAAATGTACAAAAAGGTAAGTTCAGAGAAGATCTTTATTACCGCTTAAATACTGTACCGATTAATGTACCTCCTTTAAGAGAAAGAGGTAATGATATCGAATTATTATTTAGAAAATTTGCTACAGATTTTGCAGAACAATATCATGTAAAACCTTTGGCACTTACTCCAGAGGCAAAACAGATACTCGTAAATTTTGCATTCCCAGGTAACATTCGTCAATTAAAAAATCTAGCTGAACAGATGTCTGCTTTAGAACTAGATAGATTAGTAACTGGCGACACAATGAAACGTTACTTACCCCAAGTTAACAATCAATTGTTAGTGATGGATAACGACGACAAGTCATTAAACGAAAGAGACTTACTTTATAAAGTTCTTTTTGATATGCGTCAGGATATGAACGACCTCAAGAAAATTGTTATTCAATTAGCACAAGGGAAGAAAAATGCAAGCACTGTTTTAGCAGAAAATTCGAAGCTTTTTAGTAGTGTTATGGATGATATTCCAACTTCTACAGAAACAGCTATTACTGTACGCCCTTCTCAGCAACCAACAAGTTATAATTTTGATTCACCAGCAGAGCCTTCTATAAATAATGACAACCCTGTTATTATCACTAATAAGGACACTGATAATTACGGTAACAACACCTACGATTTAGATAAAGTAGTTGAAGTAAAACCTGAGGAAGAATCTTTATCTATTGAGAAGAAAGAGAAAGAATTAATTATTAAGGCTTTACAGAAAAATAATAATAAAAGAAAGTATGCAGCTCAAGATCTTGGTATCTCGGAACGCACTTTATATCGAAAAATTAAACAATACGAACTTGATGAATAATATTAATAGTTGGGTAACAAAACTTATTGTGTTACCTCTACTTCTACTTTCAGCCTGTACAGGAGTACGTTTTACATTTTCGGGTGTTAATATTGACCCTAATATTAAAACATTTTCTGTAGAGCCCTATACAAATGAAGCTTCAGATGGTCCATCAACAATGGCTTTTACATTTACAGATGAACTTACGCAGTACATTCTTAGAAATACAAGTTTAACTGCCGCACCTCAAGGTTTAAAAGGTGACATTGAATTTAGTGGAGCTGTTACTGGCTATAGAGTCACTCCAATTTCTCCTGGCGGAGGTGAACAACAACAAACAGAACAACAGCGTCTTACAATCACAGTAAAAACGAACTTTATAAATAATTTTGATGATGAGAAAAGTTTTGACAAAGGTTTTTCATTTTTCTATGATTTCCCAGGTAGTCAAAATGTTCAAGATGTGGAATCTCAAGCAATTGAAGTTATCTTTGATCAAATAATAACTGACACATTCCAAGAAGCTTTAGCTGATTGGTAAAAGAAAACCATTATATTTGGATATAGAAATTATAATTCTTAATTTCTTATCCAAATGTATGACTTATCCCCTATTACTTCGATCTTACTACTAAAGTGAATATACACATCAACACTTGGTTACGGAATCCTTCAAATGTGTCTGAAAAAGATACTGAAGAGATACAAAAAGCAATTGAAAAATATCCATATTTTTCAGCGCTAAGAGTTTTACTTGCAAAAGCCAACGATGGCGAGGATGAATACGTAAAAAGTGCTGCTGCTTATGTTTCACATAGACCTTCTTTGCAAACTTTTTTAAACACTACTTTTGATAGTAATGTAAATCTACCTACAACATCTGAAATAGATTTTGAAGAAAATGATTTAGAAACTATTGATTTATTGTCTAATGATGTAATTAAAGAAGTTCCAATAGTTGAAGATGAGATTATAGAAGAAGAAGTGCAGACTGAAGCTCTTGTTGAAGAAACTTCTCATCTTGAAGAGATAAATACGACTATTATAGATAATTCTGATTTAGAAGAGAAAATACTTCACGATTTAGAAGAAAGCAGTAATAATCCAGTCGAAGAAGAATCTGTAGTTTCTACAAGTATTGCTGATGAAATTCTAGCTGAATTAGCCAAAATTTCTCAAGGTATCGACTTAGAAGAAGAAACTACAAATACTATAGAAGAGAAAAGCACAGAAAGTGAAAACTTAGAAATAAATCATTCAATTTCTACGCCTTCTAACGATAGTAAAAGTGAAAGTGATCTAATGAGCTCTGATGAAATGTTAAATCGTTTCAAAGGCTTTTTAGAGACTAAAAATAAGCCCGAAGAGGATATTTTAGATGAGCTATCAAAAGAAGAAGATATCGATACCGATATTTTAGCTTTTGGCGACAAGGAAAACCTAGAACTCAATCCTATTGATGGAGAATTCCCAATTTATAATATTGAATTGGCAGATGAAACCACTAACGAGAGCGATTATATCAAGAGCACTGAAAAAATGGATGATTTAAATATTATCGATTTCAATCAATTTGCTCCAAATACTTCTCAAACTACCTCCCATCAAAAAGAGATAATTGACAAGTTTATTTCGGACTCTCCAGGCATTCCATCTCAAACAAAAAATAATTCTAACGAAGAAAAGAGTACAATTGACCTTTCTGAAAGCTCAACACAGCCTTTTTCTTCTCCGCAAACAGAGAGTTTTGCTAAATTATTGGAAAAACAAGGTAAAAAAGAGGAGGCGATATCAATTTATCAACATCTTATCTTGAAAAATCCAAATAAAGCTAGTTTCTTTGCAGAACGGATTGAATTCTTGAAACAGAATTGATTTAACAAGCATAATATTTTAATACGATGATGTACTTTTTTATAATCCTGATTATTATAATCGCTGTTCTACTAATTTTAGTAGTATTGGCTCAGGATTCAAAAGGTGGTGGTCTTACAGGTGACATGGGCGCTGCAAGTAGTTCAATGATGGGTGCAAGAAGAGCATCTTCATGGATTGAAAACGCGACATGGATCTTGATTATTTCATTAGCCGTACTTTCAATTGGAGTAAACGTTTTTATTCCTAATGACAAGGCTGCTAATGTTCAAACTTCTTCGAGTATCGAAAGTGCTCAAGAAATGCCTGCCCCTACAACTCTACCAGCACAAGAAACTCCAGCAGAAACTGCTCCGGCACCTGCTGATGCTGAATAGTCAAATTTTATATTTGATAAAAAAGCCATCTAATTTATAATTAGATGGTTTTTTTATGCCTGGTTAAATATATGGGACAATAAAAAAGGTGTTTCAAAAGTTTTACCTTTCAAAACACCTTCTTATTATTTTATCAAATAGATATTACATATTCAATGCTCTATCATCTGTAGCTGCCAAGCATGCTTCTTTGATAGCTTCAGAATACGTTGGATGTGCGTGAGACATTCTAGATATATCTTCAGCAGAAGCTCTAAATTCCATCGCTACAACTCCTTCAGATATCATATCAGCAGCACGTGGCCCAATAATATGCATACCTAAAATCTCATCTGTTTCTTTATCTGCAAGTACTTTTACTAAGCCATCAATATCCATAGATGCTCTTGCTCTTCCAGATGCTCTAAATGGGAAAGAACCCGCTTTATATGCTCTCTTAGATTCTTTAAGTTCTTGTTCAGTATAACCAACAGATGCAACTTCTGGCCATGTATAAACAACACCAGGAATCAATTTATAATTGATATGTGGTTTTTGTCCATTCATGTGTTCTGCTACATAAACACCTTCTTCTTCTGCCTTATGTGCTAACATTGCTCCTTTAACAACATCACCAATTGCGTAAACGCCTTCTACAGAAGTTTCTAAATGATCATTTACATCTATACGTCCTCTTTCATCCATTTTACCACCAATAGCTTCAAAATTAAGCTTATCAGTATATGGACGACGACCAATTGAAACTAAACAGTAATCCCCTTTAATTTCAATTTCTTTTCCTTTTTTATCCGTTGCTTTTACAACAACTTCTTCGCCTTCAACTTTAACAGATTCTACTTTAGTTTTTAAGTTAAACTTAAAACCTTCTTTCTTAAGTACTTTCTGCATTTCTTTTCCTAAAGAAACATCCATTGTAGGAATTAAAGCATCTGCGTATTCTACTACTGTAACTTCAGCGCCTAAACGAGCATATACAGAACCTAATTCTAACCCAATTACACCGCCACCAATTACGATAAGATGTTTAGGAATTTCTTTAAGTTCTAAAGCTTCAGTAGAAGTAATAACTCTTTTCTTATCAAACTCTATAAAAGGCAACATTACTGGCTTAGAACCTGTAGCAATTATTACTTTTTTAGAATTAATAATTTTTGATTCTTTTCCTTCAATTTTGATTGTATTTTTATCTACAAAAGAACCAAAACCTTCAAGAACGTCAATTTTATTTTTTTTCATTAAAAAGGCAATACCATCTGTAGTCTGCTTAACTACCTCGCCTTTTCTACCAATCATTTTACCAAAATCAATCTTAGGAGTTTCTACCTCTAAACCATGATCTGCAAAACGGTGTATTGCTTGATGGTATAATTCCGAAGAATCAAGTAATGCTTTTGAAGGAATACATCCAACATTTAAACATGTACCACCTAGTGTTGAATATTTTTCGATTAAGGCTACTTTCATTCCAAGTTGAGAAGCACGAATTGCTGCTATATATCCACCAGGACCTGAACCAATTACTGTTAAATCGTAAGTCATAATTATCCTTAAAAAGGGTTTTTTATGGAAAAAGGAATGTTGAAAATTTAACCCTCCAACATCCCTTTAATTTGTTTGTTTATATAAAGAGATTAATTTTAAACGATTAAACGTCTAATAATAATCTGATTGGATCTTCAAGAAGTTCTTTCACTCGTTTCAAGAAACTTACTGATTCACGACCATCAATAATACGGTGATCATAAGAAAGAGCAACATACATGATTGGACGAATATGAACCTCACCATTAATAGCTACTGGACGTTCTACGATATTATGCATACCTAAGATAGCCGATTGTGGAGCATTAATAATTGGTGTTGACAACATCGATCCAAATACACCACCATTTGTAATAGTAAATGTACCTCCTTCCATTTCTGGAATAGTCAGTTTGTTATCACGAGCTTTAAGTGCTAATCTTCTCACTTCTTTCTCGATTGCTGCTAAGCTTAAAGATTCAGCATTTCTGATTACAGGAACAACTAACCCTTTAGGTGCAGACACAGCAATAGAAATATCAGCATAATCATTATATACTAATTGATTTCCATCAATAAATGCATTTACTGCAGGCCACTCTTGTAATGCTACAGTTACTGCTTTTGTAAAGAATGACATGAAACCTAATCCAATTTCATGCTTGTCTTTAAACATTTCTTTGTATTTCTTACGAAGGTCCATTACTGGCTTCATATCTACCTCGTTAAAGGTAGTTAACATAGCTGTTTCATTCTTCACAGAAACTAAACGACGAGCAACAGTCTTACGTAAAGCCGTCATTTTCTCTCTTCGTTGAGCTCTTTCACCTGCAACAGGAGCCGGAGCAGAAGGAGCTGCCGTTTCTTTCTTAGCTTTTGATGGTGCAGGAGCTGCTACTTTTTGTGCTTTTTCTGCATCTTCTTTTGTAATACGCCCATCAACGCCAGTACCTTTTACAGTAGCAACATCAATACCTTTTTCTGCTAATATTTTAGCTGCCGCTGGAGACGCATGTCCAGTTGCATAAGTTTTGTCTGATGAAGTTGAGGCTGCACTTGTTGCTTCTACTGCAGGAGTAGCAGCAGCTTGAGGCGCACCACCTTCCATTACTTCAATTTTACAAATTGGAGCACCGATTTCTAAAGTCTCATCTTCTTGAGCAATGATTCTTAAGATACCAGACTCTTCAGCTGTCAATTCAAATGTAGCTTTATCAGATTCAATTTCGCAAAGTAGATCATCTAACTCAACAAAATCTCCATCTTCTTTTGCCCAAGATGCAATTGTTACCTCAGTGATAGATTCACCTACTGTAGGAACAACCATTTCAAGAACTTGACCAGTTGCTTTTGGACTTTCTGAGGGAGCAGATACCGTTGGTTCTGCTACTGTAGAAGAAGCTGCTTTCTTAGGAGCTCCCTCACCTTCTTCAATTGTACAAAGCAATGCACCAATTTCTAATACTGCATCTTCTTGTGCTTCTGGAGATATTTTTAATATCCCGTCACTTTCAGCAACTAACTCGAAAGTAGCTTTGTCAGATTCAAGTTCACAAAGCACATCATCTAATTCAACTGCTTCTCCATCTTCCTTTAACCATCTTGCGACAGTTACTTCAGTGATAGATTCACCGACAGCTGGAACATTCATTTGTAAGCTCATAGTTTTATATTTTTTGCGATAGTTAATCGCTAGAGTTCTAGACTAATTTCTTTTTGAATTTATAATGAGGGATACCTACTTCTTCAAATAAATCACCTACTTTTTCGTAGTTTAATTTATTATAGAATTTCTCCGCTACTTCTCTTGCATGTAATGTCATTGTTTCAAATCCATTATCAAATGCAAAAATTTCGCTAAACTGAACCATCAAAGAGCCCAAACCTTTACCTCTCTGATCATCCCTCACGGCAACTTGTCTCATTTTAATTTCCTGAGGAGAAATTGGTTTTAATACTAGGCAAGCAACAACCTCATCAGAATCATTCATAGCTACTAAATGATAGCTATCAAACTCTTCTGACAATTCTTCTTCTGAAAATTCTAAGCCAAGGGGTTTACGTAAAACATCGCTACGTAAATTAACCGCCAATTTGTGCTCAGGTGAATTAAAGGTTACTTCTTTGATAATCATAACAGTTCTTTTATTATAAGTCCTCTTTATCGAACGCTACAGAAACGATTCTTTCCAATTCAGTTTTATGAACCTTAGGGAAACCTGTTGCTGGAGATGCACTTGGTTTACGAGAAACCAACTTCATCTTAATCAACTCTTCTTCGTTTCTAAACGATCTCATGATAAACGTCCAATATCCCATGTTAACAGGTTCTTCTTGTACCCATTTCAATGATTTACGGTTCGAATATCTTTTCAAAATTTTATTTACTTTCTTCTCAGGGAAAGGATGGATTTGTTCTACACGAATGATAGCAACATCATCTCTATTTTCCTTTTCCTTACGTTCTAAAAGATCATAATAGATTTTACCAGTACACATAAGTACTTTTTCTACTTTCTTAGGATCTTTTACAAGTACATCATCATATACTTCTTCAAATTTACCTTTAGTGAAATCTGCTTCTGGAGATATACACTTAGGGTGACGAAGCATAGATTTTGGTGTCATTACAATTAATGGCTTTCTAAAATCCCAAGTTAACTGTCTTCTAATTGCATGGAAGAAGTTAGCTGGAGTTGTAAAATTACCCACTACAATATTGTGCTGAGCTGCCAATTGTAAATATCTTTCAGGACGAGCGTTTGAATGCTCAGGTCCTTGACCTTCATAACCGTGTGGAAGTAACATTACTAACCCGTTACTTCTACCCCATTTACTTTCCCCAGATGTGATAAACTGGTCAATTGTTGTCTGTGCACCATTAGAGAAATCTCCAAATTGAGCTTCCCATATCGTTAAAGCACTAGGGTTTGCCATAGCATAGCCATATTCAAAACCTAAAACGCCATATTCAGACAATAATGAATTGTAAATGTAAAATGGTCCTTGAAGTTTACTAATATGTTGTAAACTGTTGTATTTCTCGTTTGTCTCTGCATCATTTAAGACTGCATGTCTATGAGAGAAAGTACCACGTTGAACATCTTGTCCTGACAATCGAACAATATTACCATCCAATAACACCGAACCGTAAGCTAATAGTTCTGCTGCAGCCCAATTAAATATCTTCTTATCGAAGAACATTTCTTTACGCTCAGTAATTAACTTATCAATTTGCTTAAGAGGTTTAAAACCCTCTGGTACAGTTGTTAAAGCATGCCCTACTGCCTCAATTGTTGTTTTAGAGATTGAAGAATCTGGAGATTCATCAAAATCTGCTTCCTTACCACGTTTTAATTGTTTCCATTGGATTTCCAATTCTTGTGGTCTATAAGGAAGTGGGTGTTGTCTAATCTCATTTAAACGATCTTGCAATAAGCGACGGAATTCTTTATCCATTTGCTTAGCAAGTTGAGCATCAAATTCACCTTTTTCTACTAATTTCTTGAAGAAAATTTCGCGAGGGTTCTGATGTTTCGCAATGATATTATATAACTTTGGCTGAGTGAATTTTGGCTCATCTGCTTCGTTGTGTCCGTGACGACGGTAACATACCATATCAACAAAGATATCTCTGTTATAACGTTGTCTAAACTCAACTGCCAATTTCATAGCATAAGCTACTTCTTCTGGGTGATCTCCGTTTACGTGTAATACTGGCGACTCAATTAACTGAGAAACGTCGGTACAATAAATCGAAGAACGAGCATCATCAAAGTCAGTTGTAAATCCAACTTGGTTATTAATTACGAAGTGGATAGTACCACCTACACCGTAACCTTCCAAGTTCGACATTTGTACTGTTTCATAAACAATACCTTGACCAGCAATTGCTGCATCACCATGTATTAAGATTGGTAGAATACGTTTTGGATCATTGTCGTAAATTGAATCTACCTTTGCTCTTACAACACCTAAAACTACAGGATCAACTGCTTCTAAGTGAGAAGGGTTTGGAGATAAATCAAGACGTACTTTCTTACCGTTGTGTGTTTCTATTTGAGATGAGAATCCTAAGTGATATTTTACATCACCATCTCCCATTGTTTCATCGGGAACTGCCTGTCCTTCAAATTCATTGAAAACTTCTTCATAAGTTTTACCCATCACGTTCGTCAATACATTTAGACGACCACGGTGTGCCATACCTATAACTACTTCTTCAACTCCTAATTCAGCACCTGTGAAAATTGCAGTATCTAATGCTACGATAGATGATTCACCACCTTCTAAAGAGAATCTCTTCTGACCTACAAATTTTGTATGCAAGAAGTTTTCAAATACTACAGCTTCATTCAGTTTACCTAGTATTCTCTTTTTGTCTTCAGGAGAAAAATCATGAGCAGGGTACTCATTTTCGATTTTATCTTGAATCCATGATAATACTTCAGGTTCACGGATTGACATAAATTCAAAACCGATGTGACCGAAATAAATTTGTTTTAATCTAGCTAGAATATCTTTTAGCGTTGCAGATCCCATTCCTAAATAAGAACCTGCTGAGAAAGTTGTTGATAGATCTGCGGTAGATAAACCGAAATCTTCTAATTCTAAACGAGCATGTCTGTCTTTACGTTTACGAACAGGGTTCGTATCAGATAATAAGTGAGCTCTTGATCTAAACGCGTTGATCAATTGTCTTACTGCAACTTCTTTTTGTAACATTTCTTCCGAAATACCACCAGTTACAGGCTTGCTTGTTCCGTTTGAGTTTGTTTTAGCATCTAACTCAGGGTTTTCTCCGAATTTTTCTAATGAAAATTCAAACCCCTCAAAAAATCGTTTCCATGATTCGTCAATTGAATCTGGATCTTGCTTGAATGCCTCGTACATTTGTTCAATGTAGTCGCCATGAGCGTTTGCGATGTAGGAATATTTGTCCATGTGTTTGTTGAGGTTATATACTTGCACCTAGACAAACTTAACAAAAGTATTTAATATATTATATTTGTATACACAAATAAGCAAATACATGAATTATATTTCACTTTTAAGCAACTAGTATAAATGAAATAGCTAATGATTTGAAATTTAATCAAAAACAGCCTTGAAACATTAACAAACGCTTAAAAATAGAGATGGAAAGGTTATTTATAGTAAGTAATCTTTACAAGGTGTAGTATTAAATTCTTCAATTTTAATTTTTTATTTCTATAACTTTTATATATTTATAATGATTAAAAATATATACACCTTAAAAATTCGCTTTTAAATACTGCATGAAACTATACTTATTGCTACTATTCATTTTTTCTCCAATTATATTATTCTCTCAAAATTCTGGTACTGAAAGAAGAACAATTCTAGAAAACCACATTTTAAGAGTTGGTGTGAGAGAGGACCCTCCCTTTGTTATTAAAGGGATAGATGGAACTTTTTATGGGTTAAGTATAGATTTATGGCACATGGTTGCTGAAGATTTACATTTAGTATATGAGTTTGTTGAATACGAACATATGCCTGGTTTAATTTTAGGTTTATCTAGAAGACAAATTGATATTTCAGCTAATCCAATGCCTGTAAGTAGTACAAGGATAAGACAACTTGATGTCACCTACCCTTTCATGACTACCTCCTTAGGTGTTGTTGTTCTTAAAGACAAACAAGATCAATTGACTATCTTCTTTTCTAACCTATTTTCGGTTGGTTTCATGAAACTTCTTTTCACTTTAGTTATTATTGTTTGCCTTTTTGGTACTCTAGTATGGTGGGTTGAAAAAAAGTATAATGCGAAAGATTTTAGGGATGGAATTGAAGGGATAATGGATGGTATATGGTGGTCAACAGTTACAATTACAACGGTTGGTTACGGTGACAAAACACCCAAAACAACGATAGGAAGAGTTATTTCTATGGTTTGGATGTTTGTAGCCATTAGTTTAATATCTAGCTTTACAGCAACTATTACTTCTACTTTGACATTAAATCAATTAGAAGCTAAAATAAAATCTGTTAGCGAATTAAGAAAAATGAAGGGTAACATAGGCGTTACTGCACATTCTGGCGCTGAAAGCTACCTATTAAAACATCAAATAAATCCATCAACTTTTTCTAACCCTAATGAAGGGCTTTTAGCTTTAGAGAGTGGGAAAATTGTAGCTTTTGTTCATGATAAACCCATAATGCGTTATCTTATTAAAGAACGAAATGGAGAAGATTTATTTGAAATATCACAAGCTAATTTCAAACAGAATTATTATTCCTTTTTTATGCCTAGAAATAGTAAACTATATAAGAAAATCAACTCAGAAATAGTTGATAACATTGATAAAGATTCTTGGCATAGACTTCTTAAAAAATACAATATGGATGAGATCAATTAACACAACTGCTCAAAAACGATTCGGAACAAATGGAGAAAATATTGCATCAAAATACTTGATTGATAAAGGTTACACCCTTTTAAAAAGAAATTACAAGTACAGCTATAACGAGATTGATATTATTTGTAAAAAAGATCGATTTCTAGTTTTTGTTGAAGTAAAAACTAGATCTTCAAATGACTTTGGATTCCCTGAAAATCACGTTTCTAAAAAACAGATCAATAATATAACAAATGCGGCTATTCATTACATGGAAACTAATAATAACTCAAATTATTTAGTTAGATATGACATCATTAGTATTACCTATACATCAAATACAATTGATATAAAACATATTGAAGATGCTTTTTATTAATTGTATAAATCACAACGTAAATTTATTCTTATGCTCAAAAAAACCACTTATTTCTGCGTATTTGTTTTCCTATTTCTTTTATCAAACTACGGGTTATGTCAAGAAAGGAAAGTTAAAATTATTACCGTTGTTGAAACTACCAAAAACAGCACAGGCAGGTCTAAAATGATTGAAGTAACCTCCATACGAAATTCAGAAGATTTTACCACTACAAGGACAGAAGGTAAAGACACAAAGCAAAAAGACATTAATAGAAGTGATGCAAAAGTGGATAACTTACAGGAAACAAAGTTATTAAATATAGTTAATGCAGGAGGAGTACAATATAGAAATGTAGCTTCTAACGATGCAATTGTTGCTTCTAGAGTAGCTGAGTTACTAACTGAAGGATGGGAATTAAAATCTGTTGTTTCTAGTATGGAGAATAAATCTACTTCTTTTCAGATGACACGATATATATTTATTCAGTAACAAAAAAGAGTCCTTTCAACTTAATGGAAGGACTCTCTTTTTATTTAAAATTATTTATGCATTGATAGCATTATCTTTTACAGCACCTTCTTTTATTGCTTCCACAATAGAAGGGTCTAATAAAGTAGAAATATCTCCGAAATTATCCGTTTGACCTTCTCCTATTTTCCTTAAAATTCTTCTCATAATTTTACCTGATCTTGTTTTTGGAAGACCACGTACAATTTGAACTTTATCAGGACGAGCAATCTTACCGATTTTATCAATTACTACTTCTAAAATCTGTTCTTTCAATTCTAATATTGTGCTTACTTCTAATTCTGCAGAATCACAGACAACGTAAGCATAGATACCTTGTCCTTTAATATCGTGAGGATACCCAACAACAGCAGATTCAATAACAGCACTATGCATATTAATTGCATTTTCAACTTCTGCAGTTCCTAATCTATGTCCAGACACGTTCATAACATCATCTACACGACCAAGAATTCTGTAATAACCATCTTCATCTCGACGACAGCCATCGCCTGTGAAATATAATCCTTTAAAAGTTGAGAAGTAAGTTTGTTTACATCTCTCATGGTCACCCCATGTTGTTCTTAACATTGATGGCCATGGATATTTAATACATAAATTCCCTTCAACTCCTTTTCCTTCAATTTCATTCCCTTCTGGATCTACCAAAACTGGTTGAATACCCGGCAAAGGCAAAGTAGCATATGTTGGTTTAGTTGGTATTACTCCAGCAATAGGAGAAATCATTATACCACCTGTTTCGGTTTGCCACCATGTATCAACAATAGGACATCGACCTTTACCAATATGTTGATGGTACCATTCCCAAGCCTCTCTATTAATAGGCTCTCCAACAGTACCTAGCACTCTTAAACTATCTAGTTTATAAAGCTCTACATATTCTAAACCTTGAGCCATTAATGCTCTAATTGCAGTTGGTGCCGTATAGAAAATATTTACTTTTAACCTATCTACCACTCTCCAAAAACGACCAGCATCTGGGAAAGTAGGAACGCCTTCGAACATTACCGATGTTGCACCTTCTAACAAGGGACCATAAACAATATACGAATGACCAGTAATCCAACCTATATCTGCTGTACACCAAAAAACATCATTCTCTTGGTATTGGAATACATTTCTGAAAGAGTACCAAGTATAAACCATGTACCCACCAGTAGAATGTACTACACCTTTAGGTTTACCTGTTGATCCTGATGTATAAAGAATAAACAATGGATCTTCAGAATCCATTACTTCTGGATCACATACATTTGGAACAGATTTAATTTCGTCATGCCAATAAACATCACGTTCTGAATCCATTTTTACGTCTGCACCAGTTCTTTGATAAACAATTACTCGTTCAACGTTTTCACATTTAAATAATGCTTCGTCTGTAATTGCCTTCAACTCAACAACCTTTTTACCTCTAGGTCCTTGATCTGCTGTAATAAGGATTTTAGCACCTGCATCATTAATACGGTCGGCCAAAGCTTGCGCTGAAAACCCACCAAAAATTACTGAATGAATTGCTCCAATTCTAGCACATGCTAAAACTGCAATTGCCAATTCTGGTACCATTGGCATATAAAGACAAACTCTATCGCCTTTACCTACTCCATTTCTTTTTAAAACATTGGCAAACAAAGATACTTGCTCATGAAGCTCTTTGTAAGAGAAAATACGGTCTTTTTCATGAGGGTCATTTGCTACCCAGTGAATAGCCGTTTTATCGCCTCTTGAAAGTAAGTGACGATCTAGGCAGTTTTCGGTAATGTTTAGTTTACCGTTTTTGTACCATTGAACATTGTAGTTGTCGAAATCATATTCAACAGTTTTGTCCCATTTTTTTCTCCAAACGAACTGCTCAGCGACTTCTGACCAGAATCTTTCTGGCTCGCTTACACTTCTCCTATAGGCTACTGCGTAGTCTTCTAGGTTGTTAATTCTGCTAATCATTAGTGTTGTAAAGTTTGAGTAATAAAGCCCCAATAGACTCTATGAAAATTAAATATTACTGAAGTATTTGAAGTTTGAATATATGTAGAGCTTTTTAATATCATCTAAAAAAAATATACTATTGCTAAACTAGTATATATTACTTTTTCATTTGCCATGTTATTAACATGTACTTATCTCCTAAATCTGTAATCATTGAGGTACCTTCTTTTAAATTTTCTCTATTGATTATAAATGTCAAAAGCTCACTATGATTCATTAGTTTGTAAGTAGGTGCATAAGCATCAGATTCCAATCTTGGTATATTATATCTTTTTACCCAGTTCATAACAGAGACATGACTGATACCTAAGATACGTTCAATCTCTCTATAGCTCACTCCTTCTAAGTAAAGCTGCAAAGCCTTAATCACAAATTTCCGATCAACTTCTCTCCCTTTTTTTGCAACAGAAAAATTATAATTACAGTTTTTACATTTATAACGTTGCCGCCCTTTTACAAAGCCACTTTTCGTATAAGAGTGACTATCGCAATTAGGACAGGCTATCTCGTTCATTTTCATATAAATGAATAAATACTTTTTTAATAAAATTAATTATAAGAGCTTAAATATATATACCTATTTAGCATATATATACTTAATTAGCAGAAATAGTGTGTAAATTACATTTTTTAATTAATTTTAACAGAAATTAGAGATATAACTCAATGCATACATTGTTTATCTTATTAACGAATTAATTGCAAAAAAACCTTAAATTGCAAAAAATTGAACAATCCATTTTTTCATGAGATATCTTTATTTTTTACTTCTTGTTATCTCTATATTTTTAAGTTCTTGTGGTTTTGACCCTTCAAACTTTGAAAATATTAGAATTAAGCCATTAGAATCTAAATTTTTTGCTATACCATTACTCAATGGAGAAATAACGTTAAAATCGTTATTAAGTGAATCTGACCGTGCACATGTCAATAGTTCAGAAACTCCTTGGGTGCTAGAATATAATACATGGTATACTGACGAAGAAAAGGATGCCCTTCCTGCTGTAGTTACTGGCGATTTAATTTTAGCAGAAGATAACTTCATTTTACATACTGATATTTTATTACCAGGAGCCTTTGTGACAGGAGTAATTTTTCCGCAAAAAATTACTTTCCCTATCACTTTATCAAATTTATTTTTTGATATTCAAAACCTTACTATTAAAGACGGGTATTTCACATCAAACTTCAAAAATCCTAATTCTTCAAAATCTACTTTAACTGTAGAATTGATTCATTATTCAGCAACTGATACAATTGTTATTACAAAAGAAAGTAATGACATCGCTGCAAATACTAATCTTGATATTCAACTAAGCCTTGATGATAAATCATTTACGGTTAGAGATGAATACGTTTATGGTTTAAGAATCAAAAATGTAATTAATAATCAAGAAGTCGATTTTTCTGTAGGAAGTGGAGTCAAGTCAGAAATTAAAGTCAACTTAATAAGTAATATAACATTTACGCCTTTTGTAGATTTCGAAATACCAATAGACATCCCATTACAGATAACACCAATCGCTCTATTTGATAGTACGTTAGATGAAGGAGATGTTACTTTATCTGATTTAAGGTTATCATTAGTAACATATAATACGTTTGGTCTTGATATTTACACTTCTAATATTGAAATCTATGCTCAGAGTTCAATTAATGACGAGATAATTCCGTTAGCTTTAAATAAAGATCAAATATATTATCCAATCACGTTAGGAGAGGAAGCTATTGATACCCTTGATATAGGACAAGCTGTGAATACTTTAAAAAAGAAACCAAACGCAGTAGCTATTGCAGGCGAAGTTGTAGTCAAAATGTATAAAGGTAAAAGCTATTTTATTGACGAAGACTCTTACCTCAAACACAACTTCTTTTTAGGCATTCCATTTGAGATTGGTTTAAAAGACGTCACTTTTTCTACAAATTTATTAATAGAAGAAGGTTTTGATGAAAGTATCAGCTTTTTAGATTCTGCCTATCTCTCCATAGAATTCGAAAACCACTTCCCTATGGATGGCACTCTTGAAATCTATGCTTTAAATTCGGCTGATGACATATCTCCTTATTTAGTAGACCTTAACGCTAACCCAAATGTAAATTCTATTAAATTTATGGAAGCAGCAAAGGTTAATAGTGATGGATCGATTAACGAAACATCATTTAGGAAATTTCATATTAGAATTACAGGAGAAGACGCTACAAATATATTAAAATCAAAAATATTAAATATTAAAGGTATATTTAGTACACCTAATGGTGGTATTGTTCCTTTCTTCCCTACTGGAAAACTCATAATAAAAGCAGGTCTTGCAGCATCAGTTACTATTGATCCAAATGAATTTTAACTCAAAATATATACTCTATATAGCCTTCTTATGGATGTTTATTGCTTCTTGTCTAACAGCTAATGCTCAACAAGAAACAATGCTCTATTTCATGAAAGATATGCCACAGTCTTCTCAGTTAAATCCAGCACATAGGAGTGTTTATAAAACGTCTATAATATTACCATCTGCCTATGTTAATGCTGAGTCTACTACTTTTTATTATAACAGTATTTTTTCTGATGATGAATATGGAAGTAATGTGGACCTTGAGAAACTATTTGAAAACCTAAAAGACAATAATGTATTAGAAACGAGTGCTTATTTAGATATTTTTGGCTTATACATTACATCTGACAAAGTGAGTATTAGCTTATTTATCAGAGAAAAATTATCAGCTCTCTCTTCAATAAATGAAGATGTTGGAGAATTATTTTCTAAGGGAACTGCTCACCAAGATAATCTTAATAAAACTTTTAATGTTGCTCCAACAATCAACCTCTCTCATTATAGAGAATATGGGATTGGGTTTAATTACAATATTAAAGATCAGTGGACATTTGGATTAAATATCAAATACCTGAGCGGTATAATGAATGTACAAGCAACTGACGCCACTATTGAAATAACTACAGAGGATGCAGTAAACTATCCACTTCATGTAAAAGTAGATGGACCAATTCAAACAGCTGGTTTACCTAATATCTTAGACAAAGCAGGAAATTTTTCAACTGCAAATATTGGTGATTACCTTGCAGGAGGTGCTGGAAATGGATATGCTGTAGATGTTGGGCTTACTTACCAATTTTCTGATAAATTACTTTTTGAATTCGCTGCCACTAATATTGGACAAATATTTTGGACTAACGGTAGAAGGAATTATGAAATTGGTGCTCAAGATTATAATTCTTATACAATCGTTGGAGCATCTCCACAACAAATAATAAATCAAGAAATTGACAATACTCAATACGATTCTTTAGTTGCATTATTTGATTATCAATTAACTGAAGATGGAAATTTGGATAGCTATACTACTTACTTACCTACTTATGTAAATCTAGCTTCGAGTTACGATTTTGGTCATAAATTTATTATAGGTGCTACATTAGGCTTTAGTTATTATGATAGTTACTTCAACCCGAGAGTCTCTGTAAGTATGAATAAAAGGTTTGCCGATTTCTTAGGTATTGGATTGAATTACACAGCCGATAAAAGTGGGATTTCCAGATTAGGTGCAGCAGTATCTGTAGGATTCCCCGGTATAAAAGTATATGCCGTGTCTGATGATATTGTTTATAATATATCTAATTGGCAAAACTCTCAATCACTCGGTATAAGAGTTGGAGTTAACCTTAATTTCGGGTACGTAAAAAAGAACTACATCAATAAAAAAGAAACAAGAGCCAGCCAGTTAATGGATCCAGATTGATAAGTATAGCATTATTTCAATTTCCGTTAGAATTTACCCCAATACAACAAATAGTATTTTTTCGTTAAACTAGACAAAAGTCATTGATTGGTAAAAGTATTATTTCTGTTAAGAATTAGTATCAGTTTATAACGCAATAAAATAGTATTTAAGTTTATATTTGTATCCATTACATTTATATGAACACAATTAATAAAACATGAGCTTAAAACTGCGTTTAACAATAATGAACTTTTTACAGTTCTTTATATGGGGAGCATGGTTAATTACCATTGGTAGCTACTGGTTTCAAAACAAAGGCTGGTCGGGTACTGAGTTTGGTGCTATCTTTTCTACAATGGGAATTGCATCTATTTTTATGCCTGCTATTACAGGTATTATCGCAGATAGATATATCAATGCAGAAAGACTACTAGGTATTTTCCACATTATGGGTGCCGGAATATTATTCTACATTCCGGAGGTTCAGACACCTCATATGTTTTTTGTTGTCATGTTAATTAACATGATCTTCTATATGCCCACAATTTCACTTTCTATTACTGTTGCTTATTCAGCATTAAAAAAAGAAGGCTTAGATATTGTTAAAGTTTACCCTCCTATTAGAGTATGGGGAACAATAGGCTTTATTGCTGCAATGTGGGTAGTAAGTTTATTAGGTTTTGAAAAGTCTGCAATGCAATTTTATGTTTCTGCTATTGCCTCTTTGTGCCTAGGTATTTATTCTTTCTCATTACCTAAATGTGATGTAAATAAACAGCCTAAAAATCAAACCTTAGCAAGTGCACTTGGTCTAGATGCTTTCAAACTCTTTAAAGAGAGAAAGATGGCTCTATTCTTCATTTTCTCTATGCTATTAGGGGCTGCATTACAATTAACTAATGCTTACGGAGACACTTTCCTACATGATTTTGCAAAAATAGATAAATATAAAGATTTACTTTCTGTAAAATATCCAGCAATTATAATGTCTATTTCTCAAGTTTCTGAGACATTATTTATCTTGGCTATTCCATTTTTCTTAAAGAAATTTGGCATTAAAAAAGTAATGCTGATAAGTATGTTTGCTTGGGTTTTACGCTTTGGCTTATTTGCTATTGGTAATCCGGCAGAAGGACTTCCTTGGATAATCATTTCTTGTATTGTTTACGGAATGGCATTTGATTTCTTTAATATTTCGGGATCACTTTATGTTGAATCTCAATGTGATGAAAAAATAAGAGCTTCTGGTCAAGGGTTATTCATGATGATGACAAACGGTTTTGGAGCTGTATTAGGTAGTTCTATTAGTGGATGGATGATTGATGCATTCTTTACCACTAATGGCGATATTCAATGGCCTAGTGTTTGGACAAGTTTTGCTATCTATTCATTAGTAGTTGCATTACTTTTTGCTGTCTTGTTTAAACACAAGCATAGTCCAAAAGACATTGAAAGTTTTAGTCATTAAATAAATACTAGAATAAAAAAAGGATAAATCATTATAATGATTTATCCTTTTTTTATATTCAATAATTAACTTTTAACTACCAAGCTTCTATAAGATCTACTAATTGAAAATAGAGTTCTTTAGAATGTGTTGGAAAATTTGCTATTCTTATTTGAGTCGCTTTATTTGCTCCATATCCAGAACTAACAATTAATCCTTTATCAGATAAATAAGTCATTAAATCTTTAGCAGATCTACCTTCTTTCACATCGATAACGATTACTGTTTTAGAACGGACTCTTTCCTCTTTCACTGCATAATCTAAATCTTTATGTGCATTTACAGCTCCATAAAGTAATGCTGCTTTGTAATCCGTCTCACTTCTAACTATATCCATATCTCTACGGATTAAATCTTCTGAAACTTTACCTAAAGTATATAACCCTAATGCATTTGGAGTTGCAGGAGTCATATTTTTAGAAGCATTTTTTAGAAGTGTAAATATATCATGATAACCACCTAAATGTCTACCTGTAGCTTTAATTTCTTTTGCTCTATCTACACACTTTTCATTAAATATCCATACTCCTAATCCAGCTGGCAAACCCATTCCTTTTTGCACTGAGAAGAATAAACTATCTATTTGATTAAAATCAATATTTAGATAAGGTACAGAAGAAACGGCATCAATTGCTATTATAGCATTTGGGTGTTCTTTACGTAATGAATAGATATCTTCAACAGGGAATTGAACACCCGTACTTGTTTCGTTCTGAGTAATCGCAATAAAGTCTACATCCTTGTCAATATCCACTTCATTTAAATTAAAACCCTCTCCTAAAGGCTTTTCAATTTTTTGAGTTTCCATTCCCCAGGCCTCAGCAAAAGCATGAAACCTTTCAGAAAATGATCCATTTACAAAGTGAGCACTTTTTTTAGTAATGCAATTTTGAGCAAGACGTTCCCATACCTCTGTTGCTGAACCTGTAAATACTACATGAAAATCAGCAGGTACACCTAACATTTCTTTCACTTGACTTACTGTAAAGCCAAACATATCTTGAAATGCAGCACTTCTGTGAGACACAACCGCAATATTTTCTTTTAAAGCTTGTTGAATATGTTGTTCAACAGTAAAATACAGTTCACTTGGTCCTGCAGTTAGATGATAATTTTTCATTACGACTAATTTGTTAGTTTGTATTAGTAACAGTAAGTTAAAACATTTAAATTAACGTTACTTCCATTCGTCTAAGAGCAAATCTTCGACATCTATATCCATAGAACACTTAAAGTGTTTTTTAGGGCAACTTTTATGACCATGAATTCCACAAGGTCTACAATCTAATTTTTCTTTTACCTCTACAATTTTCGAATTTGTAGATAAAGGTCCAAAACCAAATTCAGGAATAGTAGAACAGAAAATTGCAGTCTGAGGTGCATTAACTGCACTTGCCATATGTTGTGGAGCAGAATCATTTACAAAATTCATAATCCCCCCTTTCATTAAAGCTGCAGATTGTAAAAAAGAAAGTTTCCCTGCCCAATTACATAAATTCCCTCTCTTAACTTTGTCTATGATCTCATCACAAACAGAAAAATCACCAGGTCCACCAATTAAAATAACTGTAATATTTTCAGGAATTTTATTGATTAACTCCACCCATTTATCCTTATGAAATTGCTTTGTATACCAAACAGAACTAGGTGCTACAGTTACATAATCACCGTCAAATTTAGCTTTATCGTAATCAATTTCTCTAGGATATAATTTTGGCTTAACAAATTTATTATCTGTGATATCTTCAATTAGTGAAATATACCTTGCCACTTCATGGTTTTCCTGCTCTCTACCTAAACCAACCACATGAGGCTTTTTAATAGAAAAAAATCCACTCAAAGGATTTTTATCAAAACCTGCTGTTGATTTTGCAGCAGATAAAAATGTCATTAAACCCGTTGAGAAATATCTTTGCAAATTAATAACCCTATCGTATTTTCGACGACGGATTTCCATTGCAACTTTAAATAAATTTTTATTTTTATTCTGTTTCTTATTCCAGATTATAACTTCATTTATATACGGATTGTTTCTTAACAACCCTTCATTTCCATTACGGACTACAAAATCAATTTCCGCTTCAGGATAAAATTTTATTAATTTCTCTACAACAGCGGTTGCCATGATCACATCACCAATGAAAGCTGTTTGTATGACTAAAAATTTTTTCATTGTGCTAAATTCTTACAAGATTATGAATATTGCAATTATTCCGCATTCATAATCCTTGTTTTTTAACTTTCTAAACAGATTCTCCTTATATTCATCGATAGAATTGAAGAGAGTATTCGCTCTACACTAATTTTTTATGAAATCTTTCGAAGAATTTAAAGCCTTTTTTAAAGAGAATATTAAACCGCAGTTAGAAGATCTTGAAGCAAAACGTTTCCAGATGCATAACAAACGACTACAATTTGGCGGACTAACATTCCTTATGATTTTTATAGCATGGATACTTGTCTATTTAAATCAAATACATGATTACGGGTTGTATTTTATGTGCATATTCGCTCCTTTTGCTTCTCACCTTTATTTTAAAAACAATTTTCTTGATGAGACAATTGAAGAAGAATACAAGGAACTAGTAGTTCGAGAAATGATCCGATTTATGGACCCTTCTCTTCATTATGAACCCGAAGATTTTATCCCAATAAATGAATGGATAAGAAGTGGCGTAGATCCTCTTATTCCTGATATATATACAGGAGATGACCTTATTACAGGAAGCATAGATGGAATTAATATCACTGTTTCTGAGGTTGAAGTTGCAAAACAATTACCTCCAAAAAACAAATGGTATCTAAATAAAAAAAAGCAAGAAGAAGCAAAAACCGAAACTATTTTCCATGGCTTCTTTATGATTGTAGAGCTAAAAGAACCTCCAGCATCTGATGTATATATTTTTGAAGATGATATCCAGAAACATTGGGGTCATTTAGGACGGTTAATTGAAGAAAAAGATGAACGTTATGGGACTTATGTACCAATAAAACACCCTAAATACAGAGAAATATTTAAAGTATACGCAGAAAATAGAGCCGCTGCTGAAAGTAGTCTAAAGGATGATTTTATTGAGAAGTTATACAAGATTAAAAAACACTTTAAGGCAAAGGTGAATTGTGTTGTTAAAAATGATAAGATGTATGTATTTCTAGATATTAGAAAAGAACTCTTTAAGGTAGACACTACACATTCGCTCACAAGGTCATTTATTTTAAAATCGTTGTATAACGATTTGTATATGATTTTAACGGTAACACATACTTTAAATAAGCCTGTCCCAAAAGTATCTACAGCCACTCAAGTAGAAAATAATTTTGGACAGCATACAACTACAATAGAAGATACAGCTCCAGTAGAGGGTGAGTTTTATGATGATGACGAAAGTGCTGAAGGTTTAGCTACAAATCATTTTGAAATTAATGAGGAAGAAGCTTCTGACAATTATGATGATGACTTTGATGATGAGGAAGAAGAAAGGTTTGATATTAAAGGAAATTCATCTGCCTCTCAAGAACAATTGTTTGGTGTAGAAGAAAAGAATGATTTTCAGCATTTTGACTTCGAAAATGATGACGATGATGATTATTATGACGATGACGATAAGGAATAACTGAAAATGCGCTTCAATTAAGATTTTTTTTTCGAACTTTGTAAGTTCATATGGTCAACTATGTTTTATACTCTAAACATTCGTTGACTTGTATTTAAAATAGAATCATAATTTATTAATTCATTATAATGGATAGTAAAAGACAACATAAATTTTCTCGCTTAATTCAAAAAGATTTAGGTGAAATTTTCCAGCAAAATAGTGTTTCAATGTTCGGTGGATCTTTTATCACTGTAACACAAGTTGAGGTATCACCTGATTTAGGCCTAGCAAAAGTATATTTAAGCTTTCTTTTGGTGAAAGACCCAGAAAGTAAAGTAGCAGAAATTGAAGTGCAAAGTAAGGCTATTCGTAATATACTAGGTCAACGTATTCGTCATCAAGCAAGAGTAATTCCTCAATTACGTTTTTATTATGACAATACTTCTGAAGAAGCTGAAAAAATAGAAGACTTATTTAAAGACATCGATATTCCTGATGATAAAGGAGATAACGATGACGATATTTATACAAGATAAGTTCTAAAAGCAAACCAAAAAAACATCAAATTTAGTACAAAGAGATGCTTTCATTTTTTAAGATCAACGATCCTTTACGTTTAATCGCACTACTTTTTCTACTTATACTTATTCGACTTCCTATTTGGTTAAGTGGAATACCATTAATGTCAGAAGAAATACATTGGATTACTTTAGGTCAGAAATTAGCGGATGGAAGCATGATGTACCAAGATGTATGGGACAATATTGCTCCCTTATCTGCAGGTGTTTATTGGTTTGCTGCTAAATTTTTTGGTGGCACTCAAGTCACCTTTTTTGTAATTGCTTCGATTTTGACTTTTTTCCAGTCATTTCTATTTAATACCATGTTGAATAGAAGCGAAGCGTATAAACAAAAAACATTTATACCTGGGTTTCTGTATTTGGTATTCTCTAATATCAGTTATGATTTCATGACCCTCTCTCCTATTCTAATAAGTCTGACATTCTTATTGTTTGGACTAAGAAACATTTTAAGAATGGAGAGAACAGATACAGAACAAAGTATACTGAACACTGGTATATTCTTTGGTTTAGCATCATTGGCTTACCTTCCATCTTTCTCTTTCTTATTGATGGGTATTTTTGCCTTAGCAAGTTTTAGAGTCACCTCACTAAGAAGGCTTTTCCTGGCTTTTGTTGGATTTACCATTGTTTGGGGTAGTTATTTTCTTTACCTCTACTACAATAGTAATATAACTGAGTTTGTAAAATTATGTATCTTAACCATTACACAGTTAGAACATAACTTTATATTATCTTGGGAGCAGATGCTTATTTTAATGATATTGCCTACTATAATATTCTTACTTGGTGCATTCAGAACATTCTCATACAATTCCTTCATTAACTCTCAGCAGAGTATCCAACAAGTAATGCTTATTTGGGTAATTACAGCCTCATTAAGTATTATATTTTCACAATATACTGCCTCATTCCAGTTAATTTTATTTGTTCCATCTTTAGCTTTTTTCTGTACACATGAGCTTCTTTTAATTCGGAGAGGTATTTTTGCAGAAAGTACATTATGGGTCTATTGTAGTTTACTTCTTGCAATTATGTATACTACTGCATTTGATATTCTTCCTAAGAAAATTGAATCTCCTTACAGCAATGCATGGAGTAAAACAATTTCTTTCGGAGATGAAATCGGCAAGAGCGTATTGGTATTTGGAACTAATTACGACTATTATCAAGATAAAAAATTAGCAACACCTTATTTAAATTGGAGAGTTTGTCAAAATTATTTTAGTAATGTAGATAGCTATGATCAATTAAGAGTTATCTATAATGAGTTTGATCAAGACTTACCTGAAACTATAATTGACTCTAACAATCAAGGGGAACAAATACTAGATTTCCTAACGATCATTAAAGACAAATATGAGCGTATAGAAATGAATGACGGCACTATAATTTTCCAAAAAATAAAATAATTCGTTTTTTCCTTTGCCTGTAAAAATTCATGTGTATATTTGCATATCAATTTAAACGTAAATATTACATTTATATAATAATTGATATACTAACATCCTAACCGTAAACACATGGAAAATATTGTAGAGAAGCTTTGGGACGAGTACGTTAAAGTCACTCCCTCTGCTGCTAAAATTCAATCAATTTTTGAAAAGAAAGGCGAATCTATCTCTAATGATCACATCGCCATTCGTACGTTTAACAACCCACTTGTAAACGTAGAAACCTTATCAGCTCCTTTTACTAGTATTGGATACGAGAAAAAAGGAGAATACATATTTGAAGCTAAAAAGTTAAAGGCTTCTCATTACGAGCATATGTATAATAAGGATGCCCCGAAAATATTTATTAGCGAACTACGTTTAGAATTATGTAGTGAGTTTATTCAAGATGTAGCAGATTCAATTATTGCAACATCTGATTTAACATCAACATCACCCGCTAATTTATTACTTAGTGGACGTACTTGGGGACAACCATCACATAAAATTTACGAAAAGCTTTTAAAAGAATCTGAATATGCCGCTTGGATGTATGTTTTTGGTTTTAGAGCTAATCATTTCACAATCTATTGTAATAAGCTTAAAAACTTTACCACGCTAGAAAGTGTAAATGAATTCTTGAAAGAGCATAAATTTAAGATGAATACTTCTGGAGGTGAAATCAAAGGAAGCAAGGAACAATGCTTGGAACAGTCGAGTATTTTGGCTGACAAAGTAACAATAAAATTCCAAGAAGGTGATTTCGAAATTCCTTCTTGCTATTACGAGTTTGCAATGAGGTATCCACAAAAAGACGGACAACTATTTGAAGGGTTCGTTGCCTCATCAGCAGATAAAATTTTCGAAAGCACAGACGTAACATCAACAAAATAAGACGACTTCTTTTCTAACCAATTCAATTTACATATAAACTTTAAAACAAGAAATCCCATTCAATTAGAATGGGATTTCTTTATTATATAAATAGCATTCCTAATATTCCTGCTAACATATAAAATTTTATCATTTTACTTATAGATGCATAATCCTTACTTGTCCCTGCCTTATATACCTTATAAATAAGAAAGAAAGCAGGTATTGATAGGATCAAATAGTAATATTGAAAATACTCTTGTCTCATATGTAATATCATAAATACAGAAACTAGAATAAATAGAGCAAAGAGAACATATACTAGTTGTTTGGTTTTACCATCACCCCAAATTATAGGTAATGTTTTACAACCAAACTGAGCATCTCCTTCTTTATCCTCCAAATCTTTAATAATTTCTCTAATAATTGAGACGAAGAACGCAAAAATCCCAAATTGATATACCTCCATATTGTTCTCTACAAAATATATATTAAGTAAAAATACAGATAAAGATGTAATAGCAGCTACACTCAAATTTCCAATAAAGGCACGTCTTTTTAGTGTATTTGAATAGAGCCACAACCAAAACGAAATTATAAAACATACAATCCCTACTTCAGTAGAAAGGTAAAAGCCTATTAATATGCCTGTTAAATTAAATACAGTATGCGTAAACAAGGCTACACGTCTCTTCATTACCTTACCAACTACTAATTTGCTAGGTTTATTAATTGCATCGATTTTTATATCGTAGTAATCATTAATAATGTACCCCGCTGCTGCAATTAATAAAGTAGAAAGTGTCAATAAGAAAAAATTAAAATCTCTTAGGTATTCTTCAATATTAGAAGAATCTCCTATCAAGAATATTCTTCCCATCCATTGTGTAACAAAGATGATAAATAAGTTCGACCCACGTATTAAACGCATAAAATCTTGCAAACCTATGAAGAACGACTTTTCAGTATTTAATTTATTTGTACTCATACTATTTATCAGTGGGCTTCTAACCAGTTTTTTCCTTCTCCAATCTCTACTTCTAAAGGAACTCCAATGTCATAAGCACCTTCCATTAATTCCTTAATTTTGGCTTTTAAGAGTTCTAGTTCATCATTATGAGTATCAAATATTAATTCATCATGAACTTGTAAGATCATCTTAGATTTCAACCCTTCCGATTTCATCCAAGCCTGAATTTCAATCATTGCTTTTTTGATAATATCAGCCGCCGTACCTTGAATAGGTGCATTGATAGCATTTCTTTCAGCCATACCACGCACGGTGAAGTTTCTAGAATTAATATCTCTTAGATATCTTCTTCTGCCCATTAATGTTTCTACATATTCATTATCTCTGGCCTTCCCAATCACATCATCCATATACTTTTTAACAGAAGGGAATTCTTCCCAATAAGCATCAATTAATGCTTTTGCTTCACTTCTAGGTATATTTAATTGTTGCGATAAACCAAAAGCAGATACACCATAGATAATACCAAAATTGGCTGTTTTTGCTTTTCTACGCATCTCTGTATCCACATCACTTTCTGCTACATTAAATACTTTTGCTGCAGTTGCTGTATGGATATCTCTACCATTTTTAAACGCATCAATCATTTCCTTATCACCACTAAAAGCAGCCATAATTCTTAATTCTACTTGAGAATAATCGGCAGCAACAAAAGTATAATCGTTATTTCTAGCGACAAATGCTTTTCTGATTTCTCTACCTCTTGATGTTTTAATTGGTATGTTCTGCAAGTTTGGATCTGTAGATGAAAGACGCCCAGTAGCAGCTATTGCCTGATTATAAGTAGTATGTACTCTACCATCTGATTTAATCAGTTTAGGAAGTGCGTCTACATAAGTACTTTTCAATTTATTCAATTGACGGAAATCTAAAATTTTACCGACAATTTCATGATTCCTTAAACCTTGTAGTACTTCTTCTCCTGTTGCATATTGTCCCGTTTTTGTCTTTTTGGGTTTATCAACAAGCTTCATTTTTTCAAAAAGTACTATTCCTAGCTGTTTAGGAGAAGAGATTGTAAACTCTTCTTCAGCTAAGATGTAAATCTCTTTTTCTAATTGCTCAACAGATTCTGCTAACTCTACAGAATATTTTTCTAATGATTCTACATTAAGATTAACACCCTCTCTTTCCATATCTTTTAATGTCTCCATTAAAGGCATTTCAAGATCGGAGAACAACTTATCAAGTCCTTTATCTTTTAAAAGTGGCTCAAAAACTTCTTTTAATTGAAGTGTTACATCTGCATCTTCACAAGCATATTCATATACTTCCTGAACAGACATATCTTTCATGTTCTTTTGCTTCTTTCCTTTTTTACCTAAAATAGTTTCTATTGATACAGGAACATAATTTAGATATACTTCAGAAATTGCATCCATACCATGGCGTTTATCTGGCTCTAACAGATAATGTGCAAGCATGGTATCAAAGAAAGGCCCTTTAACCTCTACATTAGCAGTTTCAAGTACTTGTAGATCATATTTTAAATTCTGACCTATCTTAAGTATTTCTTGATTTGCAAAAAGAGGTTTAAAGTAAGTATATATATTATTTGCTTGTTCTTTGTCTAATGGAACTGGAACATAGTATGCTTCATCCTTAGTCGCACTAAAAGACATCCCAACAACTTCTGCTTCTAAAGCATCTAAAGAGGTTGTCTCTGTATCAAAAGCAAATTCTTTTTGTCTACTTAAATAACTAACTAATTCTTCGTATCTCTCCGGAGAATCTATTAATCTATAATTTTTATTTACAGTAGCTATTGTAGATTTTTCTATTATTACTTCCTCCTCTACAACTTCTTCTGTGTCTATTGTAGACGTTGAAGAACTTGGAGTACTCCCTCCAAATAAAGACGCTTGTTCACCTGCTTTGATAGATTTTTTTGGAGTTATTGTTTTCTTTTCTCCAGGGAAAACTCTCTGAAGTAAGGTTTTAAACTCTAATTCTGTAAATATCTTTACAAGTTCTTCCTTATTAGGTTCAGATATAAGTAACTCTTGTTCATTAAATTCTACAGGAACATCTAATTTAATAGTGGCTAACTCTTTAGACATTAATGCCTGTTCTACGTTTCCCTGAACGCGTTCCTTAAGTTTACCTTTCAGTTCATCAGAATGTTCAATTATACCTTCAACAGTACTATATTCTCTTAAAAGCTTACAAGCTGTCTTTGGTCCTACACCAGGAACCCCCGGAATATTATCAACAGCATCACCTTGTAAACCTAATAAATCAATTACTTGGTCAATACGATCTAAATCAAATTTCTCAAGAACTTCATTTACGCCTAAAATTTCAATCCCTCCTTTCGTAGATGGACGATACAAGAAAGTATTCTCATCAACTAATTGAGCATAGTCCTTATCAGGCGTCATCATATACGTCTGAAAACCCCTTTTAGAAGCTTCTGTTGCTAATGTTCCAATAACATCATCTGCTTCAAAACCTTCCATTTCAATTCTAGGAATATTAAAAGCATCAACAATTTTCTTCACAATTGGAATAGCAATTGATATATCTTCAGGTGTCTCTTGTCTATTTGCCTTGTATTCACTAAACATTTTATGTCGGAATGTTGGGGCTGGTAAATCAAAAGATACCGCTATATGAGTAGGATTCTGCTTTTTTAAAATTTCTAATAGAGAATTTACAAACCCCATAGGTGCACTTGTATTTACTCCTTTAGAATTGATACGTGGATTACGTATTAAAGCAAAGTGGGCTCGGAAAATCAATGCCATGCCATCAAGCAGAAATAATTTTTTCATAATTTTTGTGTCCAAAGGACGAGAACTACTATTAATTTTACGACGTTTGTCTTAAATCTGATTTAGTAGCGAATATACTAATCGGATTTAGAACAATAATGATTATCTAACATGAATTTCTTGTGTAATGTATAAAATCAAAATACACAGTAGAAAACAATTAGTAATCTCATAGTAGAATGTTTAAAAAAAGACATAAATAGTTTGATAGGAGAAGCTATTCAAAGCTTACAGCAGCAATTATTATTTGCAGGTAATTACAAAGCTGAAGCCCAAGAAAATGGAAAAGAGATGATCAAGGCTTTTAAAAAGTCTTTCTTTTCTACATTTAATATAGATGACTTATTAAGATTGATCAGTGAGCATGTTGTGAGTAAACAAATTCTTTTTTCTTTGAAAGATAAGAGTGCGTTACAGGCTGTATTCTCTGATCATATATATATACTTTTTGAAGAAATTATTGAGCAATTCTCTGAGAATGAAGTTCTCTCTGATACTCAAAATCAATTAAAAACAACAATTGATGTTTTACTTCAAAATGGACAAAATAAAGAAGAGCTTTTCACTCAATTAATGGGTAGAGAAGAAGGCGAACCTTTACCTAATTATTTCTTAGGAATGTTTAAATCTCTTATGAGAAAACATTTAAATAATTCTGGAAAAGACGCCCAATATTTATACCCTTCTTTTACCTTACCTCCTTTTTTAGATATTGAAGCTAAATCTAACACTTTAGTATGTTACGACTTGCTTGTTTATTATTGGAGTACTGTAAATGCGACAGAGAGTAACCGTTCTTTCGGAAACAGTTTAAGCTTTGTAGATATTTTACCTCAAGGGCAAAAACATTTAAATTTTGCTGAAGAAGACTCAAACTTAAATAAATTAACCAACCTAAACCGTGACCCTGTTCAGATTGTATTTGGTACAATTCAGCAAATGTCTTTAGGAAATAGAACAGCTCATAAAGAATGGACAAGTAGAGTTAAGAAAGTTTTCTCTTCAGATCAGAAAAGGAATCCTGTATCGTATTGGTTATTATGGGCTAAAGAACGTCTTGGTAATAATGGCATTTTAGTTATTAGAGGTGATCATTCTCTAGCAGCAGCTCCAGAATTTAAGCAATGGAGACAGCAAACTAAATCAATTTGTAGTAGAGTTTATATTCAAGCACATTTATACTCCAATCAAATTATATATTGTTTTATTTTTAGTAAAGATGATGAACATGAGGGCGTTTATTATGCTCCTAGCTATCTAGAAGACTTCTCTCCCATTAGCAACGATTCTGATGATTGGATTACATTATCTTCTGAAGAATATAGTAAGTTTCTTTGCTTATATAGTCAGAAAGAGAAAAGTATATTTAACCAATCTGTCGCTACAATTCAGCTTAAAAACAAGACTTGGTTTACAGATTTTAATAAACAACAATTAAAAGATAAGCTCAAAGTTTTTGAGAAAAGTCAAAAGAAAGGTAACACCCTCAAATTAGATGACCAACTATCTAAATTTGATGAAAAGAATATAATACGTGCTTACGTAAAACCATTTACAAAAAAATGGATTTATGCTTCAGAATTAGATGTTTCAACCTGGGAGAGTAGTCACCTCTTAGGTTTTAATAAAGAAAATCCTTCTTTGGTATTATCTGCTAATCAAGAATATGGTTTTGAAAGCATTCCTTGTACATCTCCAATATTATCAGATTTTTTTGAAAGAAAACAAAGGAATACCATATTACCACTTAAGGTTTACAAAGAAGACGGTTCTTCTTCAGAAAACATTAGTGATTGGGCACTTAATCGTTTTAAACAGTATTACTTACCTAGACTACCAGAAGTAGGAAAAACAAATACTGTTTCATCAATTTTAGAAACTCTTATTCCTAGTTTAGAACAAATTTCACGACATACTTCTAGGTTACCAGTTTTAGATAAATACACTAAAACACTTTTTAATTATACAGAAGAAGAAGAAACGCCACTTGAAAAAGTAGTTGCGACCTCCAATCAATTAACTACTAAAATGCTGCAGTTGTATAAAAATATGCCTCAGAAAAAGCAATTAGTGACTGATATTTCTTCTGCTGTAAATAGTATCTCAGAAAAAATTAATACAATAGAAAAAGTTAAAATTGAAAGAGAGTACAAAGAGGCACTTCTTACAAAAGAAAATATCTTCTATTACACTTTTGCAATTGTATCACATCCTCTTTATAAAATTGATTACGAAAAAGAACTTATTGCCCTACCACCTAGGATTCCATTATTAAATGATTTTTGGAAATGGGCAAAAATTGGGAAAGAGTGTTTTAAAGCATCTATTTATACAAATGAGTTAACTTCTGAAGTTCAAGTTGTAGAAGGAGATGATATTGACAAAGCAAATAATTATAAGATAAACAGTTCTCAATTTATTAAAACACCAGAAAATTACACAAAAAATACTTGGGGAAAAAGCAGTATTTTTGATCTGATTGTACATCAGTTTAAAGAACGAAAACCGCTAAATAAAGCATTACAGAAATACTTTAATGATAAGGTTTCTAAAATTAATTGTATTGAATTAGTAAAAAATATAGAACTGCAAGCACAGTCATATACTAAAATTAAAGAATCACTTCCAGAATCGTTATTTGATCACAATGGACCAATTGTTAGACTAAAACGCAGAAAGAAATAATTAATGTGTTTCTTTAAATCGCCAAATTTTAAAGAACACTTTATTTTTATCTGCAGCAACAGGGTCTACATGAATCAGTTCAGAATAAAGTTCTTCTCCTTTATCTAAACATTCTGCAATAGTTTTACTATTAGCTTTTGGAACATATCCGATCATCTTATCACCTGCAAAAACTGCAACAGCGTTGTCATCAAATTCATTATTTGAATAACGAACTAAGTTTAATTTATTTCGCATCACTTCCCATTCCAAGTCATTTTCAGAATAAAATTTATATCCTGCAACGAACCCTTCAAATAGCAAAGTCTTTTGTAGTAATGATAGTAAATCGTGGTCCTTTATGTTATAAACAGGCTTAACCATGATATTATTTGATAATAAAAACACATAATAATTATTTTACGCTATGCAATATACAATTATTTATTAAAATTATCCTATATCAGATAAACTGATTATTATTTTTTGTATTAATTTTGAAAAAACATTTAAAATGAAACCTTCAACTTTTTTAAAAGGAATTGTATTCCTATTTGTTGTAATCTTTCTAGGTTACTCTTATTTCAACTCTACCTCTGAAGAAGATACTCAAAAGTATATTACAGAAATCACCTCTGAAAGAGAAAAAAAAGATACTGAATTCAAAGACGAAAGTTCATCTCCTCTTACTGAAGATGAGAAATTGATATTCAAAGCGTTAAGTTATTTTCCAGTAAATGCTGATTTTAAAGTAAATGCATCTTTAGAATGGTACGGTTTACCAAAAACAGTAAAAATTAAAACAACAAAAGGGCTTCCAAGAAATTATAAAAAAGTAGCACTTGCTAAATTTCATTTAAACGGAAAAAGTCTTTCACTTACTTTATTGGCCGATGCTATGCGTAATCCGCTAACAAAAGATGTTGTTATGGTATTATTTACAGATAAAACTTCTGGAAAAGATACTTATGGGGCTGGAAGATATATTGAATTACACAATGTAAAAAAAGGACAACTTCAAACCACTATTGACTTCAATACTTCTTATAATCCATATTGTGCATACAATGAAAATTTTGATTGCCCGATACCACCAAGCGAAAATCATTTAGAAACTGAAGTAAAAGTGGGAGAGAAAATTTTTAAGAAACATTGAATTTCTATGCTTTTGAATAAAAAAGTAGTACTTTAAATTCTGTGGAAACAATTGTTACTAATAAAAAACTAACGTGGCATTAAATACTATATTAAAAAAAATAGGTTATTCTGAGGATAAACGATTGTATGGAGAATTACACTTTTGGGTGTTATGTTCCAGCATGATTCCTATTATAAATATTTACATCAATCTTACGTCTCTTGAAATTGTTTTTATTAGAACATTTCTTGCCCTGGCTGTTGTTTTTTGTGTATTAATTTACAAAAAAATTGATTTAAGAGTCAGGACTTCTCACATTCTACTTCTTGTATTTACAGGTGTTCTAACTTCAATTTACTGGGTTTTATTTGTTACAGCTGCCAAAACCTCTAATACCTCGGTAACTCTTGTAGGAATGGCAACTACCCCTATTTGGGTGAGTTTTATCTATCCTATTTTTTCTAAAGAGAAACCTACATTTAACGAAACAATGACAGGAATGTGTGCTTTATTTGGTGTGTACATGATTTTCAGTTCAAGCTTTGCCTATAGTAGCGGAATGTTTACAGCAATATTTGCCGCATTTTTTGCTGCTATTGTTACTATTCTAACATCTAGATTATCTAAAAAATACAATAACTTAGTTATTACTTTTTACCAAATGATTGGAGCTTTTGCCTCTACAGCAATTACACTACCTTATTATTTAAAACACATAAAAGTAGGTGCATTTACTTATCCTTCAATTACGGATTTTGCTTTAATTTTGGTATTAGCTATCGTCTTTTCAATTATTGCTTATTCTTCTATTGTAGCAATAATGAAGAAAATTAACCCTTTTAGTGTAGCTCTTGCAAATAATTTATCACCAATTTATGGAGGTATAATGGCCTATTTCTTTTTTGGGGAAAGTGAAATTATGGATATCTATTTTTACGGAGGAGCTTTTTTAATAGCATTTGCCATTTTAGCTGTACCGTTATCTAAAATTCTATTTAACTTAGATAATATCATCCCTGAAGAGGATGTATAGCTTATTTCATTTTACTTATGACATCATTCGTAGCTAGGCTTAACACAAGTAATACACCAACTGATAAAGTTCCGAATACTACTGCAATCCATCGGCTATAAGACATCCACATATCTTTCTTTAATTTAGCATCTCGATACATTTTATCGGCTAAACTAATTATGTCTTCTGTTCTTTTTTGTAATGTTAGGGTAAGGCCAATATCACCTCTAAAACCTATTCTAACATCTACCTCTACTACTCTTAATAAAGTAGAATTATACCTTCTTAAATTATTTAAGATTTGATGTTTATGTACATCAGGCATCGAAATAGCGTTTACTTCTTTTTGCATCTGATGATTGATCTTTCTAATCTTATAAAAATCAGAAGTATCTGCAGATAATAAATAACTCTTTTCTAATAGTTTCATTTTTTCCAAGGATACTACACTAACATAAGGCTCTCTTCCAAGCGCTTCTGTTCTTTTTTGTAAATCCCCAATCATTCCTGAATGTGGAGAACCTCGAAATTTTAATTTTGTGATAATTTGAGAGAAAACAGTTCTATGTTCATTTAGAAAAACCCTAAACTGTTGTAAATCTTGCTCATTATCTATTTTCCACGTAGCGTTAGTACTCATCATTTTATCAACATAAGCTGTTAGCTCTTTATCAATATTATGGTACTCCGCCATTATTGGTGTTGCAGTTCTAGATTTATGGAAATCTTCATAATGTGCCTCATAAGAAAGAAATTCTTGCGCAGCTAAGGTCATTTTCAATGTCATATGACGTATTTCCAAAATTTTATCTAATAATAAATCTTGGTTTTCTACTTGTCTATAAGAACTGAAATTACCCACAGCAATAACAAAACACACAACGAAGTATACGTAAAACCAACGTATAATTTTTTTCCAAGTATGTGCTACAGATTGCTTTTTCACTATGAGAGAATAGATGTTAACCTTTTAAAAATAACCTAACTTTTAATACTACAATAAATATTCCATATTGTGTATAAAAAAAAGGAGACTTTTGGTCTCCTTTCCTATTTATGTAGATTTAGTTTTAGTGTTGTACTAAAACTGCATTTTGCTCATCAGAATTACGTCCAATCTTTTTAAAGTTTTCTAAATAAACTTTAGCTTGATCTTGGTATTTTAACGAACCATAAACTACAGAATATACTTGGCTTCCACCTTCTTCTGTAACTTTCACATATGTTTTCCACATTTTATAATGCTCTTGGAACTTCTCAGCATAACCTTGTGCATCACATAATTCTCTAGAAGAGTATACTTGTACACCCCATCCATGAGAAATAATTTGACTACTTAAATTTACAAAATAAGTATGGTTAGCCTGTAATTGACCTTGACGGCTTGAACATTGACCTGTACTAGCAGGCATGTTTGAACCAGATGAAACCGAAGTTCCTGAAGAAGTAGTGTTAGCTGCAACTTCTGCAGAAGCTACTAATTCACTATTTTCAGATTCTAAAGCATCTACTTCAGTTTGTAATTTTTCATTCTGTTGTTGTAAAGAACTAATATCTGACTTTAAGCCATCAACTTCATACTTCAACTGATCATTCATCGCAGTTAACGAGTTAGATTTTTTTTCTAAATCCGTTTTACCTTTTCTAAGTTCAGTATTTTCAGTAGTTAATTGCTCGTTCATCTGCTTTAATTTCTTTTTACTTTGAGCAAAAGATGAAGTCGACAATAAAAGTGCAAGTACAAGGACAGCACAAGAAAAAATTTGATTTTTGATTTTCATTACCTTAGTGAAATAAGTTCCAATGATAAAAAATGAATTAATTACAACTTATAATTGTATTACAGTTCCAATGTATTTTGAGTATACAAAATTAACAAAAAGACGGTAGAACCGAGATTTAAATCTCTTTGCTTACATAAAACTACTAAATACACCTTAAAATTCAATTAAACAGAAGAATTATTGCAGAATAAAGGATAAAAAAAAATCACTTTATAGTCCAAAATTTAACTTTTCAAAGTTAGATCTGTACTGTAAAGTGATTTTTAATTTTGTACGATAAGTAAAACCTTTAATGTATTACTTATCTTTAAGTTGTTCTTTTAATTTATCTAAATCAGATTGTCCCTCATTAGTTGCCGAAGCTGAAGTAGAATCACTCTTACCTGCTCCTAATTTCATTTTTTCTTTAAGCTCTTCTAAAGCTAAAGAAGATGAGCCAGCACCTGGTCCAATTGCTTTATTAATTTCTTCGTCAATAGAAACATTTGAATCTGCAATTTCTCCATAAGATTCTGCTAAAGCTTCTTGTTCCTCCACTTTATTCTTCATTCTTTCCAACATAGAAACAGTACTTGTAGAATCTATACTAGCAAGTTGTTTATTGATTTTTGAAGAAGCTTCTGATACTTTTGCTCTTGCTTTTAATGTTTTCGCTTCATTTTCCCATTGTGAAATTTGCGATTTTAAACGTTGTACATTTTGCTCCATTTTAGCAACTTGTCCATCATTTTGATTCACCATTTTCTCATGAGTAGCCGCCGCTTGAACAGCCTGTTCTTTTTTAGAAAGTGCTTCTGTGGCTAATCTATCTGCATCTGCAGCATCAATTTGTCCTGAGCTCGCTTTTTGTAAAAGTAAAACTGCTTTTCTTTCCCAATCACCAGCTGCCTGACGGTGCTGTTCGTATTCTTTTCTAGTTCTTATAGATATTGCTTTTACTTGAGCTAACCCCTGTAAACTTTCATCTAAATCCTTTTTTAAATCACGAATCCCTTGATCCGTCATTTTAATTGGGTCTTCTAAACTATCTAAAGCTGCATTTGTTTCTGCAGACATCCATCCAAATATCCTTTTAAAAAATGACATATAAATATATATTTTAGTTGTGTGCGTAATTGAGTAATAAATCGTAATTTTCGCCAATAACAAGTTTAAAGGCATTTAATGTACCCTCAATTTCATTTTCGTCTAAATTTTCAAGCTCTAAAGTATCTCTAAATAATACTCTATTGCCTACTGCATCAATTACAAATGCACCATGCACACACTCTCTGTTTTTCTCTAATAAAGTACGGTAGAATTCTGAGTTATTATCAGTTAAATCTAAAAGGTGCATCTCAATTATTAAAATTGGATCTTCACAATCTACAATTACATTTAAAAGTCCTTCTTCTTCATCAGAAATAATAAATAATTCTTCAGTTTGGTCTTCGCTTTTAATATCGTAACCTAGGTTGATCAAATAGCCTTTTACCTTTTCAAAATTGTTCATGATTAAGTCTATTTCGTATGTTAATTACTAAATTTCTTCTATTCAAAATAAAAGAATTATAATGAATTTTACGAATATAAAATAAAATAGATGTCATTACTACCTTTCAATATTAAATCTTATTTACAAGCAACTTAAAACCAATAGTTTAATTATTAATAAATACTAATTAAAAAAAATCTTTCTCCAATCAGCAACTGTTTTTCTTTCTGAGAAAAGAATTATCAATTATGAATTGTATATTTGTCGCAATCGGTTGAATACTACAACAAAACAAAATTTAAACTACCAAAACTATAATGCCAGAAAACATGCATTTAAAAGAACGTCCTCTTCTTATTGAAGGAGCTTGGGAGGTGTGTAACCAAGTAGGTGGAATTTACACCGTTATAAAATCTAAGATATTAAATGTTTTATCTACTGTTGGAGATGAAAATTATTGTTTAATAGGGCCTTATGTTAGTGATAACGTATCCGCAATCTTTGAACCAATTGATGACCAAGGTGATGATCTTGTATCAAAGACTGTTAGATCTTTAAGAGCTAAAGGATATGAGGTATTTTATGGTAGATGGTTAGTTTCTGGTCGTCCAAGAGTTATACTTTTCAACCCTCTAAACGAAGCATGGAAGTTAGGAGATATCAAAAAATCATATTGGGAAAGTCATAATATTCCTTCTTTCGATGGAGACGCACTGTATGATCAAACATTAATGCTTTCTAGTCAGATTACAGACTTCTTCCAAGAGCTTGATAATACTAACCAAGGTAAGCAAAAGGTGATTGCTCATATGCATGAGTGGATGGTCGGTTTACCAATTCCTGAAATCAGAAGAAGAAAGCTAAATATTAAAGCTGTATTTACTACTCACGCTACTCTTCTTGGTCGTTATTTAGCAATGAATGATCCTGAATTTTATAACCACTTAGAGAAAGGTGTTTATAATTGGGAAAAAGAAGCTACACATTTTAATATTTTACCTCAAGTTGCTATAGAAAGGGCAGCTGCACATGGAGCACATACATTTTCTACTGTAAGTAGACTAACTGCTGTAGAATGTAAATATTTATTAGGTAGAGATACTGATGCTATTGTTCCAAACGGTATTAATATTAATCGTTTTGAGGCACTACACGAATCTCAAAACTTACATCAAACATATAAACAAAAAATCCATGAGTTTGTAATGGGACATTTCTTCCAATCTTACTCATTTGATTTAAATAATACTTTGTACTTCTTCACCTCTGGTAGATATGAGTACAAAAACAAAGGTTTTGATTTAACTTTAGAAGCATTAGCTCGTTTAAATCATAAACTTAAAGTAAATAACATCAACAAAACTGTTGTCACGTTCTTTATCACTAAAAAAGATTACGATTCGATTAATCCAATTGAGTTAGAATCTAGAGCAGTGTTAGGTGAAATCAGAAAAATTTGTGATGCAATGGAAAAAAGTGTTGGAGAACGCTTATTCTATGTAGCATCTAAAGGTGATGTTTACGAAACACCAAGTATAGAAGATTTAATTCCAGAAAGTTTACGTTTACAATTAAGACGTACTGTACAATCATGGAAAAGTTCTAGACTTCCGTTCATAACAACACACAATTTAAAAGATGATAGCAAAGATGATATCTTGAACTTTGCTCGTCAATCTGGTCTTTTAAATTACGAAAGTGACCGCGTAAAACTTGTTTATCATCCCGATTTTGTTTCTTCTATGAATCCATTATTCGGAATTGATTATGATGAGTTTGTTAGAGGTTGTCATTTAGGGGTCTTCCCTTCTTATTATGAGCCGTGGGGTTATACTCCTATGGAATGTGTTGCAAGAGGAATACCTGCAGTTACTTCTGATTTAGCTGGTTTTGGTGACTTTGTGATCAACGATCTAAAGCGTACTAAAGTAGAAGGTATCGAAGTAATTCATAGAAAAAATAGTGATTACTCTCATTCTGCAGAGGAACTTGCTAATTATATGTATGATTTTGTTACTACAGACCGTAGAGATCGAATATCTCAAAGAAATACTGTAGAGCAATCTTCTATTCATTTCGACTGGAACGAACTTTATAAGTACTATGTAGAAGCCTACAATATGACTTTAGAAAGATAAAACAAAAAACCCTCTTCCAAATTAATTTTTGAAAGAGGGTTTTGATAAAAAAAGCCACATTTCTTAATTTAGAATGTGGCTTTTTTCATTTCAAATATTATTGACCTAACATTAAATTCTTAAGCTTTTTATCCGCAGGTTTGTTTCCTAACCAGATACCAAACAATGCTCTTTGAAACTCTTCTCCTTCAACAGTTGTAAGAAGTTTATCATTCTTATATGCTTTTGTTGAAGTTCCGTCAGATACAAATTTGAATATATCTTCTGTTTCTATTTCTTCAGAAAATACAGAAATAAATGCATCAATTTCTTTTTGTAAAGGTGCTGTATTACCATTCAATGAGTTTTTAAACCCAGCTCTTACAGTTTCTTCCATTTTCTCTGCTGTAATTAAACTAGAAATGATATCTAATTGAATCATTTTTAATTCTTTACTATATAGTATTTTATTAGCATCAGATACTTTTGCTGGTAAGTATAAGCTACCAACATATAAAGATAAAAAGTATTTTGAACGTACCCCCGCTCCATTTAGAATTAAAGAAGTTCCGTCTACATCAATTTTATTTTGCAACGTAACATCCGAAATTTCTGTTGTTTGTGCGAAAGTAGAAACGAACGCAGTAAAAACGATAAGTACAGTAAGTAATGATTGTTTCATCTTATTTATTCAAATAATTAACAGTTAAAAATCTCCGTAATAACAACTTTTTTTACGGATAAGACAAGAGAGCAAAAATAATATAACGAATATTTATTTATGAATACTCATTCACAAAAAGCAAGCCACCAAAATAGTTTGAACTAATTTGGTAGCTTTTTGATTTATAATCTGATATTATCTTTATCTGCAAATCTTAGTTCAACCCAACGAACTAACCTTGCTAATAACCTAAAATACAACGCTATAGCCATAATAATGTACATTCCCCACATTACAGCAATATTAAACCAGAAGGTTTTGAAAAATTGCCCCATAAAGTATTTTTTAGGAGCATAAAAATGAGTTCTAAATTCAAAAGGATTTGCTTTAGCCTCAGGAAGATTATAGATAGGATATATTTTCTGTACTAATTTAGAACCATATTCTACTATTCGTTTTGTAGTTACAATATTAGTTACAAACTCAGATATTTTATCGTTGGTATAAATATCTTTCAATTGTAAATAACGTTTCTTACCAAACTCTGATAATTGTTTTTGTACTCTTTCCTCCTTCTTTTTCTTCCAATAAATATATACTTGATTATAATGCCTTCTTGTTTCTTCTAAATACTTCTGAACCTTGTTTGCTTCAACAATATCAAAGGTGGCAATATCAAAATTAGTTTGAATAGTAGGCTTTTCATCAAACTTACTTGACACCTCCATTTTTTGAAACTCATGTGATAGTAAATCTAAGTTATCATGATAACTATACTCTGAAATTTTACCGTCATGGTTTTCATTCAAATAAAGTTTACAATCTTCTATTTTACCTATCAAAGTAGGATAATAATATGTTCTTAAATAATCTGCTGAATATATTTCAGTATCTACATCAAAGAATTCTTTCTCAAAAATATTATCTGAAAATTGTTCCACCATTAATCCTTCAAAAGCCCATCTAGAAGCCATTAATTCGCCTACTAAAGGAACTTTACCTTGTTGATTTTTGAATATAGGATTGATATTAGAATATTGAACTACTACTCCACCTAAAAGTAATTGAGGGATAAGTAAAATTGGAATCAATATATAAACAGTTACTACAGATTTAAAGGCACTCGACACATTTAAACCTATCATATTTGCAACACAGGCTGTTGTAAATAACATGGCAAAATACTCAACATATAATCCTTTAATACCCATTATTGTGTTCCCTATAACAACAAATACAATAATTTGAATAGCTGACATTCCAGATAGAATAGCCATTTTAGAGAATAGATAAGATGTATTACTCAGTGAGAGATACTTTTCTCTTTTCCGGATTGTCCTATCTTTTATAAGTTCTTCTGCACTAATCATCAACCCTAAAAAGAGTGCAACAATTACAGCCATAAAAACATAGGAAGGCATATTCATGTTTTCTCTAAAAACATAATCTACTCTATTTCCTAATTCATCTAAATGATAGAAATAAACAATTAAAGAAAGCATTAAAGCTAATAATGGTGCTTGTAATAAGTTTACTGCAACATATTGCTTATTGTTGAACTTCGTATTTAGATCACGAAGAATAAAAATTCTTAATTGCTTAAGCATTGAAGGTATTTCCAATGCATTTTTAGGTTTCTCTTTAACAGTCTCGATTTCAGGAACCTCAACATGTTCTTTATATTTAGCCCACCAATACGTAGGTTTCCACTTTCTCTTTCTAGTTCTGCGGCCGTACTCATCAAGAATTTTTGATTCAATAATTTCAAAAACTTGCTCAGAATCTACATTTCCACAACGAATACACTCACTTTCTACATCTGCATAATTTGCTTCTCCTTTAAAGTAAGAAACTGCATTAATTGGGTTACCATAATATACAGGGTATCCGCCAGTATCTAATACCAACAATTTATCAAACATTTTATAGATGTCTGATGACGGTTGGTGAATAACTACAAAAATTAATTTACCACTATAAGTTAATTGTCTTAAAAGATCAATAACATTTTCAGAATCTTGAGATGATAATCCAGAAGTAGGTTCATCAACAAAAAGGATACTTGGTTCTCTTAAGAGTTCGAGGCCAATATTTAATCGTTTTCTTTGTCCACCACTAATTGTTTTCTCTAATGGGTTACCAACTTTAAGGTCTTTTACTGCATATAAACCAAGATTTTCGATGGTTCTCATGATAGTTTTCTCAATTTCTTCATCAGAGAAATGAGCAAAACTTAATTTTGCAGCATAATATAAATTCTCATAAACAGAAAGCTCTTCAATTAAAAGATCATCTTGAGGTACATACCCAATCATACCTTTCACTTCATCTTTCTCTTTATATATATCTATTCCGTTAATTAATACCGTACCGTCTTTTGGTTTACTTGAACCGTTTAATACATTAAGTAAAGTTGATTTCCCTGAGCCACTAGCCCCCATTAAGGCAACCATATTTCCACTTTCTTCAACTATATCAATTCCGTGTAAACCTTGTTTTTTACCAAAAAAGTAATTGATATTATTTGCTTCAAAAGAAATAGGATCAGAGTCAATTTTATTGATAAATAAAGCTGCCATCTCTGAATGGTAAAGATTAGCACCACTTTGGGTATTTATTCTAATTACCCCTCCCACATCAATAGGATACGCTCTATTTAAGTTCAATGGTTCTCCATTGAGCTGATAAAGGTGTGTACTAGAGGTTACTTTAACAAAATACATCCTAGCAAGGGGCATATATAAAACTGCTAGAGGAATTGTAACCTCTGCTCTATATAAATGTCTCTTGTTATCATAGCCTTCTTTATTGTTTGAGATTGTCAAACAATGTCCTACCTCACTTAGTTTCTCAATATCATTGGTTGTTAAAAACCGTTGCATCTTATCTAAACGCTCAAAGTCTAAATTAAATGCTTCACAAATTGTCTTTAGTATCTTCTGTTCTTCGTCAGAGAATACATCATTAGAAAATGCCAATTCTAAAAGATCTATCACCATAACAACACGTTGTCTTAGGGTTAAATCTTTTGCTGCACTTTCTGCAATTTGTTTAATCTGATTTTCATCTACATCAAGTCTTGCTTGACGCTCAAAAATCTCAACATATATATTGGTGTTACTCTCATGAAGGGTGTGTTTAAGGTATTCTTCTAGAATCTTAAGTGCCTCATCAATAGATCCGTCAGCACACGCCATTATTGCAAATAACTTGGTTAGCGACCTTAATACTTTTTCGCTCATAAATCAGGTAATTTGTATAGTTTGAGTTAAAAACTCAAGACCATAACAAGATTATTTTTAGTTAATGATATAGATACTAATTATAAATTAACAAAAAAGTCCTGTGATAACAAACCACAGGACTTCTTATATCTGATTATAAGTAATTTTGATTAATTACTAACAGTCATTTTTCTGATTTTCTCAACTTTTACAGTGATATCTCTTAGATCTTCAGCTTTAAGTTGGTACGTACCTTTATTATCCTTTAATTTCTCTTCGAAATGTAAGTTCTTAAAAGCCTTTTGTAAATCAACAAATTCATTGTAATAAACTAAAGCAGCTTCGTTACCATCTTTAAGAGGTGCTAAGATTGTTACAATAGCATCTACAGAAGAAGATTGCTTAGCAATAGAACTCATTAAATCTACTAAAAGAGCATTTCTTGCTTCTTCTGGTAAATCTTTTGGAGCATTGTTTACTAACCCTAAAGAGATATGTAAACCTTCTAAAGTTGTACCTGTAATGATTAATGCCGCTACATCGTACTGAGAATTTGTATTTAAGAATGCTTTAACTTGGCTTTCTGACTCAGAAATAACCTTAAGCATAGCTTCTTTGTCTGATAATGCAGCTTCTAACTTTTCGTTAAGGTCTTTACCCATTGCTTGAGTAACACCAATCTTATCAGAAAGTTGTTTTGCTGTATTAAAGTAATCAATTGCTTCTTGTGCTTTATCAAAAGCAGATAAGTAAGCAATATCTGATACATATACACCGAAGTTTAAAGCCGATGATACATCAGAAATTGTATATGATTGAGCTTTATCCTTACTGTTAAGTAAAGTAGCATCAAAGTCAGCACCACTTCTTTCCAATAAAACTGGAATATCAGTTGGCTCTGGAGCATTATTCAAAATAATGTTGAAATCAGCATTTGTCGCTTTTTGAGCAGCGATTTCTTTTTTTGCTTCATCCTTAGATGAATCATTAGATCCACCACATGCGATAAGGGTTGTAGCTAAGCCACATGCTAATGCCACTTTCCCTAATTGTCTGATTTGTGAGCTTAACGCCATAATTTATAATTTGATCAGGTTTTGTCAAAATAATTTCAAGCCCAAAAATAATTGTAAATATTTGTAATAAAAATAATAACACAAATTCATATTAAAAAAAAACAACTTTATTAAAATCAGCTTATATTTGAGACATGGAAAATGAACTAGGATTTTTATCACAAATGTTTGATACTCTGTATTTATTCCCTGAAGAATTAGAGGAGATTGAAATACCTGAGGAAGAATTAGTTGATGAAAATAAAGAAGAAAAAAAAATAGAAAAAACTTTAGAAGCACCCATAGTTTTACCTAAAAAAGTAATTAAAAAGCAATTACCTACAGATTACTACGGGGAAAACAAAAGAAATATTGTAATTTTTATAGAGCATAGCGGTATAGATATCTTTAGAAGTAAAGAGTTTCAATTACTTTTAAAAATACTCGGTGCTCTACAATTAACACTGCAAGAAGTTGCTGTAATAAATGTATTGGAACAAAAAGACAACCTCCCTAAATTAATAGAAAAGTTGTCTCCTAAATATTATCTATATTTTATTAATAGAAACGAAAGCCCTATTAGTGGGGATGAAGTTCCTAAATATGTTCCAACAGAAATTGATAGCTTACCAGCAGTTGCTGCAGATAGTTTATCAAAATTATTACTTGATGTTGAAAAGAAAAGAAATTTATGGATGGCTTTAAAATCTTTATTTGATTTATAAAATGCAAACCATATCAATCATGAAACGATTACTATGGTTTTCTTCTTAAATCATCCATAAACGCCAAACACCTGTTATAAAGACTAATAGTAGTCCTGCAGGTGTTAGGTATTTCCAACACAACGACATTAACTGATCAACTCTCAATCTTGGTAATGTCCACCTTACCCACATTTGAATAAATATAAGTACAAAGGCTTTACTCATTAGCCAGACAAAACCCCAAATATACCCTGATATCTCACCTAAAGTTCCCGTTGTCCAATCTGCTAGTGCAAAACTTCCAATATTTACAAAAGGAGTATTCCAAGATCCTAAGAATAATACAGCCGCAAAAACAGAACCTAGCAACATTACCCCGTATTCTGAAAGCATCATGAAAGCAAAACGCATTCCCGAGTATTCAATATGATATCCAGCAATTAATTCAGATTCAGCTTCAGGAATATCAAAAGGTGCTCTATTTGCTTCTGCAAGAGATGATATGAAAAATATAACAAAGGCAATAATAAGGAACGGGTTTCGTAAAATATTCCATGATAAAATTCCTCCTACATTAGTTATATCAATACCTAATGCTTTTAGACCAAACAAGTAATTAGTGTCTTGACTTAGTATACCTTGTTGAAATGAGATCACTTCTGTATTTAAACTCTGACAGGTCATGACTACACATAAAACAGACAATCCCATTGGTACTTCATAAGACACCATTTGAGCCGCAGACCTCATTGCTCCATATAGAGAGTATTTATTATTAGAACTCCACCCTGCCGCTAAAATCCCTAACACCTCTAACGACAAAATAGCCAATACATAAAAAACACCTACATTAGAATGCGAACCATACAATCCATTTGTAAAAGGGAGTACTGCAAAGGCTGCAAAAACAGGCATGAAAATTATAATTGGAGCTACTTTAAATATCGGCTTATCAACTGCTTTCGGAATAATATCTTCTTTCATCATCAACTTTAGAATATCAGCTAATGTTTGTAATAATCCCTTAGGGCCAACATCAACAGGGCCCAATCTATCTTGAATCCACGCAGATACTTTCCTTTCGGCATACACGCCAAATAATGCAAAAACTAACAAGAAAGGAAGATAAAATATAAGTGCTAGCATAGTTTGTTTTCAAATCCACTATTGAAATTAAAATTGCAATTTAGTTAATCGAATAGATTATTTAGTAAATAAACTTCAATATTATACGTTTTTTTTATAAATTTTCCATTACATCAAAACCCTTAACAGTTATATGTTTGTTGTAATAGACTTATTTTAATACTTTGCAGATTACAATCTAAACATCGGCTGAGTTATTACTATATACAGCTGTTTTTAATATTTATGATGATTTTTTTTAAAAACAGTAATAGAAAGTTATTTTATTTGATGAGAACTTTAAGTGTGATACTTTTTCTTGTTATTCATTTTAACCTCTTTGCACAAAATTCTTATACCATAAAGGGACATGTTATTGATGCTAAAACATCTGACCCAATCCCTTATGCAAGTGTCTATATTGAAGGCACAACAACAGGTACTTTATCTGATATCAATGGAGTATTCAATATTCCGTTTGATGGTGACATTACTAAATGCACAATCATTGCATCTTTCATGGGTTATACCAAAAAGCAGGTAAAACTTAATAAAAGTAATGTCTCAAGGGATATTACAATAAAACTGAAAGAATCATCTAAACAATTAGATGAAGTTGTTATTAAGTCAAAAAAGTGGGAAAATCCGGCTTGGCCAATCCTAAGAAGTGTTCAAGATAATAAGAACATTAATGACAAAACTAAGTTAAAAGCTTATCAATATGAAAGCTATACTAAAACTGACATTTGGGTTGGAAATGTAAATGAGAATTTCAAGCAAAAGAAAGTTGTTAAAGATATTCTTAATTCATTTGATAATTTTGAACAGATTACTGATGAAACTGGTCAGCCTATCATTCCTATTTTCTCTGCAGAAACGCATTCTAATCTTTATTTTATCAAAAACCCAAATGCTGAAACTGAAGAAATTCTTAAATCCAGAATACGTAGCTTGGGTCCTGACGATGACGAAATGGTCTCTCAGATAGTTGGTTCTTCTTTTGTTGATTTCAACTTATATAGAAATTCATTTTTATTCTTAAACAAAAGCTTCATATCTCCTATTACTTCAGAATGGAGAAATTTCTATGACTATACTCTACAACCCAAAAAAGTAGATATAAATGGAATACAATGTCATCAAATAGATTTTGAACCTCGTAGAGTAGAAGATTTAGCATTTAACGGTACAATATATATTGCTGATAGTGTAAATAATTTTGCATTAGTAAAAATAGACGCAACACTAGGTAAAGGTGCTAACATAAATTTTGTTGATAGTGTACATATTGATCAAGAGTATATTCCAATTTTACAAAATGAGACTTACGCTTGGTTACCTAAAAAACAAGACTTTATACTTTCAGTAGGTAAAATTGCTGATAAATGGGCTAAAGTGAAGATCAATATTAAAGTTTCAAACAAAGGTTTTATTATTGATAAACCTAAGCCTAGGAAATTTTACGAGCAACCAGTTGTTGTAGACACTGATGCATATGTAAATAGTAATGCTGAATATTGGAACAAACACAGGCCTGAAAAACTTACCCTCAAAGAAGAACAGGTCTTTTCTATGATTGACTCAGCAGAAGATACTCCAAGAGTTAAGCTAATTGCTGGTGTTGGTGACATGATAATAAGTGGACATAAAAAATTCGGCAAAATAGAACTTGGCCCTATACCCTTCTTATATGCTAACAATAGTGTGGAATCAAGTAGGTTTCAATTGGGTTTCAGAACTAATAATGAATTCAGTAATAAAATAGCTTTATCTGGTTTTGCTGCTTATGGCACAAAAGATAAAGAATGGAAATACGGTGGTACATTTAGATATATCACAAATAGAGAAAAGTGGAGTATTATTGGTGTATCTTATTATAATGATTTAAGAAGAGTAAGTGTAAACCAAGCCAATTTTAATTCTAGACCTCTATTTATTGCGGCACTTAGGTGGGGCGACATGAGGTACCCATATATGGAAAAAAATGCTTCATTATGGTACGAGACTGATTTAACTAGAGGTTTAAATATAATCGGAAAATTTAGTAAAAGAATTCTAGACCCATTATTTCCCTATAAACAAGAAGGTGACTTTGAAAATGGCACACCTACTTATGACCGCTTAAATGGCTCTGAATTATACTTTAAACTAACTTATGGCCTTGGTCATAAATATGTTGCCACTCGTGGTCATAAAAGGAAATTAATTGCTCAAGATAATACACCTAGATTCACTATTGATTACACACTCGGACTTCCCGATTTCTTAGGTAGTAATTATGGTTACCAACAGATTAGAATTGGAATAGATCAGAAATTAGCAATCGGTAAATACGGTACATCTTCTTACGTTTTATCTGGGGGTATAATCCCAACAAAAGCACCATTCCCAATGCTTGCTATGCCGTTTGGTAATAACGTTCCTGTTCTATATAATAGATTTGCGTTCAACTTAATGAACTTAGGTGAATTTGTTGGTGATAAATGGGCTTCACTTCAACTTATGCATAGGTTTGAAGGAAATATCCTAAATAGAATTCCTCTAATAAAAAAGCTTGGATGGAGAACAGTTGGTATATGTAATATTATGTACGGCGAACTAAGTTCTCAGAATTCCAATCAAGCAGTACACCCACAACTCTTACCAGGTGAAGTATATGACCCTAGTAGAGATGCTAAACCTTTACAATCTGATTTACCTTACGTAGAAGTAGGGACAGGTATAGAAAATATTTTTAAAGTAGTAAGAGTATATACAATTTGGAGAACGACATATCAAACTGTAGATTCTCGTAATTTTGGTGTTTACGTAGCATTTGGTCTATCATTTTAAAAAGCATATCAATTTATTACCTCCAATTTACGTCAGATAGAATTGTTCTTTTTAAATCGGTTACTTTAATTAATATATTTACGCAAAATTTATAAATATGAAAATTAGAGTAGGACAAGGATATGATGTTCATAGACAAGGTAAAGGTGAAGAACTTTGGCTTGGTGGAATTAAATTTGAACATACACATGGCTTAATAGGTCATTCAGATGCAGACGTTTTAATACACGCAATCTGTGATGCAATTTTAGGAGCAGCTAATATGAGAGATATTGGCTTTCATTTTGCGGACACAGACCCTCAGTATAAAGGCATTGACAGCAAAATATTACTAAAAGATGTAATGGAACTTGTTAGAAAAGAAGGTTGGGAATTAGGTAATATTGATTGTACAATTGTTGCTGAAAAACCGAAAATTAACCCTCATATACCCGCTATGAAAAATTGTTTAGCAGATGTAATGAGTGTTGATGAAGATGATATATCTATAAAGGCTACAACCTCAGAAAGAATGGGTTTTGTAGGTAGAGAAGAAGGAATGGCTGTTCATGCAGTTGCTCTAATTCAGAAAGCATAAAAAAATGGAGGTAGATCAAGAATTTGATTTACCTCCATTTTTTTAGTTCGTTTTTAAACCTAACTCATTAAGTAATAATGATGCATTAAACTTTTGACAAACTCCATCTTTCAATTTATAATCAAAATCAAATTCATTATGGGAGTAGTCGAAATCAAAATGGTAGTTTGATGTAAAATTTTGATGCCCGTTATTTTCAAAATCAGATAATTGCAAATCGTGAGTAGCTACAATAATATTAGCACCACTCGCATCTTTAAGCTTCTCTAGTAATGCAAAAGATCCTTTTAATTTATCTACTGAATTCGTTCCTCTTAGCATCTCATCAACTAAGAATAAACAATCTTCGTTCTTATCAATTGATTCTATTATTAATTTAATGCGTTCCAATTCTGCTTTAAAAGTAGATTCACTTAACCTTAAAGAATCTGCTATTCGCATTGATGTTATCAACTTCACTCTTTTCCCTACCTCAAATTTTGTAGCACAAACTACACTACCTGCATAAGCCAAAAGAAGGTTAACCCCTATCACTCTTAAAAATGTACTTTTACCCGACATATTAGAACCAGTAACAATGCTAATTCTATTAGAACTATCTAATGTGTACGTATTTCTTACTCCACCATCTTCATGACCATTTGCTCCGCTAAAAATCAATGGATGTCCAATTTCTTCTCCTTTAATTATAAAAGATGAATCAGTAGATAACAAAGGCATATCCCAAGATGGGTTATTTCTACAGGTAACTGCAAGGCTATTATAAGCTTCTAGATTACCGATAATATCAAATAATCTATCAAATAGATCTGGGTATTTTACAAACCACTTTCTGATCTTGTAGATTACTAAAATATCAAATGGAATAATAGTATATAAAATTACTAATCCCATCATATTCTTTCGTATATCTAATTGCTGAATACTGTTCGATAATTTCAGCAAAGGTGTATAAAAATCACCTCCACTAATATCACTCACTTTCTCTTTAATCAGCTCACTTTCAAAAGTTTCATCACTTATTAATTTGATTGCATTTGCTAATCTATCTAAAGAATGAGAGGTACTATCCAAGTTTCTCATAAACGAGCCTACTTGTCCTCCTACATTATTCATAATAGAAAAGTTTATAATAATAGTCACCAAAGCCAAAGGAGATGCCCAACTTGATCCTAAAACAAACCCAATTAATACAGCGATCCATATAAAAGGAACAGCTACTAAATAAGCACTTAACCTTTTCTCACTATTAAAACTAAAATTCTTTAAAAAAGAGCTATTTATTTTAAATTGATGCGTATTCTGATTTTTAGTATCATCGTATAAATACAATTTTAAATCTTCAGAAAAACCCTGCTTATCAGCTAGTTCCTTTACGGCTTCCTGCCTTTTTTTAATTTCTTCTTTTGGAGTAGAAAATGTTTCTTCAGAAAAGAAGGAAGATAATTTACTTTTACCCCAATATGTTGATGTTCGATTTATAAAATGAAATAGAGAATGCTTACCAAATACATCTAAATCGTGTCCAAAAAGAAGTGCACTTTCTTGATATTCAACACCGTCATCATAAAAGTTTTCTCCCCCCTCAGCAACATCTAATTCATTTTTGGCTATCTTCCTTTTAATTTTTGTATAGTTAAGCCCTACCTGCTGTTTACCGTGAACACGTACTATTAATATAAATAGCAGAAGTGTTACTAAAAGAACACCTATAACAGCCTCAATTGTAAATTGACTCGCCAAATAGGTCAATACAGCACCCATAAGTATTACGAGTAATCGAAGCCATGAGAATTTCTGTGATTTCTTCTCTTCTACTTCTATTACTTGATCTAAATCGTTAAGTCTTTTTGTGTAATAAACAGACATTTTATTTCTATTGGAGTATACTAGTTTTTAATTACTTTGTAAAAGTAAAAAAAAGCACAATGAATTTACATCATTGTGCTTTTTTTTAGATCTATTTAAGATAGAAATTAGCAACCAACAGTTATCACAAGATTTAATCCTGCTTTTGTTGTTTCTACTAGTTCTTCAGCTTCTTTGTTTGTGTAACTATCTGTAGAAGAAAGTGCATCTATAATACAGCTTTCATTACCATTTATAAAATCATACAATTTCTGATTTGCAGATAATTGCTCTTCACAGCTTGAATCTGGATTTGACATTACCGTTTCGAATGCCGAGAATTCTTCTTGAATTTCAGCTAGCATTTCTACTTCATTACAAGGAATTACTTCTTCATCAGAAGAACATGAAGCGATAAACAATAACGGGATTAGGGTTATTAATAATAAAATTTTACGCATTTGTTAAGCTTGTTTGTTTATAAAAGTTTAAAGATGCTAAATTTTAATTTACAAACAATAACAAAGTGCGTAAAACAAAGTGTACCACGTAAAGAAATCTAAAAATTTTACAATTATTCAATATCTAAATATTGTTTAACAGATTGGCTTTTTAATTATTTTCTACGTTACATTTGTAATACTTTATTACTAAATTACGTCTACCTGTTTGAATACTACAAAAAAATACAAGAAATTAATGACGCACCTATTTACAATATGGGTTGCACTCCACACACTAAATTATAGTGTGGACATTGATGCTGTATTATTTTCTCAGGTGAGCTACTCTATCGAACAAGAACAGACGTACGATAATAAAGTTGAGAGTTTTGTTGAACTTTTTGCAGATCTATTTTTTGATCAAAAGTTTGATGGTTTTGAAGACAATCCCTTTTCTCAAAATGAATCTAAAAGTGTTATTGCTAAAGTCTTTTTCAACCTTCCTGTCATCAATATAATTAATGATTACAAAGAGGTGATTTTATTGAAAAACGACGAAATAAACACTCATTACTTAGATTTTAGTTATCCGACTCCGGTAACTGATATAATCCCTCCCCCTCCGCGAGTAAGTTAAATTTCAATCCTACAGTATTTTTTTTACTGAATTTAAAGATTTGAAAATCGAAAGCTATAATACTATTTATAGACTTCTACTTACTTAATAATGAAAAAATTAATTGTATTACAGTGGCTAGCATTAATGCTCATTTCATTGTATTCAAATGCGCAAGAATCTTCTGAAGAAGAGAAAGTGCCAGAAACTAAGTTTAAGCAACAACCAGGACTTGCTAAAGCTGCTTCAAAAATATTCTATTCAGAAAAACCTTGGAGTGTTTCAGGTTTCGGTGAAATATCTATGGTCAATAGAAATAGCGTTCCTTCAGGAATGGAAGATGACATAGAATTATCCTATAATAACCTTTATAGATTTTCAACATTTTTTGGTTACAGATTTACAGACAAAATTATCTGGAATTCTGAAATTTTAGTTGAATATCTAAAAGATCCTAACGGCAATGATCATTTCGAATTTATTGTTGAAGCTTTTTTAGATTTCAGTATTCATAACTCTTTCAATGTTAGAACTGGACTTTATCCTTTAAGTATTGGATACATTAATAACAATGATGAGCCTGTCATGTTTTCATCAGTAAACAGGTCTGATGTAGAACGCATAATTATTCCTAGTACATGGATGGGATTAGGTGTTAGTTTTTATGGAGGTATCACTAAAGATTTAAATTATACGCTGGGTATAGCACAAGGCTTAGATGGGTCTTCTTTGCAAAGTGGTACTTTTATTCGTTCCGGAAGAGAGCCTCGTTTTGATTCTAATGCTTTTTCTACTTTCTCTGTTAATCCTCAGTTAAATTATTCTGGTATTAAAAATTGGACTTTAAGTGCTTCAGCTTATGTTGGTCAGGCTGGTAATAATATGGAGTTTATAAATAATAACGGCACTACAAAAACTGCTAATGCAGTCGCCCAATTGTATTCAACATATATTAAGTATACCGAAAAAAATTGGGAGTTTATGGCTTTAGCCTCTACAGGATACATGTCTGGAACTGATGATTTATACCACATTACAAAAGAAGGTTCTGGAGGTGTGGGACAAGTTATAGCCAACCAAAATGTAGGTTACTTAGTAGAAACTAGTTATGACTTACTTTCCCTATTCTCAAATAGAAGTTTTTTAAGAAAGAAAAACTTTATGATAGATCCACACGATGTGAAAATACCAATTTTTATAAGGTATGAATACATTGATACACACAAGAATTACAATCAAAAACTTCTTGATGAAAATAACGTTAACATGGTTCATTTTAATTCTGACATTATAACCATAGGCGTCAATTTTAAACCGAGAGAAGAGATTGCATTTAAAATCGATTATCAATTCAGAAATAATCGAGCTACTGGCCCATATGCCGCTCAAGAAGATAATTTACTTGAGCTAGGCATTGGATTCATTTTCTAGCCTTTAGCATCTTACTACCAACTAAAAAACCAATTAAGACCCCTTACAATTTTTATTGTTTGGGGTTTCTTTATGCTTGAAACCAAAAGTTTCTTCTATATTTGTTAAGGTATTTAACATTAACCTTCTTCAATGAAATTTTTCATAACCTTTTTTATTGGCTTCTTATTATATAACAATCAAACTTCTTTTGCCCAAATCAGTATGGGAGGTGGTTCTGGGTCAGGAACTAGAACCGACAAAAAAGTAAGTTTTATGCCTATTCCTTATATTAATTACGATAGGTCTTTAGGATTTTCTATTGGTGCACTTCCAATGGCAATGTATAACCTAAGTAAAACTGATACAATTTCTCCTTCTTCTATAACAGGGGTATTAGGAATGTACACAACAAATGAGTCTTGGTTTACAATGACTTTTACAAGACTCTATTTTAATGAAGATAAATACAGAGCAACTTTTGCCGCTGGTCTTGGTGATATAAATTTCCAGACCTATGTCAATACGCCAATTGGGGGCAACTTTATTAATTACAATACTGGAGTAAATTTTATTAAAGTCGAATTACAAAGAAGAGTGCTTAAGAACACCTATTTTGGTTTAAATTATATGTACACCGACTTTGAGAATACTTTTGACATTGTTGATAATGATACTTCTAGCGTAACTACATTACAAACAATTGGTGCTATAATTTCTTACGATAATAGAGATAATGTTTACTACCCTTACAAAGGTGAAATTGGCAACATTAATCTGGGTGTGAGTCCTGAGTCTTTAGGAAATGCATCATCCAATACTAAAGTAGAAATTGATTTCAATAAATATTTTGCTATTGGTAAAAGAGATGTTATTGCAACAAGAGCTTATGTTGGTTTTGGTATTGGAGACTTAACTTTCAATCAGCAATTTATAGTTGGACAAAGTGATATTAGGGGATATACACAAGGAAAATACAGAGGGAATGCGATGTATAATATACAAGCAGAATACCGCTGGAACTTTCATAAAAAAATGGCGATCAATGGTTTTGCTGGAATTGCTACCGTATCTGGGGCTAATGAAACAGAATTAGATGGAACCTTTTTACCCGGTGTAGGTGTTGGCTATAGATATACAGTGTTTCCTAAAAACCATATGAATGTTGGTTTAGACGGTGCTATTGGTAGAGATGATTGGGGTGTCTATTTTAGAATTGGCGAAGCATTTTAAAATGAAAATATAACTAAATTATACATCTATAATTAGTAGAACTTCGTAAATTATATCATTCACTCTATTTAGAATAAAAATACTATGTGGGAAACATTTGATATACAATCACTTTTTATCGGTTTATGTGTTGGGTTAATTATTGCCTTTCTTGTTCAAGTAAAGGACTGGATTAAACAATCAAGTTTAAAGAGTGAAATTAAAAGGTTAAAAGCTCACCTTCACGATAAATTAGAAATTGACGCTGAAGCAATAACTGGTAAAAAAGACGAAATTAATCGTTTAAAAAGAGAAAATGAAAACCTTAGGGTGACAAATAAAACTCTTTTTAGTAAGCCAGGAAGACAAGAGGTCTTAACATTCCATGCTTACCAAACAGCTATTGATAAACTTAATAGTAATATGATGGGTTTCGGACCAGCATGGCAAGATGCTTTGAAAGAAGCAAATAAAGAGATTCAAGAATATGAAGAAGGACAAAGATCCTTTGTTAAAAAAGTACTTCCCAAAGGACTATTTGGCAGTAGTAGTGCTTTTGAAATTGGAGAAGGAGATCAATGATCTCCTTTTTTTATGTCTTCTTAGTTTTAAAAATATAAAGAGGTGCAACTTTGTAAAATAAATTTACTTAAAATCCTCTCCTTCTGTTAAGAATAAGTGAGTGAAATTTCATTTATTAGATAAAATACCTTTTATTACTTCATCTATATTACTGAATATCTTGGACGTAAAGTAAATCATGCAAAACTTTACACATCCATTTCTACAACACATAAATAACTAACCAAATGCAAGAAATACCAAATGACTTCGACGCCATTATCATTGGAAGTGGAATGGGTGCACTCACTACTGCCTCTTTATTATCACAAATTAAAGGAATGAAAGTTCTACTTTTAGAAAAGCATTGGGTTTTAGGAGGACAAACTCATGAGTTCAAACGCAAGAAGTATCATTTTGATGTTGGAGTACATTACATTGGCAGTATGGATGCACGATGTATGCCAAGACAAATTTTCAACTACATTACAGAAAACAATCTAAAATGGAATAAAATGCCTCATATTTTTGAGCGTTTTGTGTACCCTGATTTTACTTTTGATGTACCCGATAATCCAAAAGAATATAAAAGTAAATTAATTTCTCAATTTCCAGAGGAAGAAGACAGTATTAATACGTATTTTAATGATGTTAGATTAGCTAAAAAATGGATGGAGTACCATTATGCTACCTCTTTCCAAAAACCTTTGATGAAATTTATTGCGAAGTTCTCCGAACCAAAAGGTGGAAAGGAATTAGCTTTAATGATTACCAAAGATTACGTAGAAAAAAGATTTAAGAATAAGCAACTACAAGCTGTTGTTTGTTCTCAATGGGGGGATTTTGGTCTACCCCCATCAAAAAGTGCTTTTGGAATGCATTCCCTTATAGTGAATCATTATTTATATGGTGGTTTTTACCCTGAAGGTGGAGCAAAAAAAATAGCTGAATATGTTATTCCAACTATCGAAAAAAATGGAGGAAAGCTACTGGTCAATCATGATGTTGATGAAATAATAATTAAAAATAAAAAAGCAGTAGGCGTTCGTGTTAAAGAAAAACACGGTAAAAATTTTACAGAAAAAACGTACAATGCTCCTATTATTATATCCTCTACTGGTTTCCATAGTACTTTCAATAAATTAGTAAAAGAACCCGTGTCTTTTAAAGAGAAAATCAATAAACTCTCTGGTGGCATGAGTGCTATTTCTTTATATGTAGGTCTAAAAAGTGATCCCTCTACCTTAGGTGTTAAAGGTGAAAATTATTGGATTGCAAATTCTTACGACCATGATGAGACTTATAATAATAGAAATTCAATTTTAACGGGAGAGGTTAATAATTGCTACCTTTCGTTCCCTACTTTAAAAGAACAAAACAACGAAAACCATACTGCAGAAATTGTAACATTTGCTGATTTCTCTTCTTTTGAAAAATGGAAAGACCTACCATGGAAAAGAAGAGGAGAAGAATATGAAGAAGTAAAAAAACGAATTTCAGAAGGTCTTCTTGATTGTGTAGAAAAGCAACATCCTGGCTTTAAAGAGCTTGTCAGTTTCCATGAGTTATCAACTCCATTAACAATGGAATCTTTTACAAGTACACACAAAGGGCGAATGTATGGTTTAGCACATACACCAGAAAGGTTTAATAGCGATTGGATAAAACCACAAACTCCTTTTAAAGGCTTATATATTACTGGAGGAGATATTTGTACTACTGGTGTTGTAGGTGCACTAATGGGAGGCGTTGCCACTGCATCTGTGATTTTCGGAACTTTTGGATTTGCCAAAAACTTATATCAAATAAAAAAATACAATACTACCCTACAAAAAGCTGATTCATAAAAAACTGAACAAGTCCGCATCAAAAACATGTGAAATTATTTGTGAATGGTTTTCAATTAAAAACTCATTAACAAGTAAACTTTGAAAAGAAAATTCACCTCTTATATTTTTGCAGCATCAATAAAAATATAAAAAACTTCTAGATAGAATTTTATGAATTTTTACAGATGGGGACTTGTTGTAACTGCAAGTATCATTGGCCTAGGAAATGTGTGGTTGTTAGACTCAGAAGATCTAAGTATCAATAATAATATATTTGAGTACATGGGTATTATTACCATGTTTGGCGTATCTACTATGCTCGTTTCTTATTCTTTTAGAACAAAAGGAAACAAGAATATATTGTAGTAACGATTTCTTTGAAAAAAGAAAAACCTAAAACAAATAGTAAAAAACTGACTTTACTTATCAAAAGTATCTAAAGACTTACTTACTTTGCATCTGAATTAATCTTTAAAATTCAAGCAATGGTATTTTTCAAAAGATGGTCACGTAAAAATTATGCAATATTTAATTCTCTTAAAAAGGAGATTCAGTATTGTATTCTTAACGTGAACTTACATTTAATTGCTCCTGCTTTTATACAAGAATTTACGGTTGATAAAGTTGATTATGGGGAATCAGAAGACGATGACCCTCCAACTAATGAAGAACTCCTTCTTGTTATATCACCCTTGAGCATACGTAGTGAATCTTTAGTTAGTAGTCAGTTTTTTAATAATTCACGCATTTTGTGTTTTATCCAAAAACTACGTACATACTATTTTTCTCTACCCCTTACATTTAGCCGTTCTAGGCTAATTACAACTCATTACATTTCATGTTTTTTTTCGAACGACAAAATCGTAATGGGACAATTATGTACTATTTAATCTAACACACAGAAATGCAAGCAATTATTAAAAACGATTGGACAAGAGCTGAAGTAGCTGACATTTATAACATGCCTTTAATGGAGTTAATGTATAAAGCAGCAACAATTCACAGAGAATTTCAGAAAACCGGAGAAGTACAAGTATGTACTTTACTATCTGTAAAAACAGGTGGTTGCAAAGAAGATTGTAGCTATTGCTCTCAATCTTCTAAATATAGCACTCACGTTAAGCCACAAAAATTAATGGCTACTGAAGATGTTATCGAAAAAGCAAAACAAGCCAAAGACAACGGTTCTACAAGATTTTGTATGGGTGCCGCTTGGAGAGAAGCAAGAAGCAACAGAGACTTTGAGCGAGTTTTAGGTATGGTTGGAGAGATCAATGAAATGGGTATGGAAGTTTGTGCAACACTTGGAATGTTAAGTGAAGAACAAGCTGAACAACTAAAAGACGCAGGTCTTTATGCATACAACCATAACCTTGATACAAGTAGAGAATATTACGATAAAGTAATTACTACACGTACTTTCGATGATCGTTTAGATACAATTAAAAACGTTCAAAAAGCTAAAATTTCAGTTTGTTCTGGTGGTATTATCGGTTTAGGAGAAACTGATGCTGACAGAATTGGAATGTTACATACTTTAGCTTGCTTACCTACTCACCCAGAGTCTGTACCTGTAAATGCGTTAGTACCTGTAGAAGGTACTCCAATGGAACAAAATAAAATGGTTTCTACTTGGGAAATGATTAGAATGATTGCAACTGCTCGTATTATTATGCCAGAAGCAATGGTTCGTTTATCAGCAGGTAGAACAGAAATGAGTACAGAAGCACAAGCATTGTGTTTTATGGCTGGAGCCAACTCTATTTTTGCAGGAGACCAACTCCTTACTACTCCTAACCCTGAAGAAGATATCGACAAATTAATGTTCGATTTATTAGGTTTAACGCCAAGAGCATCGTTTAAAAAAGAAACGGAACTAGTATAAATAATTTATCACGTAGGAATTCTGATATTTCTACGTGATGTTTTTATTTTTCTGGAGTGATTCATTTTAATCACTGCACTTACTGTTATATCAAATTTTTTGAACATGAACATCAGCCAACAACTTGATTCATTCAAAGAGAATGAGCAATGGCGTTCATTAAAAAATATTGACCGCCAACATCATGGAAAAATAAAGAAAGACGGTATTCTACTCGACAGTTTTATTTCTAATGATTACTTAGGAATAGCTTCTGATCAAGACCGTTACTTTAGTTTTCTAACTACTTTACAAAATTCCAATCAATTTAATGGATTTGGAGCTGCATCATCTCGATTATTAGAGGGTAATGCTTCTGTTTTTGAACGTTTTGAGCAAAAAGTCGCTACATCATTTCAAAAAGAAGCATGTCTATTTATGAATAGCGGCTACCATGCTAATATTGGTGTTTTATCAAGTATTCCTCAAAAAGGGGATCTAATTTTATCAGATAAATTAAACCATGCCAGTATTGTAGATGGTCTTAAATTAAGTAATGCACATTTTGAACGTTACAAACATTTAGATTACACTCATTTAGAGCGTCTACTTCAAAAACATAAAGATCATTTTAATAGTATTTTTATTGTTAGCGAGGCATTGTTTAGCATGGATGGTGATACTGCAAACCTAAAGGTATTATCACAACTAAAAGAAAAATATAATGCTCACCTTATTATTGATGAAGCACATAGTATTGGGACTTTTGGTAAAAATGGTTTAGGTATTTGTGAAGAGAGTGGTGTTCTAAACCAAATTGATATAATAGTTGCTCCTTGTGGGAAAGCACTTGGTGGTGTAGGTGCAATAGTTGTTTTGTCTCAAGAATGGAAAGACTTCTTGATTAATACTTCGAGATCATTTATTTATACCACTTCTTTACCTCCAATTAATGTAGAATGGTTAGCATATAATTGGTCGTATATACTAAATCAAAAAGTACTTAGAAATAGGTTAACACAACTCGTTACCTATTTCAAAAAAGAATGTCTTAAAAGAAATCTTCCTGTTTTATCTGATACGTACATACAGCCTATTATTGTTGGAGATAATGAAACGGCAATTTCGTTGGCCAATTATTTAGAAAGTGAAGGTATTTATTGTGCACCAATTCGTAATCCTACTGTTCCAAAAAACACAGCAAGATTACGATTATCTATCACTGTAAACCATACAGAAACATTAATAGATAAAGTACTTGATCTAATTTCAGACTATCTACTTACTAAAAAAACTGAACATGAAAACACATTGGTTAAAGAAGGAAGGTAATGACACTGTTGTTATCTTTTTTGCAGGATGGGGACAAACACCCTCATTTTTTTCCACTTTTGAAGCAAAAGAAAAAGATGTTTTAATGGTTTACCACTACTCAAACATTGCATTTGATAATGTGATAAATGAGATAGAAAATTATAAAAATAAAGTTATTGTAGCGTGGTCATTTGGTGTGCATGTTGCTGGATTATTTTCAGAGTTTATTCCTGTAAATCAGTTAATCTGCCTAAATGGGTCATTTACACCAATAGATGATAAAGAAGGTATTCCAAATGCTATTTATCAAGGTACTTATGACCAACTCACAGAAAATAGTTGGAAGAAGTTTGTGTTCAGAATTTGTGGAAATAAGGAATTATCAGATCAATTTCTACAGGTATCAGATAGAACCATCGAAGACCTCAAGGAAGAACTTTATTTTTTAGGACAATTACCAAAAGTAAACACTATTCCTTCTGTTGATATTGCTATAATAGGAAGCAAAGACAGAATTTTTCCTTCTAAAAATTTAGAAAATCATTGGACTAATCGGGTTGAACATTTAATAGTTGATGCCGTTCCACATTTTGGTTTTTCAAAATATACAAACTGGGATTCTTTAATTAATTGTAAAGCTGAAGCAACATGGTAGTTGATAAAAAGAAAGTAGCCTTACGTTTTGGACAAAATGCAGGTACATATAATCAAGAAGCTTTTATACAGAAAGAGATTACTGAAGAGTTATATCAGAAAATAATTTCTATTGATAAAAACTTTGACAGTTGCTTTGAAATAGGTTGTGGCTCAGGTTTTCTTACTAAGAAATTAAAAAATCATATTCTAGATTCTTATGCTGTGAATGATTTAGATTCATCTTGTACGCATCAACTTTTAAAAGAAAATAACTTGACTTTTATAGGAGGTGATGCAGAAAAAATTGATTTCCCACAGAATAATGCAATAATAGTTTCCACCTCTGCTTTACAATGGATGCAGAATATTTCTGTGCTATTTCAAAAAATCAATCAGAGTTTAAATAACAATGGAGTACTTGCTTTCTCTACTTTTGGTTTAGAAAATTTCCGACAAATTAAAGGAATTTTAAACCAAGGACTTACCTATTATTCTATTAATTTTTGGAAGAAGCATTTAGAAAATGAAGGTTTTGAAATATTGTCTGCTTGGGAATGGAAAAAAGACTGTCTTTTTAAAGATGGAACTGCTGTTTTAAAACATATAAAGAAGACGGGAGTGAGTGGTTCTAATTCTTCATCAAAGACTTGGAATAAAAAGACATTACAGGCATTTAATAAGGAGTATGCACAGTATTTTAGTAATGACATCAATGAGGTTTCATTAACCTATCATCCTTTATTTTTCATCGCTAAAAAGAAATAACATGAACATATTTATAAGTGCAATAGGAACAGATAGTGGAAAAAGTGTTGTTTCTGCAATTTTTACAGAGGCTTTAAATGCTGATTATTGGAAACCAATACAAGCTGGATTTCCGACAGATACAGAAACGGTGCATCAGTTACTTCCTACACCCAAGGAGAAATTAAAAGAAGCGTATTTACTAAAATATCCAATGTCGCCACATGCGTCTGCTAGAAAAGAAGGTATTCACGTGAAGCTCGATGCTATTCAATTACCTCAACATACTAAAGAAAATTTGGTTATTGAAGGAGCTGGAGGACTAATGGTTCCTTTAAATGATGAAGATTGTGTAATTGATATTGCAGAAAAACTAGACTTACCTCTTGTATTGGTAAGCAATACGTATTTAGGGAGCATCAACCATTCTTTATTGTCTATTAGAGAGATAAAGAGACGTGGTTTGAATTTACTCGGTATTGTTTTTAATGGAGAGAGAAATGAGGATACAGAAAGAATTATACTAAAACATGCTCAAGTTCCATGTTTATTTAAAGTACCTCAATTAGAAGAAGTTTCTCCTGCAGTAATAACAAATTTAGCCAATCAATTAAATCAAACACTTAGTCAACATTTAAATGTATCAATCCATGAATAACCTAACATTAGCAGAACGCGACAAACAATATATTTGGCATCCTTTCACTCCTCAAACTTTAGCACCTCCACCCCTGCCTGTAAAAAGTGCTAAAGGGTCTAAAATCATTTTAGAAGATGGCACAGAAATTATTGATGCTATTTCTTCTTGGTGGGTAAACATTCATGGACATGGTAACGAAGAACTAGCAGAAACTATAAAACAACAAGTTCTTAATCTAGATCATATTATTTTTGCAGGTTTTACACATGAGCCTGCTGTTCAATTGGCAGAAAAATTGATGCCACTCTTACCTGGGGAATTCTCTAAAGTATTCTTTTCTGATAATGGAAGTACATCCACTGAAATAGCTATAAAAATGGTTATTCAGTATTTCTATAATATTGGAGAAACAAAAAGGAAAAAAGTAATTGCCATAAAAGGCTCTTATCATGGAGATACATTTGGTGCTTTATCGATGGCTGATAGAAACCCCTTCTCTGCTCCTTTTGATGATTATCTTTTTGATGTTGACTTTATCCCATTTCCTACAGAAGAAAACTGGGAAGAAGTGAAAACACAAATGCAATCACTTTGTGAAACAGAAGAAGTATGCGGGTTCATTTTCGAACCACTTGTACAAGGAGCATCAGGAATGCGTATGTACAAAAGTGAATGGTTGGATGATTTAATTGGAATTGCACAGAAATACGGAACACTCTGTATTGCTGATGAAGTAATGACAGGTTTTTATAGAACAGGAAAACTCTTTGCAACAAATCACCTTACTAAAAATTCTCCAGATATTATCTGTATGTCTAAAGCATTAACTGCTGGATTAATGCCGTTAAGCTTAACCATCTGTACCGAAAAAATATACAGTGCTTATTTAGATGATGACAGGTTAAAAACATTCTTTCATGGACACTCTTTTACTGGAAACCCAATTGCTTGTGCTTTAGCCGTAAAAAGTCTAGAAATGCTACTTAGTAATGAAAGACAAGGTCAGATTACTAATATTATAAATAGACATACTGAGTTCGGTGAAAAGGTTAAAAAGACCAAGTTTTGCAAATCGGTGAGACAACAAGGTACAATCCTAGCAATTGAATATGATACAGAAAAAGAAACCTCTTATTTTAATTCTATAAGAGATGAACTATATGATATATTCTTAAAAAGAAATTTATTATTACGTCCCTTAGGTAATACAGTTTATATAAATACTACTTATGTGATTTCAAATAGTGAGTTAGATGAAATTTATGACGGGCTTTTTGATGTATTTGAAATTGGTATAGTAACATACAAAACAAATAATTTAGTCTCAACTATTTAAATGTGTATTCTATACTTTGTTATTTTAATAATTTCATACTTTTAGCCATATAAGCAGGATTAATTATATTATTTCTTGTATTAGTTAAATTTTTGTCATTAATTAGTAAACGAAAACAGCAATAAGAAATAGTTTTTGGGTTATTAAAGGAATTAAAAAGTCTCTCACTCTGTGAGGGACTTTTTTTATTTTCACCAACTACAAAAGAATCAAATCCTTTAACTTTTATAGTTTAATGTCAAAAAATACTAAAAATGTAATAAATACATTTTTTTCTTGCAATTATTAAATTTTTGTCATTAATTAGTAAACGAAAACAACAATAAGAAATAGTTTTTGGGTTATTAAAGGAATTAAAAAGTCTCTCACCTTGTGAGGGACTTTTTACGTTAAATACAATTCTAAAGCTATAATAGTCTACATATTATTTTATTAATAAAGTCGCCATTACCTGTTTATTCAATTACTATTATTAAATTTGACTCATACTATTTGTGATTGTATTGAATCAAGTACTTATATTTTTTAATTTAGTTCTACAATATTATATCAGAAAGTCTTGTATATTGTAGTAAGTACTTACAGCAATTGTTATCTAGTCTTAGCAATTTATAATTTTACTCTGTCAAAAAAATAATGAAATCCCATTTCATAAAAACCTTTATTGTAACACTTCTGTGTTGTATTCAATTTAATGTTCTTGGTCAAGATGTAGCTTCGTCAGACTCAACAATAGTAGAAAGTTTAATTGATGCTGATACTACAAAATCTGGAAAACCAAGAAAAAATTTACGCTTTAGCATACTAGGTGGCCCTGGATATACTCCAGATTATGGCTTCTTAATTGGTATGAGTATGTTGTTTACATTTAGAATGGATAAAGATGATAAAGAACTTAAACGATCTGTTGTACCAATTGCAGGTGCTTGGTTAAGTTCTGGTGGTTTTAACTTAATTGCTAAACCACAACTATTCTTTAATCATGATAGAATTAGATACTTTGGTCAAGTTCAATACAGAAATAATTATGATAATTATTATGGTGTTGGGTTCCTTAATAACCAGAGTATGGAAAGAAGTGATTCCACAACACAGTATTTTCAGAATTCTATTGCCATTTTTGGTTCTGTACTTTTTCGTTTAAAAGACTCCGACTTTTTTGTAGGTCCCTCTTTCGATTACACAAACAGAAATTTATCTGAAATCTCCGCTGGAGTAGCTTCAGACCCAACATATATTGAACAAGGTGGTACTGATGCAGGAATGAATATACAGAATATAGGTATAGGCTTTGAAATTTCTTATGATACTAGAGATATTCCAGCAAATGCATGGAGAGGAATTTATTTTGACATTACTGCCAGGTATTATGATCAATGGATGGGTAGTGATACAAAGTGGGGATTTTTATCTGCTGAGTATAGACAATATAAACTTCTACCCTTTTTAGGTAAAAGAAAAGTACTCGCATGGACTGGTAAAATTAGATCTTCTTATGGCGATGTACCTTTTACAGATATGTCATTAATTGGTTCCCCATTCGATTTAAGGGGATATTACTTAGGACAATACAGAGATAAAACATCTGCATTTGCAATGGCTGAATTTAGATCAATGTTTAATTCAAAATCAAAATTGATTTCTAAATTAGGTTATGCAGTTTGGGGTGGTGCAGGTATGGTAGGACCAGATTTATTCCATCCAGGAGGACTGTTACCAAACTTTGGAGCAGGTTTACGTGTACAAGTACAACCAAGAATGAACTTTAGAATTGATTTAGGACGTGATCCTTTATCAAAACAAAACCTAGTCTATTTTAATATGACAGAAGCTTTCTAATACTAATTAGAATTCAAGATTTGAAAAATACACAAAAAAACGGATGACCTAAGAAATTAAGTCATCCGTTTTTTTATTGTGAAAATAAAATTATTTACCCAATACTAAGAAACTTCCATTTAGTAAGTTTTCTTTATTGTATTTAAATAATTCATCTTCCGTATTTCCTTTATAAACAGTTCCTCCTGCAGCTTCAACCACAGCTTGACCTGCTGCTGTGTCCCACTCCATAGTTGGACCATGGCGATAGTAAACATCAGCTTTACCTTCTGCTACCATACAGAATTTTAAAGAACTACCTACAGACATTGCATCTGTAACATTGTATTTTTCTAAAATTTCTTCTTCTGCTGGGTTTGCATGAGATTTAGAACGAACAGCGATTCTATTATCGTCTCTCCATTTCACTTTTATTGGATCAAGAATACCATCTTCTCCTTTTTTTGCACCAACACCATCTACTCCAATGTAGATTGTATCTTTAACAGGTACATAAATAACTCCTAGAACTGGCTTTCCATCAGAAATCAAAGCTATATTAACAGTAAACTCTCCATTTCTATTAATAAATTCCTTTGTACCATCTAAAGGATCTACACACCAATAAGTTGTCCAATCTTTACGCTCATCATAAGACATTTCTTTGCCTTCTTCGGAAAGGATTGGATAATCAAATTCTAATAAACCTTTCATAATAACCTCATGAGAAGCTTTATCAGCTAAAGTAAGTGGAGAATCATCTGACTTAATTTCTACGCCAAGATCATCTTGTTTATAAATTTCTAAAATTGCATGTCCTGCTTCAATAGCAATTGTCATGCAATCTTCTGAAAGTTGTTCTAAGTTCATTTTTATCGAATTCTATTTTTAATATTAACAGTAAAGTTAACTTTATTTTAATCTAAAGCTATATACGAGATACTCTTATCTATGTTGCTTAAAGAGAGCACTACATTATTACATGTGGTCTCACAGGCTTTAAAGGTTCTGGTAACGTTATGTTACCTAATTCATCTTTAATATTAATCTCAATAGTTCTAGACAACGTTAACATTGGAGTATCAGAAGATGTATTTTCAAATGGGTCTTGTAGATAAGTAGCAATTCTTTCTATTACTAGAAATGCCATGGCTAACGTTAAACTTGTAACTAATAAAACCAATCCATTTGTTTCTACTAAACCATAAGGAACAGAGAAAATAAATAAATAAATTAATATCTCTAATAATAAAGTGTACATACTCGGGAAAACAGTATTCTTAATACGTTCACATTTACCCATTGAGTCTGTTAAATTAGTAAGAGTTTGATCTAATTGTACTAACTGATAGCTATCAATATAATCTAATTTATGCATTTGTTTCAGCATTTTAGCATTAGAATATAACAATGCATTCGGCACGTTTTTACTTTTTTGTAATGCAGAAAGCTCCGTTTTATTAATAAGGTTAGATATATCTCTAGTTGGGTCTTGCCTTCTTAAATGTCTTGTTAAAGAATAACACCAAGCACATTGACGAGAAGCCATTTCTACAATCATTACCCTCGCTTTAGGATCACTAGAAGAAAATGTCATCAATTGTCTAACCCAACTTCTTGAATCGTTTACTATAGCTCCCCAAACCATTCTTGCTTCCCACCATCTTTGGTAAGATGAATTCGTTCTAAAAGCCAATAATAATGAAATTGCCGTACCTGGAACTGTAATAATCCCTAGAGGTAAACTAAGGTTACTTAACATGTGTTCATCATCTAAAATTGACAAAAACAACATATAAATAGTAATGATTAATACAGAGAACCATAAATCTTTAAACAGTCGTTTCCAGGGAATATAAAGTCTTGTAACCATTAAGTAATTTTGATTTGGATGAATAGAATATCATGTAAATATAGAAAGATTAGTAATTAAATAAATAATAATTTACATTTGAATAAATGTTAATGGATGTATCTGTTAAATAAAAATGAAAACTAAATAAAACTTTATTTTACAGTACAACCCTTTACTTTACCACTTTTATATTATGAGGTAAGAACTATTAATTTACATTCTAGTAAAAGAAGTATTTTAATTTATGCCTACCAATCAATTAATAATATAAATTTAAACTGTACAACTCTCATTGTTTCTACTCAAAAAAAATTATTATGAACAAGCTATTTAAAAAGGTGTCGTATGCCTTACTAATTTTCATTGGCTTTTCTTGTAGTAATCAAGTGCAAGAAAGCGCACTAGCTCCTACAGAAGAAGAGGCTTCTAACATTAGAATGCCATTTAGCCAAAAAACTTTTCTTTGCGATAATAAATCTGGAATCGCAAATATTTATGAAATCGACTATGATTTCCAAGGTTTATCTGGTGATGCAAACCTAACTAAAATCGCGTCTATCAAAGGACATAGCCATATTGCTGTTTCTCCTGATAAAAGATGGGTTGTAGTTGTTGGTAATGGCAGCGGGAAAATTACATTAGTTGGTATTGACACAGATAATGCTGGCCAACTTGTTGGTTACCTAGTACAAGGAAAACCAAGAATTACTCAGGTTGATTTTGATATGGATGACAAACTATTCATAGCTGGTAAAAAATTCTTAGAAATTGCTACTCCTGTTGGAGGTTGGGGCGCTTCTGAAGGTTCTATTCTTGCTAAAACAAAATACCGCAGTATAACTGGTGATTTAGATATTGTAACTTCTGATGAAGAAGAAAATCTTGTTGATATTGAAGAAGAATACTTCAATGAAGATGATCTTAAATCTACAAGACCTAAATTTGCTGGTGGAGATATACTTTTCACTCAAAACTCTTCTGAAACAGATGGGTTTGAAGCAGAACACCTTGTTTCTTTCACAAGACACCAAAAAGGTAAAGCAATGCTTGTTAAAATAGGCACAAAAAATGGCAAACCTCATGTGCAAAGTAAGCTTTTATTCAAATTAAATGGACAGAAAAAGGTAACTGGTGCTGCATTAGTTGGAGACAATCATTTTATTGTTTCTGCAAACGGACAGACAAAGTTTAAAATTTATTCTTTCAGTGGTGATGTTATCGCTACACCAACAATTAAATTAGATGGAAGCAATTTCAAACATGCAAATGGTGACCTTGCTTCTACGCAATCTTTTGATAAAAATAGTATTAATGACGTTGACAACGCATTAAGCTCTAAAGAAATTGATGGTGAATATTTTGGCGAATGGTATAGAGGTTACAACGATGCACACCAATATGCAGAAATGAAACTTTACCGTCCTGGTGTTTCTATTCAAAACTACCCTTCTTTAGATTTAAGTGAAGATAATTTCAATATCTCAAAAGAATCGAGAAGAAATTCTGCAAATGCAGATTTAGCTGATTACAGAAAAAATGCGGCTAAATTTACTTCACTAGGTAAAAATGATGGCTATGCTTTATTACGTTTCCCTGCTGCTTTAACAGTTTCTGATAAAACTACAATTCAAGTAGTAGAAACAACTTGGGGTAAATTAGCTAATTATGAATCACAAGCTGATGCAACAACTGCTTACAACGAGTTAGCATCTGTTTATGTAAAAGTTTCTACCGATCGTTTCTATACGCAAGGTTTTGAAAATAATGATTGGATCAAAATTGGCGATGCTCATATTGCTAATAATGAATTTACACTATCTAATATCAACGGAATTGAAGTTGGAGATAAAATTCAATGGATCAAAATAGTTGATGATCAATCTAAAACAGGTGACGGTTTCGATATTAATTTTATTTCTTCTTTCGAAAAATAAATAATAATACAGTTTATATTATTTAATTGATGAAGAGACTACTAAATTTAGTAGTCTCTTTTTTTGACTAAAACCATTTTATTATAATGAACTATAACTTTGACAAACCAATAGATAGATTACAGACAGATTCTGTTAAATATGGCTTACGAAAAGTCCTATTTGGTACAGAAGATATTATCCCGCTCTGGGTTGCTGATATGGATTTACCTACAGCTCCTGAAATTACTGCAGCACTTGTAGAAAGAATGCAACATCCAATATACGGTTACACATTACAAGGAAATTTATTTTGGAAGGCAGCAATAGATTGGATTAAAAAGAGACACAACTGGGAGATTAAACAACATGAATTCACTTTTACACCAGGAATTGTTCCTGCAATTGGTTTTTTAGTTGAAGCACTTACCAATATCAATGAAAAAGTTACCATTTTTTCTCCAGTATATGGCCCTTTTAAAGATAACATAATTGGTACGGGTAGAGAATTAGTTGATATACCTCTAATTAATCAGAACAATTACTATTACATCGATTTCGAGACGTTAGAAAATGAAATGATTAATGGATTAAAATTAATTGTATTCTGTAACCCTCAAAATCCTTCTGGTAGAGTTTGGAATAAAGAAGAACTTCAGAAATTACTTCTATTATGTGATCAATATGATGTTAATATTATTTCAGACGAAATCCATGCAGATCTAGTACTTTTTGATGCTATACACATACCTTTAGCTAGTCTTTCAGAAATTGGAAAAAAGAGAGTCGTAACTTGTATGGCTCCTTCCAAAACATTCAATTTAGCAGGTTTAAATTGTGCCTATCTTATCTTTAAGAATAAAGAATTACAAAGAAAATATCTAGCTAAAGTAAAACATCTTCATTTAGATTTCGGGGGCATTGTAGCTACAACGTCTCAAATAGCTGCTTATAACAACGGAGAAAATTGGTACCAAGAAGTGAAGAAATATTTTGAAGGTAATATCAATTATATTATTGAAGAACTTTCTGACTCTCCCATCACTGTAATGAAAACAAACGCTACTTATTTACTCTGGTTAGACTGTAGAAAGATTTCAAACAATAATAAAATATTAAAAGAATTTTTTCATAAAAAAGCTAAAGTGGGTATTCAAGATGGAGAAATGTTTGGTTTAGCCGGACAAGGATTTATGAGAATGAATATTGCCTGTGCAAGGTCGATTTTAAAGGAATCTGTAAAAAGAATAAAAATTGCATTAGATAAATAATTAATAATATATTTGTAAAAAGTCTCTTCAATAAAATAAACAACATGCAACGCATTAACGCATTATTAGCTCTAGGGCTGTCTACAACTTTATTCTTTTCATGTTCTTCTTCTGATGATAATGGAGACCCTGCCATTCTACCAGAAATTGGAGATGCCGCATTTGAAGATAACTTATCTTTAGATAAATGGGAGAATACAGATTACGGTACAAACTCTGATACTTATGGCACTCCGACTGGATGGGAAACTTCAAATCCGGGTACATCATTTCTTTCTGTAGTAAATGTTTACGAAGAAAAAGATGATGTTATTAGTGGAAGTGCTGCAAAATTAGAAACAAAAGCAATTGGTATTACAGGTATAGCATCGTCAACATTTTATACTGGAGCTTTTAAGTTAGACCTTTCTGACCCTGCAAAAAGTGCTCAATTAGGCGTACCTTTTGATAAACGTCCTACATCTTTATCATTCAGTTATAAATATACTCCTGGTGATAACTACCAACAATTTACTGGAGTTACAGGAACTGATATTACAGGTATAGATTCTTGTTTAGTATACATGTATCTTCAGAAACGTAGTGGTGATGACATTAAAAGAATTGGTACAGCAGCTTTACAAAGCAGTGAAACAATCTCAGATTGGACACAAAAAACTCTTGATGTAACTTACGGTGAAATTCCAAACGCAGGCGCTGGATTTAAATTAAGACCAGAAGAAACAGGTTGGGCAAATGCAGACGAAACACCTACACATGTTATTATAGTTTTTGCATCTAGTAGTGCTGGAGATTACTTTAGAGGTTCTATTGGAAGTCTAATGTATGTAGATCAACTTTCTATTAGCTACTAATAAGTATATGAAAATTTCAAAAATTTTAGCTGTACTATTTTGTACAGCTTTTTTTACATCTCCGTTATTTGCTCAAGAAGAAGCTCCAAGTAGATTTAGATTTGGTGGTAGATTAGGCTTTAATTTAGGAGCTTCAGTACCAATGTATTTTCAAAATATGCCCGATAGGTTTAGTTGGAATACAGGCTTTAACCCTTCTTTTGGTTTAGTTGGAGAATACAAATTAAAGAAAGAACGTTCTTCTATTCATTTTGAGTTATTGTATACAAGAAAAGGAAATTCTACTACTGCTCACGTTGTAGATCAAAATTTCTTTATTTCAAATACTTTAGCATCTGTTACTGGAGAAGTGGCTACTAACATTAACCTAAATTATATTGAAATTCCTATTCAATTTAAGACAAATATCAGTAAAAAAGATAACGGTCTTTATGTAGTGGCTGGTTTATATTTTGCCTACATGGTTGATGGAAGTTTTGATGGTACTGTTTTTACTGGTAGCACAATTAAAGATAGTTCAGGAGAATATCAAGTAGGAAAAGATACTCCCTACGATTATAGTAACGACTTAGTAAACTTTGATTGGGGAACGCAATTTGGCATTCAAAAAGAGATAGGAGATCACTTCACAGTTGATACTCAAATTTCTTGGGGCTTTAGTGGAATATTCCCTCAAGGATATGAAATTGTTGATCCAAACCTTTTTAACCTTTATGGTAAAATCGGGATGACTTATAAACTATAAAGTTACAAATCAAAAAAGGTCTGATAGAGTGCATTACTTTATCAGACCTTTTTTTGTGAAAATAATTCTACAATGTAGAAGGGCAAACAAATGCTGTTACATCTACACCTGCCTCTTTTATTGCTTTAAAACCACCTTTCACATCAATTATATGTTCAAAACCTCTTGATTTTAAAATTGAAGATGCAATCATAGATCGGTAACCACCTGCACAATGTATGTAATAAGTAGCCTCCTTGTCTAAATCATTCCACTCGTCGTTAATCACATCAAGTGGTTTGTTTACAACATTTTTACTATCGATGTGTTCCGAAGCAAATTCTGATGTTTTTCTAGCATCAATTACAGAAATAGCTGACGTCAATCTATCTTTAAGTTCTTCTGCAGTAATAGATTCAATACTATCTACTTCTTTACCTGCAGCTGCCCAAGCAGTAATCCCTCCTTCTAAGAACCCTAAAGTATTATCATAACCAACTCTTGATAAACGAGTAATTACTTCTTCCTCTGCTCCTTCATCTGCGATAATTACTATAGGTTGCTTTAAGTCTAAAATTAGAGCACCAACCCAAGGAGCAAACCCTCCTTTAACACCAATATTAATAGAGTTTGGAATAAACCCATCTTTAAAAACTTGAGGAGAACGTGTATCTAACATTAATGCACCTTCCGCATTTACAACCTCTTCGAATAAAGCTGGACTTAACCCGACATTACCTCTCTCTAAAATTGAATCTATATTTTCGTAACCTTCCTTATTCATTTTTACATTCTGAGGGAAATATTGAGGAGGAGCTGTTAGTCCAGTTGTCACTTCCTTAATAAATTCGTCTCTCTTCATATCTGCTCTTAATGCATAATTTGTTGCTTTCTGATTTCCTAAAGTATCTGACGTTTCTTTACTCATGTTTTTCCCACATGCAGAGCCTGCACCATGAGCAGGGTAAACAATTACATCGTCTGCTAAAGACATTATCTTATTTCTTAAAGAATCAAATAATAACCCTGCAAGATCTTCTCTAGAAAGGTCTGATTTAACTGCCAAATCTGGTCTTCCCACATCACCAATAAATAAAGTATCTCCTGAGAATATGGCTACATCTTTCCCTTTTTCATCCGTTACTAAAAAAGTAGAAGACTCCGTAGTATGTCCTGGTGTATGTAATACTTTAATTTTGATATTTCCTATAGAGAATACCTCACCATCTTCAGCAATATGTGCTTCGTAAGTAGTTTGAGCAGTAGGACCAAAAACAATTGTAGCTCCTGTTTCTTCTGCTAAAGAAACATGACCTGACACAAAATCTGCATGGAAATGTGTTTCAAAAATATATTTGATTTTAGCACCTTCCTTTGCTGCTTTATCAAGATAAGGTTTAGTTTCTCTTAATGGATCTACAATTGCAGCTTCCCCATTAGATTCAATATAGTAAGCACCTTGTGCTAAACAACCTGTATAAATTTGTTCAATTTTCATAATGTTATATGTTTATGGAATTACCTATTGAGATAATTAAGTATGTTATATGTTTCTTTCTTTAAATTCGTTGGATTGAATCGCTCGCTCAAAGTTAATTTTTATTTCTTGATCATTTCCTTTCTGATCAAAGAAATCTATTGCAGACTGTACATCTAAGAAGAAATGGTCTTTTCCTAAATTTTTGATTAATCCTACTTTTGATAAGAAATCTCTTACAGGACCAATCATATCAGAAAAATAAGTCTTCACTCCTTGTTGTTTTAACTCTAAAATCACATCTTCTAAACTTGCTAATGCCGTTGAATCTATATTTGATACACTTCCAAAATGCAAAACTAATAGTTTAAGTCCTTTCCCTTTTTGCTTTGCTTCATCCATTACCCTATCATAGAAATAGGTGCTATTTGCAAAGTACAACTGAGCATCCTGACGAATTATTAATATATCATCACGTGCTTCTATATCCGTAAATCGGTCTTTATTTCTATATTCATTACACCCTTCTAGTTTTTCTAGAACGGCAATATGTGGCGTTGCAGTTCTTCGTATCAACAGTATAATCGACAAAATCATTCCTGAAATAATTCCAATCTGAATACCAACAAATAAAGTAAGGAGAAATGTAAAGGCAAGCATATAAAAATCTTCTCGCTTAGTTTTCCATAATAACTTTGGGTAATCAGTATCAATTAAACCATAAACTGCTACTAAAATTATAGATGCTATTATTGTTTTAGGAAGGAACTTAAAAATAGGCATCAAAAACAATAAAGCTAAGCCTAAAAGTAAACCACTAATTACATTTGCTAAATTAGTTTTTGCTCCTGCTTGGTTGTTTACTGCAGACCTACTAAAGCCACCTGTGCCATGGAATCCACCAAATAATGAACTCACAACATCCCCTAAACCTAAAGCTATAAACTCTTGGTTGTTATCTATTTGGTATTCGCCTTTATGTTTATTCTGTAATGCTTTACTCACTGAAATAGACTCCATATATCCTATTAAAGAAATGGCAAGGGCAGATGGAAACATGGAAGTAATTAAACCAACGGATAAATCTGGAACTTTAAAAGAAGGCAACCCACTAGGTATTTCTCCAAGTATGGCAATATTAGGAGAGAAAAAATACACAAAAGCTAAACCCGTTATAACAGCTATTAAAGAGCCAGGTATTTTTGCACTTATCTTCTTTGTTAGCCTAATGAGGAGAATACCTACAATACCTAAAATTATAGCAATCCAATTAAAATAATTGTATTGTGTTATTGTCATCCATAAATTTTCTATTGTAGACCCTCCTTGCGCTATTGAAACACCAAATATATTTTTAAGCTGATCTATTCCAATCACAAAAGCTGCTGCAGAAGTAAAACCACTAATTACAGGTTTACTCATAAAGTTAACGAGAAAACCTAAACGGATAATACCAAATAACAATTGAAGTATACCTATTAAAAAGGTTAATGTTAATGCTGCTGATACATAATTTTCTTCTCCAGAAGAAGCTATAGATGATACAGCTGCTGCAATTAACATAGAATCAATGGCTACAGGACCAACAGAAACTTGTCTTGAAGTACCCAATAAAGCATAGGTAAACTGAGGAATCATTGCTGCATATAAACCATACACAGCAGGCATACCTGCAACGCTTGCATATGCTATACCTTGGGGTATTAGCATTATCCCCACAGTTAAACCTGCAGATATATCGCTACCTAAATACTTTTTTTTATACTTGAAAAGCCAGGGTGTAATAAAACTCTTCTTTTGCATTTCTTGAAGTTATTCTAAATTATGCTGCAATTACATCAATTGATTTATAATACAATGTAACAATCATCACATAAAAAAAAGACTACTCCTAAATTTTTAAGAGTAGTCAATATCAAATAATAACTAAATACAATTTCTCTACTTTTCCAATCGCAATAATAATTTCTTTTATCAGATTCTAATTTCAACTTCACAAATCTAACTACTAGCCTGATTTTGTTTTAATCCATTCGATTGATAGCAAATAAATAAGGTTAAATGACTGTAAATAAGCCGCGAACTACATTAACTAGTCATATAACACTATGCAATAGTATAAAACTCACTGACAAAATTACAAATAGCCCCTTTTAAAGCTATTCGCTAGAAATATAGTGTTGTAAATTAATACTATAGAAGAAGTATTGAGTATGTCAGTAAATTCCTTTTTTGACAATTTGTCACCTTAATTATGACAAATTGAGTGAGGATTAGAATTGGCACATTTCATGTTAAATATTCGTAGGTAAGATCAAATTTGATCGAACACTTTGTTAAGCATAATTCAAAAAAATAAAAATAGATTATTAATATGTCACAAGTTAACATTAGACCACTAGCAGACAGAGTTCTAATTGAGCCAGCAGCAGCAGAATCACAAACAGCTTCAGGATTATTTATTCCAGACAATGCGAAAGAAAAGCCTCAAAAAGGTAAAGTAGTAGCAATTGGAACAGGAACAAAAGATGAGCCGTTAACTGTAAAAGTTGGAGACACGGTAATTTATGGTAAATATTCTGGTACTGAACTTAATGTTGATGGTACAGATTATTTAATGATGCGTGAGTCTGACATCCTAGCGATTGTCTAACACACCAACTGACGTAAAGTCAATATAAATTTAGAATAAGAAATAAAAAAATACATATAAAAATGGCAAAAAATCTTCATTTCGATGCTGAGGCACTCGATGGTTTAAAAAAAGGTGTTGATGCTTTAGCAAACGCAGTAAAAGTTACTTTAGGACCAAAAGGTCGTAATGTTATTCTTGAAAAATCATTTGGTTCACCTCACGTTACTAAAGATGGTGTATCTGTAGCGAAAGAAATCGAATTAGCAGATCCATTACAAAATATGGGTGCTCAATTAGTAAAAGAAGTTGCTTCTAAAACTGCTGATGAAGCAGGTGATGGTACAACTACTGCTACTGTATTAACACAAGCAATCTTCACTACGGGTATTAAAAATGTAGCTGCAGGTGCTAACCCAATGGATTTAAAACGTGGTATCGATAAAGCTGTTAAAGCAATCGTTGCTGAGTTAAAATCGACTTCTAAAACTGTTGAAACAAACAAAGAAGTTGAGCAAATTGCTACTATCTCTGCAAATAACGATGCTGAGATCGGAACAATGATCGCAGAAGCGATGGAAAAAGTTGGTAAAGATGGTGTAATTACTGTTGAAGAGGCTAAAGGTACTGAAACAGAAGTTAAAACTGTTGAAGGTATGCAATTTGACCGTGGTTACTTGTCTCCATACTTTGTGACAAACACAGAGAAAATGGAAGCTGACATGGAAACTCCATTTATCTTAATCTACGACAAGAAGGTTTCTACTATGAAAGAACTTCTTCCTGTATTGGAAGCTGTTGCTCAAACTGGTAAACCTTTAGTAATTATTGCAGAAGATGTAGACTCTGAAGCTTTAGCTACTTTAGTTGTAAACAAAATTCGTGGTGCATTAAAAGTTGCAGCTGTTAAAGCTCCAGGTTTTGGTGACCGTAGAAAAGCAATGTTGCAAGACATCGCTGTATTGACTGGTGGTACTGTAATCTCTGACGAGACTGGTATGAAACTAGAAGATGCAACAATCGACATGTTAGGTACTGCAGAGAAAATGATCATCGATAAAGACAACACTGTTGTTGTTAATGGTGCTGGTTCTTCTGAAGCTGTTGCTAACCGTGTTGCTGAAATCCGTGTACAAATGGAGAACACTACTTCAGATTACGATAAAGAAAAACTTCAAGAGCGTTTAGCGAAGTTAGCAGGTGGTGTAGCTATTATCTACATTGGTGCTGCTACTGAAACTGAAATGAAAGAGAAGAAAGACCGTGTTGATGATGCTTTATCTGCTACAAGAGCTGCAGTAGAAGAAGGTATTATTGTTGGTGGTGGTACTGCTTTATTGCGTGCTTCTGCTATCTTAGGTCAGGTTGAAACTGCTCATGAAGATGAAGCAATTGGTGTTCAAATTATCAGAACTGCTATCCAATCTCCTTTAAGAACTATCTTAGAGAATGCTGGACTTGAAGCATCTGTAATTGTAAATAAAATTTTAGAAGGCGAAGGTGCTTTCGGATTTAATGCACGTACAGAAGAATATCAAGATTTAGTTGCTGCAGGTGTTATTGACCCTACAAAAGTAACTCGTTTAGCTTTAGAGCATGCTGCTTCTGTTGCTTCTTTATTATTAACTACAGATTGTGTAGTTTCTAATGAGAAAGAAGAAGGTGCTGCTGCTGCTCCTGCTATGCCTCCAATGGGTGGTGGTATGCCAGGTATGATGTAAGCATCAATGCTATAAAATATATAAAAGGATGTCTTTTCACTTTGGTGATGGAGACATCCTTTTTTTTATGCTGACAAATTTTCTTCTTTATCAGAGATTGCTTTATATAACATCCTGACAAGCCGATGTATATTGTTATCGATTTTCTCTAAGTTTTCTTTCATTACATGCAATAAATATTCTTTCTCATCTGGCTGTACTTCAATTGTTTCAAACAATTCAAGCACTCCTAAAGAGGTAGATAAATTACCTCTCAAATCATGTGATGTATAATCTAAAGCCTTGTTTAATATATGGTTTTCTTTTTCTATTCTATTGATATATTCTTGCGTCTTAGATTCATCAGAATATACACTTACAACTAAGTCATCTTCGAGTTTTTGAACTCTATTCTTTCTGTATAATTTTAAATGGTTATTTACAGTATAGCCTGATAATGGTAATTCTTTTGTAGCTCCAGTATGATAAACTTCTTCCAATAAATCTAATAACCCAAAGTTTTTAATATTTGGGAATACCTCATCAATTAGCTTTCCGTTATAATTTATACCTACCACGCCATCCATTTCTTGTCCGGCTTTATTATAATACACAAATTCAAATTTATACTCATCAATACGTTTGTATACAGCAATTCCTAAGGAGGAATTTTTGTAAAAATTTAATAGTTCTTTGTTCATGGGGGATATCTTTCATCATTTACACTTTGGAGAAACAGCTTAATGAATATACAAAATATTATTCTGCTTATAATATGGTACGTAATGTTATAGACTACATTTACACTATTAACCCACACGATATATAACTATATAAATAAAAGTAATTACTCATTTAAGAAACCGTAACTTCTCATAAAAAAAGAATTCATCTACTTTCAATAAATTAACGATTTGATAATGCATCCATAGATAATTTATAAATTTCATATTTCCCTCTTTTATCTTCTGGTAGATAGATCTGAGAAGTTGTAAAATAGATTTCTCTATCAATGTTCTTGGCAAACGAATCTGCCCATTTCACTCTTTCATCTTTAATAAGGTGAACCATTTCATTATCAACAGTCCAAACATTAATCATATTACCTTCTAATCCACCCATCCATAAATTTCCCTTACGGTCAAATAACATCCCATCGGTAGCAGGAATCGTAGCTACTTTTTCTATTTCGTTTGCTATATCAGCAGAACTGGCATCAGTTTCTAAAAGAATAGCAGTTTTTATACGGTATAATGTATGACTAGACAATGCTGTATAATACAAATAGTTATTATCTGGAGATAAAGCTATCCCATCTGAAGCAATTTTATTTTCCCACTTTATACCATTACATATCAAATGATCATTTTCTGGCTGAACACTTTTGTCTCCGTCAAGAAACCTTTTTGCCTCTCCAGTTGCTAAGTCCAATACAATTATTCCACCTTCTCCAGAATCTGTAATAAATGCTTTTTCTCTATTGATATCAATCCTAACATCATTAAAATAAGAGTTTCTGTGGTAAACTGCTTTAGTAAAAGAATAAGATCGAATTAACTGATCAGTACTTAAATCAAACTCATATAAAACAGGACCACCCTCTAAAACTCCTTTAAATTGAGGGTTATTGGTATCTAATACATACAATCTACTTCTACCATCACAAACAACACTTTGTACAGACCTAAATGAGGTTACTCCACCTTCCTTGTTCCACATTTCTGATGGATAAGGTACTATCTCCCCATCTATAATTTCAGCAACTGAAGTCGGTACACTATCAGACCACTTTGGGAAATTGACAAAAACCCTATTCTTTTTACTTACTGCTATACCCGTCCACTGATTTGAACTTGATGCTACAAGTGTGAGTTTCTTATCATCCTGCATATTACTTTGCTCTTTAGGAGAACAAGAAATAACGAATAATGACACTGCTATAAATAAGGTAATATAATTGATTAGTTTCATTAGAGTTCAATATTTTGATTTTGGAACAAAGTAGGTATTTATAAATTTACACAGATATATAGAGAGAATTTACTACTTCATAAAAAAACCTTGATAAATAATTTAAATCATCTATCAAGGCTTCATAAAGTTTTATTCCATCATATCAATTCCTCCTCCAGAAGATCCTCCACTACTTTTTCCTTTTCTCTTTGGCTTTTTACCCGATTTACCAAAACGATAAGAAAAGGTAAGGTAACCAACTCTAGATTCCCAATCGTAGGTCATATCAGAATTAAAACCTATTCCTTCACTGTAAACATTAAATTTATAGGTATTAAATACATCTGTAACTCTTGCTTGCAGTGTACCTTTTCCATTAAATAATTTTTGAGAAACCGCAACATCTACACCTCCCATTGGAGCAATATACCCTTGAGCTGTCGCTCTTTGAGAACTTAATCTACCCGAAACTTGCAGAGAAAGTGTTTTTGTAAGATTTGTTGACGAAGTTAATTTACCTGTCATTGCCCATGCTTGATTCGATAAATCTAGATCACCAGATGAGCCAGAAATTAATAGATTATAAACATTAGCACTACCAGAAAATTTCCACCAATCTGTCATATTATAAGAAGCAATTGCTTCTGCTCCATAACTCTGACTGCTCTCTACGTTATCCCAAGTCATTACCATTACACCGTCTGGTCTAGCACTTTGTACTCTCTGCATTGCATCATGCGTATATCTATAATACAAAGAACCTGTTAGCGTTACTTTATCCCAACCATGCTGATATGTCGCTTCTATAGCATCAATAAATTCAGGTTTTAGATAAGGGTTACCTTGTCTTAATGATTGAGGATTTGCATAATCTGGAAAAGGGTTTAACATTCTTCCTCTTGGTCTATTCACTCTTCTACTATATCCAACAGATAACTCTCTAGCTTCTTGGAATTTATAAGCAATATGAAGTGTTGGATATAAAGCAAAATAGTTATTTTCTACTTTCTGCTCTTCTGTAACTGCATTATCTTCTAAATGAGAAGTTGTATATGCCTGTTCTGCTCTTAAACCTCCTTGAATACCCCATTTACCAAACTCATGACGGTACATAACATAAAAAGCATGAATCTGTTCTTGGTAATTAAAATTGTTATTTAAAGAATCATCTGGAGTCCAATTACCATTTCCTGCCAAGCTTTCAGAATAAAAATCTGATTGGATATCTCTTCCTGTAGTTTTCCAACCTGTTTCTAATGTTCCATTTTCTCCTAAAGGCTGAACATAATCTATCTGGCCAAGGTATATTTTACTATTTGTTGGGTTCGTGTTTCTTTGTTCTAAAATAGGAGATGTTCCAAGAATACCATTCACATACTCATATTCATTGTAGTTACCATCAGTTGTTCTTGATCCATCTGAGTATTGTCCAGATACATCAAGAGTTTGCTTAGGGTTTACAAATGTTTTTCTGTAGCCAAAATTATATTCCTGATTTTTATCGTCACTTGTCGTTTTATTTATTCTGTTGATTCGTTCAATTTGTGAATTATCAGGTAATAAATAATGTATGTCTAAGTTTTCATCTTTCTTTCTCTCTCCTGTATTAAAAAGAGCAGAAAAGTAGATATTATTATAGTCATTGATATCAAAATCAAAACCAGTTTTTAGCATATGAGATTGTCTATTGTCTTCTCTATGTGTAAACTGTTGATTGTAATCTGTAAAATCTCCTTGCTCATTAAAATTATTCTGCGTCTGTGTTTTATCAGCATAACGGTCTTGATAACGACCTGAATAATTTGCAAAAACATTTACTTTACTAATTCTTGCATTGACACCAACAGATGCGTTGTATTTGTTATTGTTACCCACTGTAACAGATGCATTACCATTAACACCACCTTTTCTATCTTTCTTTAATACAATATTAATAATACCGCTTGTTCCTTCTGGATCATATTTAGCAGATGGGTTAGTTATCACTTCAACACGCTCAATTGAACTTGCTGGAATCTGATCTAAAATATCAGCATCAGATGAGCTAGTTAAGTTAGAAGGTTTACCGTCAATAAAAATAGTAACATTACTACTTCCTCTTAAGCTTAGTGTACCTTCAGAATCTACATCTATAGAAGGTATATTTTTTAAAGCATCCGTCATAGACCCCCCTACAGTTGTAAGATCTTGCCCTATATTAAATGTCTTTCTATCTATACCTATTTCCATTGCATCTCGTTCTGCGGTAACTGTAACCTCATCAAGACTTTTAGCAGATGGTGATAATATTAGATTACCCAAAAATTGTTCTCTTTTATCAGGCTTAATTGCAAACGGAGGAGAATTATTTTCTTCAAAACCTATAAAAGTAACCTTGGCAAACATTTTACCAGCAGGAACTTCAGTAATTTTAAATCTACCCTGAGTATCTGTTGATGCACCTGTAATAAAACTAGAATCACGCATTGAATACAATGCAACAGTTACAAACTCTAAGGGTTGTTTTGTATCTGCGTCGATTACTTTACCTGTTACTGTACCTATTTTTGGTCGTTGTCCTGAAGGTCTTCCTTCTTTACTAGAAGGACGTTGTGCCCAAGTGTTTAATCCGATAACAAAAAATAAGAGAAAGATAATTATCTTTTTCATTGATGAATATAAATTGATTAATAAATTAAGTTATTACAAAGGAAGTAGATTAAAATGAATTAAGTAAATCTATTCAACGAACGTCTAGTATTATTCAACCAAATTAACTATTCATGCCTACACAAATAGGTCGCTTGATATTTGATCTGCAAAAAGCTTCCCTTTTTCTGAAAGAATCAAAAGGTCTCCATTCCAAGTTATCCAACCATTCTTATCCATTTCTTCCAACTCTTTACCTTTTTCTTTACGTATGTCAAAACCATAAACATCACGCAGATGATTTAAGTTGCATCCCCAACTCGTTCTCAAAGTAGTTAATAGGTATTCATTTATACCATCTTCTTTAGTGAGGTTTTCAACTTCGCAAGGCAAAATATTCTTCTCTATTAAAGACTTTGCATATTTTGGATTATTAGACACATTGTATTGTCTTGTTTGTAAACCGTCAAAAGAATGTGCCCCCGGACCAATTCCTAAATACTGTCTACCCTGCCAATACGCACTATTATGTTGAGAGTAATGACCAGGTTTTGCAAAATTTGAAATTTCGTAATGTTCGTAGCCTTCCGTTTTTAATGTTTTTACAAGATGTTCAAATTGAATTGCTCCAAACTCATCATCTGCAGGTGTAAACTTCCCTGTTTTTGTCCAATGACCTAGAGCCGTTTTTGGTTCTACAGTTAAGCAATAGGAAGAAATGTGAGGTACATCTAAATCTATAGCTGTCTGTAAATCTTTATGCCATATCTCATGAGACGTTGCGGGGATACCATAAATAAGATCTATTGTAATATTATCAAAGCCGTTATCTTGAGCCAATTTCACACATTCTAAACTCTCTTTAGCATTATGGGCTCTATTCATTAATTTAAGATGAGGCTCATGAAATGATTGTAAACCTATACTTAATCTATTTACACCTAGTTTCTTTAATTCTTGAAGTTTTTCTTTTGATAGGTCATCAGGGTTCGCTTCTAATGTTACTTCAACACTACCAGAACTTATATTATTTTGCTGATAAACTTTATTTAACAGTAATTCTAATTCTTTATATGATAAAATTGAAGGAGTTCCTCCACCAAAATAAATTGTTTCTACTGGAGTTTTTAAATACTCTTTCTGTAACTCAAGTTCAAGCGTCATCGCTTTAATCACCTCATTCTTAGTATTTAAAGAAGTGCTAAAATGAAAATCACAATAGTGACAGGCTTGTTTACAGAAAGGCACATGAAGATAAATTCCACTCATTTAATATTTTTTTAAAAAATAATTGACTTTTTTTTGTCCACTAAGATTAATAAATTGTCTTTATAATGTAGACTATAAAAGACTTAAAAGAATTTTATATACACACTCTATTCATTTGACGATAATGTTGTTTAGAAACACCTATTTATTATAGGTGTTTCTTTTTTTATAGAGCTATTTCTACTGTAATTTATAATAAAATATACGGAAAAAGGCATTTATCCATAACGGACAAATGCCTTTTCACTATATCTTAAAAACAGAAGAGGTACTTATTTTTTACCACCTTTTTTCTTCTGCTCTATTTGATCTTTTTGCTTCGCTTTCATTGCATCGTCTAAACGTGCTGCAAATCCACCTGCTTTCTTATTCGCATTTTTCTTTTTGTTCTCGTCCATGATCTGACGGATCTTGTCTTCGTTGACAAATTTCTTAGACATGATTTGTTGAACAATTGTAATACAGTTAGAAACGAAATAGTAATACGTTAAACCTGCTGCCATACTGTTAAAGAAGAACAAGAAGAATACCGGAGATAAATAAGAAACATACTTCATCTGTGGGTTCGTTTGAACTTGAGATTGGTTTTGGAAGTAAGTATATCCTACCATAGATACTGCCCACAATAATGTAAATAATGATACGTGATCACCATAAGCAGGAATTGTAAATGGTAAATTTAAAACCGAGTCGTATGTAGATAAATCATCTGCCCATAAAAACGATTGCCCTCTTAGTTGTAAAGCATTCGGGAAGAAGTTATATAATGCAACAAAGAAAGGCATTTGTGCCAACATTGGAATACAACCACTCAATGGATTTGCACCTACCTTTCGGTAAAGGCTCATTGTTTCTGATTGTATTTTTACTTGGTCTTCTCCGTATTTCGCTTTTAATTCATCCATTTCAGGCTTCAGCAAACGCATCTTAGCCATAGATTTATACGAGTTAAAAGTAAGTGGATAAAGTAAAGATTTTACTAATACCACCATAATGAAGATGATTAAACCATAGTTTAAACCATACCCTTCTAAGAACTCAAATATTGGAATAAATATGTACTTACTTAAAGGAGTAGTCCAAGACCATCCTAAATATACATTATCTTCAAAACCTTCTACAACTTGTTCACAAACTCTATAATCGTTTGGTCCAAAGTAGTATCTTAAATTTGCTGCTTCTAAAGTATTGATTGGAATTTGTAAAGTGATGTCTGCTGTTTTTACAATAGACTCATTATCTTCAACATAATCAATAACTAAATTTGCAGCATTAAATTGCTGATCTGTAATTAAAGCTACATTAAAGAATTTCTGTTTAGCAGAAACCCATGTTAAAGGAGCAGAAATTGCTTCTTCCTCTTTAGAAGTAGAAGTCATTGACAGGTAATCAAAGTCTCCTTTCTTCGTAAAGTAATTAATTGTAGTTTTTTGACGAGAAGTTTTCATATCCTTCTCAACAGATTTCATATCATCTTTCCAAATGTATGTAATTGCTTGTCCTTGAATAAATGGTTTTGCACCCGTAAATTTCAAGTTATAATCTACTACATAGCTATTGTCTTCTAAAGTATAAACTCTTCTTAATAATTCACTTCCGTTTTTATCAGAAGCGATCATCTCTACAGTATTACCTGTAACTTGAGTTGTATAATGTAAAGCATTAAGATCAATTGCACCATATTGAGTTGGTATTGTCTCGTTTACCTTGTAAGAATTTTCATCTACTAGATATAAAGGCTTCTTATCGTATGTCTGATATGTTTTTAACAATACAGATTTAACGTTACCACCTTTAGCGTTAAGCGTTACTTTAACTTTATCGTTTTCTAAAACAACCTCTTTACTTTCGCCACCCATTAGCGTTCCGAAAACACCATATTTTTGCATTAATACAGAATCTCCTTCGATTACTGCTTTCGGTTGCGTGATTGCTGTGTTAGTAGATTGTTGTGTATTATCAACTACTTCTGTTGTTTGTGTATTTGTTGTTTCTATCGGCTCATCTGGCTGAAAGAAAAACATGTACCCAATTAGTAATGCTGATAATAACAAAAATCCTGTTGTCTGATTTTTATCCATTTTTATAATTCTTAGTATTTCTTTGATTTTACAGAATTGACCCTAAAAAGTCAGAATTCGTTAAAATGCTTGCAAATTTACATTATTTCAAGATATATATAACCAAAAAGGTAATAAAATAATGTAAAAAAGAAAGCCCTTGCTGTTAGTTACACAAGGGCTTTTTTTATATGATAATGTTGTTACGCTGTAACTACTTCACCTTTACTATTTTTCAAATCCTTAACTGCTTTCACAAAGGAAACAAATAAAGGATGAGGATTCTCAACTGTACTCTTATATTCTGGGTGGAATTGTGCACCTACATAATAAGGATGATCAGGAATCTCTACAATTTCAACTAATCCAGAAGCAGGGTTAATACCTGTTGCTATCATACCTGCAGCTTCATATTTCTCTAGATATTTGTTATTAAACTCATATCTATGTCTATGTCTTTCAGAAATTTTTGGTGTACCATAAGCAGAAATTGCTTTAGAACCTTCTTTCAGCTCACAAGGATATGCACCTAAACGCATAGTACCTCCCATCTGAGATAGATTCTTTTGATCTTCCATTAAATCAATTACAGGATATGTAATTTCTTTATCCATTTCCGAAGAGTTAGCACCTGTAAGACCTACCATATCACGACCAAACGCAATAACAGCAGATTGCATACCTAAGCAAATACCAAAGAATGGAATTTTATGCTCTCTAGCTACACTACACGTATTTATTTTACCTTCTATTCCTCTTTCTCCAAAACCAGGAGCAACAAGTACACCGTCAAGTTCAGTAACTTTACGTACAGCCTCTTCCCTATTATCTAGATCTTCTGCTTTAATGTACTCTAATTTTACTTTCACTTCGTTAACAGCTCCAGCATGGATAAATCCTTCTACGATAGATTTATAAGCATCAGGAAGTTCAATATATTTACCAACTAAGCCAATTCTTACTTCTCCTTGTGGGTTTTTCAACTTTTGGAGAAAATTAAGCCAATTTGATAAATCTGGATCTTGGTATGCAGGTAAACTTAATTTCATCAGTACGATTTCATCAAGTTTTTCTTTTTGCATCAATAATGGCACATCATAAATTGTTGATGCATCACATGATTCAATAACTGCATTTAAATCTACATTACAGAACAATGCTATCTTACGACGCATTTCCATTGGAATATGGTGTTCCGTACGGCATACTAGAATATTTGGTTGAACACCAGCTTCTAGTAATTGCTTTACAGAGTGTTGAGTAGGTTTTGTTTTTAATTCACCAGCAGCTCTTAAATAAGGAACTAATGTTAAATGAATTACCATTGATCTTGAAGAGCCTAATTCTAAACGAGTCTGACGAACAGCCTCAATAAAAGGTAACGCTTCAATATCTCCTACACAACCACCGATTTCAGTAATTACGATATCGTATTCACCGTTCTCAGCAACTTTGTAAAAATTTCTTTTAATTTCGTCTGTAATATGAGGTACAACTTGAACAGTTTTACCTAAATAAGCACCTTCACGTTCTTTTGTAATTACATTGTTGTAAACTCTACCTGTAGTTACATTATTAGATTGAGATGTTGGTACATTTAGGAAACGTTCATAGTGCCCTAAATCTAAATCAGTTTCTGCGCCATCATCTGTAACATAGCATTCGCCGTGCTCATATGGATTCATTGTTCCTGGATCTATATTTAAATATGGATCGAACTTCTGAATAGTAACTGAATAGCCTCTTCCTTGTAATAGTTTACCTAAGGAAGCTGAAATAATTCCCTTGCCCAATGATGAGGTAACCCCACCAGTGACAAAAATAAATTTGGTTTGTGTACGAGAAGACATACTTCGGAGATTTCACATTTTGTTTGGGCAAATGTAAAGGAGTAATTATCAATTAGCAAATAAACTATGTCAATGCTTGTAACTAGATCAAAAAAGTGACTGTTGTTCTATCTTTTCTCTAATAATTGGGTAATTAAAATCAGAAATTTGATGTTTCGTAAAATCTTTGCCAATATAATTCCCTAACTCTGGGCAAAGAATATCTTCTGGTTGATGTCCAAAAAAGTAGACCTCTTGTAAGCCTTGTCTTTTAAAGGAGGCTATTCTTTCTCGCCAATCATTTACTCTTTTAAAATCTGTTTGATGTAACTCGTTTCCTACAAATCGAACCATTAAAACAGGAGTTGTTACTCTCATATGTAGTACATCTCTTCTCCCTGCAACATCTGTAATCACTAAGGCATATCCTTTATCCGTAAGAATTTCTGATAATGTATTTAGCATCACTTCATCTGTAAACCAAGAAGGGTGACGTAGCTCTACCCCTAACTTGTAGTTTTTAGGAAATAGATCAAGAAATTGGAATAAAGCACTTGCTTCTTTTGTAGTGAAATCTGGAGGTAGTTGTACCCAAGAATAGCCCAGATTACCCCCTAAAGCTAACATCTGATCAGTAAATTCTAGAACATCATCTTTACTATTTTTCAGTCTTTTTCTATGACTTACCGATTGTAGAAACTTTGGACTGAATCTGAAATTATCACCTACAGTAGACCTCCACTTAATAAGTGTATTTTCTTTAGGGATACCATAATGTGTAGAATTGAGTTCTATGGTATCAAAATGTTGGGCGTAATAATGTAGAAAAGTGGGTGCTTGTGCTTTATCTGGATATATTTTCCCTTTCCAATCGGCACAAGACCATGCAGGAGCCCCTAACCTAAATGTAAAAGAATTCACAAAATTAGGATGATTTCTAAACATCAATTTAGAATATTGATCTTCTCCGGGAAGCGAAAAATCTACCTTAGAAATATCTTTGAGCCGACCAAAATCCATACACATCTTCTTACTGTTTGATACAAAAGCCTATCTAGTAGGTAAAATCAAAAGCAATATACTTGATTCTACTTACTTCTGTGCTGCTTTAAATTCATCCATAGATTTGTAATGGCACTTAGCAAGTAACGCATCAATACGTAATTGTAATTTTGCATCATCTTCAGCATTCTTGCATCTTAAGGCATCAACTAATAATTTCTTTATATCTGAAGAATATTTTGAAGCCAAATCTAAAAATGGTAGATCTATTAATTCTTTATAAACTGGAGTATCTCGTCTAGAAAATGATATTTGACGTGCAGATTCTAATAGAGCGGCAGTATAAACAGGGTATTCCTGGAGTAATTGAGCTATATAGATGTAATCATCAAAATTTACATTCCCATTTTCTACATAGTATCTCAACTCAACAAGACTTCCAGAATTAACTTCACTAGTCATCATTATTTGTTGCAATTGTTCTGTTGCATCTTCTTTAGATAAGGGAGTTCCTTGATTTGCTAAAGACAAGAGAGAAATATTTAGAAACGATAGTATTAAAAGGAGTTTTTTCATAACTAAAAATGAAATTGTTAAATTCTTCACCAAAAGTAAATAATTTAACAAAATGATACTCATCTTTATAGATTACTTTAACAAAGATTAGTTTGTTTACACTCCTTTTATAAATATTTAGTTACATCAAAATAAGTAGTCAAATTTAAATAATCAGTAAATGTATAGAGTAAAGAAGTCCATAAAATGGACGTTGTAAGTACTGAAAAGAACAGTTTTGAAAAAGGTTCTTTTAAACGTACACCAATTGCTATAAAAACAGGTATTCCTAAAAGCACTGGTGCTAAAATAGCAGCAGATAAAAACCCATATTTATTCCATAAGACAACTACTTTTTTTAACCGCTTATCAAAACCTTTTCGCTTATTATTTTTAAACAATAGCACAATCTTTTGGCCAAGGAAATAAGTAACAACTACAGATAGTAATACTGGTACATTTGTATAAACAAGCATCTCTAAAAAAGAAAAACCCACCACACTACATAAAATTGCACCTAAATAAACTTTCCAAATACAAAGCCCAAAAAGGGTCCCTAAAATTAACCAATATCCTGCAACTGTTGTGATCATTTATATGCTTCTGTTAAAAACCAATTATTATATTTTTTTTGCATTCGCTATTAAATTGGTATCAATTAAGAGTAGAATAAATGCAGATAAAATTGCACCTAACCCAATTCCTTGTAAAAATTGATTACTAAAACCAAACCCCAAAATAGCTCCACCTACTAAAGTAAGAAGTTCTGTGGTAAGCAATTTATTAAAAGTTTTTATCACTTTACTCACTCTTAATGCTTCTATTAATGGTACGCCTAATTCAAGTTCCTTTTGTAAAGACTTAATATGTTGGGGTATTTGAAGTAAAATAACACCTCCAACTATACAAGCTAAAGCAGAGGCTGTCAAAATAGGGAGACTTATTCCTTTAATAAAAACAGAGGAAGATAATGAGTAAATAGCACTTTGAAGTACAGTATTAACTCCTCCAAATAAAAACAATGAAAATGAAGTTGATTTTTCTTTACTAAAATACTCGCTCTGACTTAAAAAAGATACGCTATTAATTTCTGAAGAAGAATAAAAAGTAATACCATGATTATTATTAAATAAATTTTGATGAATAAAAGTTGACATCTCATTAACATCAACTGGTGCATATTTTTCGAATTTAGGAGACAAGTTTGATATCAATTGAAAAAACAATTGACTTGCCGATTCCTTTAATCTAAATTCTTCTCTATTTCCTGCTTTAAGAATTGAGGGTTGATAAAAAACTGTACTCTCAATTCCTACACTTTTAACCAACTCTTGCATCTCTCCTTTTACCCTCAAATAATAATTAGACGCTTCTGCATCAGCACCAACAGAACTTATAGTATGAAACTCTTTTATCTGATTCTTTTTCGTCCATTCTGCAATTTGAAAGATAAGGTCTCTATCAATTTCTTCAAAAGCCTCTATAGATCCTGCTTTTTTCAAAGTAGTACCTAAACAAGTAACAACACTATCAGCTTCTACATTTATAGTCTTTAATTGAGAAAAATCTGTTAATATATTTTGATCTATTTTATCATTATCATCAAGCTTTTTTCTAGTAAAAGTTATTACCTTTTTAATTTGATCGTCATTAATAAGTTTTTGAAGTAAAATTTGACCTGTAGCTCCTGTTGCTCCAAAAAGCACAATCGTTTTCATGTTATTTATCATTTCTATTTCATTTTTCATAATTCAAAAATGAGGAATTTCATATACATAAAAATTGACCTATGGTAATAAAAAAAGTCCAAGTTTTCACTTGGACTTTATAAGTTTTTTAAAACAAACAGAAATTGAATGTAATAGATTTCGGGGTTATGTTTTTCATCATAAATAGAGTATCTACTCATGAAATTAATTACTATTACTTACCTAACTGATACAAAGATGTTGGTTGTAACATTCTTATAAATTGATGTATGGTAATTTGTTCTTTCAAGTTAATCTAAGCCCGAATTATAATCTATTCAATTTATTTATTTCAACTCCCGTTTCTAAAGTTATCAACTGGAATATCCGACACTTTCAATTCTTCAATAATTCCAATACAGTTATCTCCTTTTGGTGATTGTATACCAAATCCAATTGACACTGATTTGTCCATTTCCATTCCAAATGCCCTAACAAACCTCCATTTTATTCCATCAATAGAATAATGCAATCCGAAGAAATTATTTTTCCTGGTTATCCTTAACCAACAATTATTTCCTTCTAATATTTCTCCATTCGCATCATCAGACCAGTTATTTGTAATAACAGAAACAACATTATATTTCTTATCAACACCTAATTCTACAGCAATTTTCATCCATTTTCGACCATTCTGACGCACCATTAAAAATGCCGCATCGAAAGGAGCAGAACCTAAGGTTGTTACTTTCCCTTTAATAGTAAAATCCCCCTCTTTAAACTGATGGTAAAATGTAGCACTATCCTTTACATATTCTTCATATTTACATATAAAATCTGTGCCTGCATTTGCTTTGAGTTTAAAAAAATTCTCTCCTTTTAGTAACTCACAAGGATTTAAAGATTCCATGTTTTTCAATTTAATTTTGACTCTTTACCTACTCTACCAATAAAATAGTATCAACTTCACTTTATATAAGTTTCTATACATTCCAGTGTTTTTTTATGTCATTTTCTGAAACTTCTAGTTTATTACCCGAGGTATCTAATGCACCATTTATAAAAAGTCTCCATTGCTTAATCATTTGAGGTATATACATATCTTTTCCTGGAATAAAATACGTGTCGGTTTTAAGACAATATTGTTCTAGGTAATTTATTTTATTATCTTTTTCAGGCATATTATGGTCAAAAACCATTTTAGAACCTTCAAGTATTTCAAGAAACCCAGTAACTTCACTTAATTGATAGGATGACATTGGTGTTGCATTTACTACCAAATCAAAGGGACCTGAAAAATCTTTTAACCTAAGCTCTTCCATCTTTTTATTAACTCTACCCTGATTCCTACCTCTCATCGTTACGTTAATTCCCATATTTTTCAACACATATGAAGCCACTCCCGATACACCTCCATTTCCATAAATAACTGCACTTTTTATTTCCAAACCAGATTCCCCAATATGTTTTCTGACTGCAGTTTCAAAACCAAATGCATCTGTATTAAAACCGTAGAGTTTTCCATTTCTATTTACTACCGTATTTACGGCTCCTGTATTTTTTGCCAATACTTCTATTTCGTCAAGGAATGGTATTATTTCTGATTTCAACCCTTGCCCTGTTACAGCGCCTCCTCTAGTTATTGGTGACTTTAATAAATTAGCGTATTCTTTTGCACTAATTTTATGTGGGAATGTAAAATAACTCAAATTTGCAGATAATGACTGAAGTGCTTTATTGTGTTTTTCTAAAGATGACTGACTACCAGATGTTGAAAATAAGAATAAGGTATTCGTATTAAAAGGCAGGTTGAATGATTCTAGATTGTTATTGTTCATGATTTTATTTTTTTATTATTTCTTCTAACTATAAACTGTTTAAGTATTACAAAAGTATTGAATGAACACCATAGATAATTGTATATTTTAAACACTAAATTAAATTGAACTGATAGAGCTAATTTCTTCCTTTTCCTAAAAGCTATTTATATACAACACATAAATAGTTTAATGATGAATAACCAATTTACACTTTGAGTTAATTCTAATAATCGAAAACAAGAATACAGCTAAGTACTTGATAAACAAATATTAACCTATTATTTAAATTAATCATCCACAAATTTTTTTCTCAACAAATGTACATGAGAAGCTCTTAGCTACTTTTTAAATTTGCATCATAGTAATGAAAATAAAAAACAAAATTATGCGTAAAAAAACATTTCTTGTAACACAATTTAGTATCGTAGTTTTAACACTGACTTCTTCCCACCTATTACATAGCAGTACTAAAAACAATCATAATAATTTAAAGAAAAACACAATGAAAATTGAAAAGCCTACCAGAATATCACATACTTACGAACAAACAATAAATGGATCAATTGAAGACATTTTACCTCTTTATTGCCCTGTCCGTGAATTAGAGTGGGTTGAAAAGTGGAATCCTAAAACGGTTTATAGTAATTCTGGGGTAGTTGAAGAAGACTGCATTTTCATAACGTACCATGATGAAAATGAAGTTGTTTGGATTGTAACAGAGTATAATACTGAGACTGGACATGTAAAGATGTATTATCATGAAGCAGGAGTTCAAGTAACAAAATTAGAAATACAGGTTTCTCCTATTACAGAAAACAAAACGAAAGCTGTACTAACTTATAGTAAAACTGCTCTAAGTAAAAAAGGTAATAATGTTTTGAAAGAATTTACAAAAGAAGAATATGATATCATGATGGACTCTTGGGAAAAAGCTATGAATCATTATTTAAAGACAGGTGAAATGTTGAAAAATTTACCTAACTTCTAAAGAAATAACGTGCAAAAAAGCAAAACGTATTATTAATTATAATATCGAAAATAAATTACTTAGTATGAAGTTTCCTCAATTTATTAACTTAGGTTATTAAAATGGGGAAACTTCTTTCTTAAACAGTAACACTCTACATACATAATTAAATATATGATACCTATAAAACACCTACTTTATAGAACCTATAAACTTTTTTTCATTGTTATACTTCCATCGGTATTATCTGCTTGTACCATTGGTGAGCAAGGAGTTTTCTATGCCGAAATAAGTAAAAAACCAATACTTAGAATTCAGAATAATAAATTAAGGATTGAGGTACATAATTCTAATGTAAATTCTGCTCAGCTAATTTATGAAGTAAATGCGACTATAAATCAAGAAGAAAAAGTGATTAACCTTAAAGCAAAACAAGCTATAAATAAAGACTATTTGGAGAATTTTGAAATTGATATTCCACAGTCAATAATCAAAACTATTAATCTTTGGACTATCAACTGGGTTGATCCAGATGGTACAATAATTACATTAGAAATAGATAAATAACTTAATGAAAAAGACTCTTAAACGAAACGATAGACTTAAATCTGCAAAAATTTGGATGAAAATTTATCCAGGAAAAAACCTTATCAAAGGGTATGCAAATAAATATGCTGTAGATAAAATAACTGCGATAAAAGAATTAAGAATGATTGGGGTTGAAATATCGAGGGAGTACGAAAAACAACTTGTCAATGCTATAGAGAGAAACAAGCTAAATAAACTATCAAAAAAAGATACGGAAAATGAATTAAATGCCTTTTCTGAATTTAGTGAAGACGAAAATTATGCAATGGTTATTGGATACACAAGCAACGGAGTACCTTACGGAATTACCTTTGACGAATTAAATCAGATAAATAATAAGTCTTAACAAAATGTCTTCAATTATAAGTTAGCTGTCTTTAGAGTAAATCAAAACACTAACAATTAATAGTATGAAAATAAGACATTTATCTCTCATCAGTTTATTGAGTTTGTTATTATTTATCTCTTCATGTAAAAAAGATGAAGAAATATCTGTAAGCCATGAGGTTACACAACTACCTTCTGACGTCACTCAATTATTTAAAGAAAAAGGTAATTTATCTTCAAATAAAGTAATTCTTTATTCCAATGGAGGGCCAGATAAAGAGTTAGACACAGGTTATTTCGATGATTTACAATTATCAAATTATCATGAAGTCTATGTTCATCAATCTAACACCTTGAACCCTGATGTAATTGGTGCGAAATTAAACTTAACAGTTGAGCAAGCAATTAGAGAGAATGCTGTTTCTGTAGAGATACTTCAAAAAGTAGCAGAACATTTTAAAAGTGAAGGGAAAGAAGTCTACATTGTAGGTCATTCATTTGGAGCAATATTGATTCCTGCATTAATTGCTAAGCATAAAAATATTGCAAAAAGATATTTAATAATGGCTGGTCGTCTTGACTTCCCTGATAAATTATGGCAAGAATTTAACGAAAGACGCGGTTATTATTTTAAAGATGGAGTAACATTAACATCTCAGAATTTCTCACAAGGTGTATCTGAAACAGAGAAAAATGAAACGTATGCGAGAATGCGACTACAAGCTGGTTTTGGTAAAAATAGATATACTACTCTTTTAAAAGATAAAGATCTAAGTAATGTAATTTATGCTTATGGCCAAAAAGATGAACCTGTAGGACGTTTAACAAAAAATGAAGTAGATTTCTTAACTAGTAAAAATGCTACTGTAATCGAAATTCCTAACGGAGGTCATGGTTCTATGATAGACCTTCCTTATAGAACTAATTTAACGAGTGAATTACTAAAGTAATTTCAAAAAAATAGATAAGCGACATAATTAAAATGTAGCTTAAAAAAGAAAAACGGACAGTACTTTCGCACTGTCCGTTTTTTATTTATCACTACTTAAAAAGTAGATTATTTACTTACACTAAGTTTTACCTCAACACCATCAAGATCAACAACAATTGCATTTGCAACAGTACTCTCTACAGTTAAAGATAAAGCTTGCGTCTCATCACAGATATAAGAACCAAAAGTAGCTAATGCTGCATTTACTAAATCATTACCTTTTTCGGCAACAATATTAATTTTATCTTGTACTTCAAGTCCTAATTCCTTACGGATATTTTGTACTCTATTTACAATATCACGAGCAATACCTTCTTTTTTAAGCTCCTCTGTTAGCGTAATATCAAGTGCTACTGTAACACCTTGATCTTTCGCCATAGACCAACCAGGGATATCATCAGAAGTAATCAATACATCTTCTATTCCTAAAACAACCTCATTACCATCTACATCTAAAGTTGTTCCTTTATTTGTTTCAATAGCTTTGATATCGTCTTGAGACATTTGATTAATCTGAGCAGAAATTCCTTTCATCAATTTCCCATATTTCCTACCTAAAGTAGCAAAATTTGGTTTGATGTGTTTCATAAACATTCCTTCATTTTCTTCTGTTAAGAATTCTATTTCTTTAATGTTTACTTCTGCTGCAATTACATCTTGGACTGCTTTAATTTGGGCAGTTACTTTTGCATTTACATCAGGAATTAAGATTCTCTGCAAAGGCTGACGTACTTTCAATCTATCTTTTTTACGGATAGAATGCGTTAGTGACGAAATTACTTGTGCCAAATGCATTTTCTCTTCTAAATCGATATCAATCAACTCTTCTTTTACTTCTGGGAAAGAAGATAAGTGAACTGACTCAGCAGTATTTTTATTTGTTGCTGCATTTAAGTCTTGGAACAATCTATCAGAGAAGAATGGTGCGATTGGCGACATTAACTGAGAAATTGTTTCTAAACATGTATACAGTGTTTGATATGCAGAGATCTTATCTGTTGCGTATTCTCCTTTCCAGAAACGCTTACGGTTTAAACGTACGTACCAGTTCGACATGTCTTCCAATGTGAATGCTTGGATAGCTCTTGCTGCCTTAGTTGGCTCGTATTCGTTTAAAGCCTCATCTACTTCTTTAATTAAAGTATTTAGACGAGATAAGATCCAACGATCAGATTCTTGGCGTTCTTCCATTGGAATTTCTGCTTCTGAATAAGTGAAATTATCCAAGTTAGCATACAATGAGAAGAATGAATAAGTATTGTAAAGTGTACCAAAGAACTTACGTCTTGTCTCCTTTACGCCTTCTATATCAAATTTAAGGTTATCCCAAGGGTTAGCATTTGATATCATGTACCAACGTGTAGCATCTGCACCGTGTTCGTCCATTGTTTCGAATGGATTAATTACGTTACCTACTCGTTTAGACATTTTTGCTCCTTTTGAATCTAATACTAAACCATTAGAAACAACATTTTTATAAGCAATGCTATCTTGAGTCATACCTGCAATTGCATGCAAAGTAAAGAACCAACCACGTGTTTGGTCAACACCTTCAGCAATAAAATCTGCAGGGAAAGAACCCTTAAAGATATCTTTATTCTCGAATGGATAATGCCATTGAGCGTAAGGCATAGCACCAGAATCGAACCAAACGTCGATTAGGTCTAACTCACGTTTCATTGGAACACCATTTTTAGATACTAAAATGATATCATCAACATACGGACGGTGCAAGTCAAACGCTTCGGTTAACTCATCGTCTTTTGTGATGTATTTAGGATCTCTTGGCATTACACCTGCTTTCACAGCTTTCTTTACCTCTTCTCCTAATTCTGCAACAGATCCAATACAGATTTCTTCTGTACCATCTTCTGTTCTCCAAATTGGTAATGGAGTACCCCAATAACGAGAACGAGAAAGGTTCCAGTCTACTAAGTTCTCTAACCAATTTCCAAAACGTCCTTCACCAGTTGCTTTTGGCTTCCAGTTAATTGTTTTGTTTAATTCTACTAAACGATCTTTAACCGCTGTAGTACGAATAAACCAAGAGTCTAACGGGTAGTACAATACTGGCTTATCTGTTCTCCAACAATGCGGATAACTATGGACATATTTAGCGACTAAGAATGCTCTATTTTCTGTCTTCAATTTAATTGCAAGACGAACATCCATAGATTTGTAAGACTTGTCTGCAGTTACTGCATCATCTTCGTATTCTGCTTTAATGAATTGCTCACCAAACTCACCCATTTCTTTTACAAAACGACCAGTTTTATCCACAAGTGGAAGTGGCTCACCTTTTTCATCAAAAACTACAACAGGAGCAATTCCTGCAAGATTGGCTACTCTCTGGTCATCTGCACCAAAAGTTGGAGCAATATGCACAATACCTGTACCATCTTCAGTAGTAACAAAATCACCAGGTATTACTTCAAAAGCTTTTCCTTCTGGAGTAACATAGGGTAATAACTGCTCATATTTAGCACCTACTAAATCTTTACCTTTCACCTCTCCTACAACACGAGCAGGAATAAGTTTGGCACCAGCTTCGTAAGCATCAAAATCAGCGTCTAATTGCTTTTTGTTTATATAAGCATTTAAACGATTTTTTGCTAAAATTACAGTAACAGGCTCATGCGTATAAGCATTGTACGTTTGCACTTTAACATAATCAATGTTGTTACCTACTGCTAAAGCAGCATTGGATGATAACGTCCAAGGAGTAGTTGTCCACGCTAAGAAAAATAAATCGCCATGTACATCAGAAAATAAAGCAGAAGAGTTATCGTCTTTTACTACTTTAAACTGAGCTGTAATTGTTGTATCCGTTACATCTCTATATGCACCCGGTTGGTTTAATTCGTGAGAACTTAGCCCAGTACCTGCTGCTGGAGAAAATGGTTGGATAGTATATCCTTTATATATTAAATCCTTTTTGTATAACTCTTTTAAAAGATACCAAACGGATTCCATGTAATTTTTCTCAAAAGTGATATAAGGTGTATCTAAATCTACCCAATATCCCATTTGTCTTGTCAATTCATCCCACTGCTCCTTAAATTCCATTACGGTTTTACGGCATGCAGCATTGTAATCATCAACAGAAATTTTCTTACCAATATCTTCTTTAGTAATGCCAAGCTCTTTCTCTACTTTCAACTCTACCGGTAAACCGTGAGTATCCCAACCTGCTTTACGCTTTACTTCAAATCCTTTTAATGTTTTATATCTATTGAAAAGATCCTTTACTGCGCGGCCCATCACGTGGTGAATACCAGGTGCACCGTTTGCAGAAGGAGGCCCTTCATAAAACACGAAAGATGGATTTCCTGATCTCGTAGAGACCGACTTGTCGAAGATATTGTTCTCTACCCAATACTCACGAATTTCTTTATTCGCTGCTACTAGATCGAGTCCTTTGTATTCCTTAAATCCCATTGATTATTGAATGAAATTGTCTAATTATTTTCTATTTAGAATATACCCTAGGGTATAGACGACGCAAATATCGCAATTTGTTTCTAAATGAGAAATAGTTAGGGGATGATATTGGGTATTATTTTGAAGTAATTTTATAAGTTCTTTGTTGTCACGATCGTTTATTATTGGTGCGATCTTTGTGGATTTCCTTTCAAAATCTAATTCAAAAAACTAATAAACCAATGCAACTAACCATTTTATTATTCATTACGTTGGCTCTTTTTTCAACAAAGGATGCTTTCTCTCAAGAAGATGAAAATAGATATACTACCCTAAATAAAGAGTATATATCAAAACATACTTTTCATTTCAATATTCAGAAAAACAAATTTTATGGTGAAGGAGCTAAATTACTCGAATATAAAATTTCGTTAGCTCAATTTTTAATTTTAGGTGAATATCATGGTTCTTCTCAAATTTCCAAATTCACAAAAACACTTATTCCTGTTCTAAAAGAAAATACATTTGATGTCGCTGTTTTTGAAATTGGACCTAATTCAGCAAAAAAAATTAGAGATATCACTAAAGACAGTGAAAATCTCACTAAAGATTTATACAACTTCTACACAAAAAATTATTTCAAAAAAGTAGATGACATTGTTATTCCATTTTTAGATAATAAGGAGGATGCTTTATTTTTAGAAGATTTAGCGAAAAACAACTTCAAAATATGGGGGTGTGATCAGGAATATTATACGGCTGTTTTATTTCTAGGAGATGAAATTGTTTCTCAAGTTAATTATAGACCTGACTTTGAAAAAATACAAGAAACCTGGTATAAAGCAAAACAAGATATTATAACTTTATACATTAAAGATCAAAATAAAAAAATTAAAATTTTTGAAGAGATAAAATCAAATAAAAACTTTAATAAGTTTTCTAATTTTTTCACCGAAAAGGATACTGTCGCATTTCAAATTTTAAATGATTTAACCATAAGTTGGGATATTTATACTAATTACCGTAGATCTCATAAAGATCGTGTAATGCTTATTAGAGAGTACTTTTTAAAACAATACTCTACAAATGAAGTTCGGAAACCAAATTCAAAATATTTTATCAAAATTGGGGGATTACATGCTGGTAAAAAAGCTATTTCTTTGGGTAATTATGACATAGGAGCCTTAACTGAAGAACTTGCATTATTAAATGGCACAAAAAGTATCAATATTCATTTTAAACCAGCTTACTCTGATAATAATACCGAGTATATGAAATACCTTCATTTATTTACTCAGTTTGGTCAAAAAGATCAATGGACAATTATTGACCTAAATTCAATTTCTAAAGATATTCAAAATGGAAAAATTTCCTTAATCGGAATAAAACAATATCGAGATATCAAAGAAGAAATAGATAATTACGATTTACTGATTATCCCTCCTAATGACTATAATCCATCACCTAATTATGGAACTATGCAATAGGGATTCATACAAAATTTAATAACTCAATAAGATCAAAATTGACTATATTTGATCAACCAACTTAAACTATAAAATGCCAAAAACCTCTTCACTAATTGTAAATGATAAACCTGAACTTGCTTTTTACACTTCCAATAAATGCATATATATCCCAATAGATAGAAATGGAATAGATATTTCACATAAAAACATTGATGACAAATTAAAAAAACTAAGAAATATCGTTGAAAAAAGTTCGCTTTTATTATTAGGAGTAGAAATGATAAGTGTTAGTTATTTATTGTACACCTATGGACTAGATTATTTTAATTTATGGGACGCTCTTGAAACTTCAACTCAAATAGTAGAACTAAGTATTATACCCGGAACATATCTTCTCAGTAAATACCAACCAAAAAAGTATTCTCGTTTTAATACTTTTCTGAGTATAGACGAACATTATATTTATATAAAATTAGGTCTATACAAAATAGATAAAGTAGCCCTTTCGTCTATAAAAAACTTTACTATTAAACCCAATAAATATAACATTACTTACTTAAATCTTGAATTACATAATGGCAAGACCACTAAAATAAAATGGTTTCAAAGTTTTTTAATTAAAGAGCAACAAGTTGTAATAGATGCTTTTTTAAGAGAATTTCAAAACAGGATCAAATAATGCTTATTCCAACACTTCAAAAGTGCTTGATCGAATCTTCAAAAAAAGAAGTCTACATTCCTGTGGATATTCATGGGCACATCAGTCTAAAAAACAACAAAATTGTAAAGTGGCCACTTAGAATTATAATTTCTATCCTTGGGATCTTTGAAGCATATCAACTTTCTTCAGGAATATATTCTTTTGGATTAAATGGGGTTGAATTAATAGATATCATTGGACTATCTACAGCTACTATACCAATAATATTATATCCTACATTCCTATTTAAACCAAAAAAAGCTTGGCCTTTCAAGTTTATCTGCTTTGAAAAAGAACACTTCATATTTAATTTCAAATGGAAAACCACCAATATTAGGTACGATAACATTGTAAGGTTTCAATGTTTTACTCATGGTATTAGTGCTTCAAATATTGAATTTACTTTAAAGGATGGATCTTCTAAAACTGCTACTTGGTTTCCTACTAATGAAAATAAAACTCAATTAGAAATGAGACTTTCTATTCAAGATGAATTGAATAAAAGGATTGATTTAAACAGATAAATCTATAATTTAGATAGAATTTACTATTTCAATCTCAAATCTACTTTATATGTTAATAAAAAAGTATTATTCTATTAAAGACATGACCTTTTGGACAAGGCATGAAACTTTACTTTTTATTCTTATTGCCAGTATTCCCACTGTAGCCTATGTTATTTTTGCTCAAAAATGGTTAGTACTACCATGGACTCCAATTGCTCTTGTTGGTACTGCCGTTGCGTTTGTTGTTGGTTTTAGAAACAATGCAGTTTATGACAGGTTATGGGAAGGACGAAAAATTTGGGGAGGTATAGTTAATTCATCTCGATCATTTTCTATTCTTGTAAGCGATACAGTAACAAATGAATATGCAAATGATAGTAACAAGCTTTCTGAAGAAGAACTTAAGAAGGAGCGTATTACTATAATTTACAGACACCTTGCTTGGCTCACAGCTTTACGATACGCTATGCGTACTAAAAAACAGTGGGAAACTTTTATGGAACATAAAACAAATAGAGAATGGGCAAGTAGAATTAATATTCCTGAGTTTGAAATTGATGAAAAAGAGGCTATTAGTGAATATCTTTCCGATGCTGAATTAGCTATTGTAATGAAAGCACCAAATAAATGTACTGTAATTCAAAAATTACAATCTCAACATTTAAGAAAATTAAAAGAAAGAGGATTGATCTGGGAGTTTTCTTTTTTAGCTCTTGAAGGGCATTTAAAAGATTTAATTGCATTACAGGGTAAAAGTGAAAGGATTAAAAACTTCCCTTATCCTAGGCAATATGCTAGTTTAAATGTCTATTTTGTATGGATATTTCTACTCTTATTACCGTTAGGGATTATTCCTGAGTTCGCAAAAATTGGGCAAATTGTAGCAGAAAGTTTTCCTATAATTGGTAAATACTTTGTATGGTTTTCAATCCCTTTTTCAACTTTGGTATCATGGGTTTTCCATACCATGGAGCGCATTGGAACTGTAGGAGAAAATCCTTTTGAAGGTTCTGGAAATGATGTCCCAATTTCTACTATTGCAAGAGGTATTGAAATTGATATTAGAACTTGTGTCGAAGAAGACCCTGAAAATATTCCGAAACCATTTGAAGTTAGATTAAATATTCAAATGTAAATCAATAATAAAGGAAATAGCTTAACGGTTATTTCCTTTTTTAGCTTTTGATAGCTACCAAACTACCTATTAACAGAAAAAAGTTGACGAAAGTCACCAAAATTGAATTTATTCTCTACTTTTGTATTACTAGACATTTTTATCTGTTTAACCACTTCTCTTCTACTGTGCAACTATGGAATATTCCATTTCAATTACCGAAAAAAGTATTAATTTAATCTTATCAGGTTCACCTTCCTCTCAGAGACTATTAACTGCTCTAAGTGAAGTATCTTCTGAATTAAAAAAAATATCGATTCCTATTCTTTTTATCAATGGTGAGTTATTAGATAAACCTTTTATTTTACAAGATCGATTTTACATTTTCACTTGTCTAAAAGAGTTGAATATTGATAAAGCAACTAAAATTGTCATACAATCTAAAGATGACACTGCTAATAGAGATTTATTAGAAATGATGGCAAAAAATAGAGGTTGGCTATTAAAACATTTCAACTCAAAAAACCTTGCTGAAAGATTTATTGATAAGATTCACAATCCATCAATTTATATAAAATAAAACACCTTAGCTATTTATAAACTAAGGCGTTCCATAATTATTTTTCTTGATTGACTACCCTATTAACTTCCTTAATCAAAAGTGGCAAAGCAGGGTAAACCATTCCATGGTCATAACCATCTAGTTCCATAATTCTAGTATCAGTATGCCCAGCAACTTTCATCATTCTGTACATATACGCATTTTCTTCATACCTACCCAATAATTCTAATTCCCTATCTCCAGTAATCAATAATAACGGAGGAGCGTCTTTTCTAACATGAAACAAAGGAGCTAAATCATCTATTATAGGTTGTTTACCATCAATCCCCCTTTCTTCTCTTACTGTAAAGTGGGTAATACAATGTCCACTAAAAGGAATTAAACCAGCAATATCATTTGCGTCAATATTGTATTTTGCTAAATATTTTTTATCCAAACCAACCATACTAGCAAGGTACCCTCCTGCTGAATGTCCTGAAATAAATATTTTATCTGGGTTACCACCGTATTTTTCAATATTCTTAAATGTCCAAGCCACAGCAGCAGCAGCATCTTCAATATAAGCAGGTGCTTTTACTTTTGGGTATAATCTATAATTTACCCCAATAACCGCAACTCCTTTATTTTTTAGTGCATCTGGAATTTCCTTGTTACCATTTACAAGTCCTCCCCCATGAAACCAAACAATTGTAGGAAAATCTTTTTTATTTTTTGGATAGTAGACATCTACAACACAACGCTCATTTATATAAGCATTTGCCTGTCTTGTTACTTCATCATAATAATGTACACTTTCTTCAATATCATACTTTATTTTATCCTTCTGACAGAATACACTTGTTGATAGAAGTAAGAATAAAGAAGTTAATAATAGGTTATTCATTTTCATTTCATTTTTTAACTAAAAAAGGTGAAATCACTTTCACCTTTTCAAAATATTTTTCATATCAATGCTTAAAGACTCATATAATATTTATATGCTTCTTCAATATCCGACCATTCAATAAATTGATCGTAAGTACACGTTCCAATACCTGATAGTAACGAGAAACTTAATTTCTTACCCGTATTCTTCTTATCCTGTAAAAGGTAAGCATATAGATGCTCTAAATCAGATTCTTTAATTTCTACTTTTCCGTAAACAGAAAGAATATATTCTTGAATCTCTTTTAGTTCGCTTTCTTTTAATCCTGTAAACTTTGTAGATAGATATGCTTCTGCTATCATTCCTACAGCAATTGCCTCACCATGTAAAAGTTTTCTACCTGGAATATCTAATAGATAACTTTCAATTGCATGGCCAGCTGTGTGTCCAAAATTCAAGATTTTCCTCATTCCTTTTTCTGTTGGGTCTGAAGTTACAACTCCATCTTTTATATTGATAGAATGAGGAATTATTGTTGCTAAATCTTGCTCTTTTAAAGGCTTTTTTGATACAGTATTCCAATGTTTTGCATCAGCAATCAAACAATGTTTTATTACTTCTGCAAACCCCGAACGTAATTCATTAGGAGGTAGTGTATTAATAAATTCCGGATAAATTAGCACCATATCAGGAATATTAAATACACCAATATGATTCTTCAATTTACCAAAATCAATTCCTAATTTACCACCAACACTTGCATCTACTTGCGATAACAAAGTTGTAGGCATTTGCCAAAAGTCTATACCACGTTTGTATGTAGAAGCACAGAATCCACCCATATCTCCGATTACTCCACCACCTAGATCAAGAACGGCTGCTTTTCTGTCAAAGCCAGCGTTTGTTAGTTCTTGCCAAATATGCTGACAGGTATCTAAAGTTTTATTTTCTTCTCCACTTACCACCTCAATTAAAATATGTTCTGGTAATAAAGAAGAAACTAGAGGGTAACAATCTCTTTTTGTATTCTCATCAACAATTACAGCTAAGCTAGTATAGCCTTGTAAGTTTTTAAAAGTTGATGCGTCTAGTTCTGATAAAAAGGATACTTTATTAATACTCATGGAAGAAGTAAAAAGTAATGAGTATATGTAACACTACTCATTTAGCTTAAAAGAAAAAGGTGGTATCACAATTAAGTGGTACCACCTCTAATATATTTTGATGTGAGTACCTCAGCTTACGCTTTTTCAGTATTCACAACTGCAGTTTGAAGACGAATAGACTCATCGTGAACCAATTTGAATAATTGTTCCATGAAGTTCTTGCTTAAACCTAATTTAGCAGCTTGTTCTGGACGGTTTTGGAAGATATCGATCCAACGACCTGCCTGGAATACAGTAAGGTTGTTATCTCTTTTGTAATCTCCAATTTCGTTTACAACTTCCATTCTTTGCCCTAAAACGTCAACTAATTCGTTATCTAAACGGTCAATTTTTGAACGTAAAGTATCTAATTTAGTATTCACTTCTTCAGCGTCTGTAGAAGATTTCTTGATTTTCACTTCATTCAAGATTTCAGCTAAACGAGCTGGAGTAACTTGTTGCGAAGCATCAGACCATGCATTATCAGGATCTCTGTGTGTTTCGATCATTAAACCATCAAAGTCTAAATCGATTGCTTTCTGAGAAACTGGTAAAATAAGATCTCTTGTACCACCAATATGAGATGGGTCACAGATTAATGGAAGGTTAGGAATCTCCGTTTTTAACGCGATTGCTAATTTCCACATAGGGATATTTCTATATTTAGTTTTCTCAAAAGATGAGAAACCACGGTGAATACCTGCAATTTGACGAATACCAGCACCATAGATACGCTCTATAGCACCTCTCCATAATGCAACATCAGGATTGATAGGGTTCTTGATCATAACAGGAACATCCTTCACACCTTTCAATGCATCAGCAATTTCTTGGATAGTAAATGGGTTAACAGTACTACGCGCTCCAATCCAAAGAACATCTACACCATACTTAAGTGCTAACTCAACATGTTGAGCATTAGCTACCTCAGTAGTAATAGGCATATTTAATTCTTTCTTAACGTTGGCAAACCACTTCAAACCTTCTTCACCAATACCTTCGAATGAACCTGGTCTCGTACGAGGTTTCCAGATACCAGCACGAAGCATAGTGATATCAATTGAATCTTTAATCTGACGGCAAGTCTCCATTAACTGCTCTTCAGACTCTGCACTACATGGACCTGCTATAGCTATAGGACCGCCGTTCTTAACGACCGACCAGCTTTCTAATGATTGTATATCTTTCATATCAGATTAATTTTCGATAGTATAGTAATTCTCAAAATTACAAAAAATAAAATTTAAACCATGAAATCTTGAAATAATTAAACGAATTAACATATATTTTTAATTATTTACAAAATTAATGAGTGTTCAAAATAAATTTCACATCACTTAATTACCAATAATATGTTAATTTGTTTGAGTATTGATTGCATAGCATGTAAATAAAAAGGATAATTGTAATGTAAAAGAGTAGTAGACTTTAAAGTGTATTTATTACCTTTACGTTAAATTACATTATAAGTAGCGTGACAAAAGATACAGAAAACACACAATCGCTTGATAATCAAGAAGAATTACCGAACATCTCTAAGATAGCTGTTATCGGAGGAGGTAGTTGGGCAACTGCATTGGTAAAAATATTATCCGATGGAGGTTCTTCTACTTTGCATTGGTGGATAAGAAATCAATCTGACATTGATCATATCAAGCAATATCATTCTAACCCACGATATCTTCCTTCTGCAAAAATATCAACAGATAAGGTAATTCCCTTTAACAATATAAAAGATGCTATAAAAGGAGCGAATTGTATTCTTTTGGCTGTACCAGCCGCTTTCGTCTTAGATGCTATTAAAGACCTCACCCCTGAAGATTTTAAAGATAAATACGTTATTTCTGCAATTAAAGGGTTAATCCCAGACCAACACATTCTTGTAACAGAGCACATTGAAAGAAATTTTGGTGTACACCACAAGAAAGTTGCTGTTATTGGCGGACCCTGCCACGCTGAAGAGGTAGCAATGGAAAAGCAAGCGTACCTAACAATTGCTTCTGGAAGTAAACGTTTTGGAACTGCTCTAGCAGATGCTATGAGTAATAGATATATTAAAACATCCTCTATACGTGATATTTACGGAGTTGAGTATTCTGCAGTAATGAAAAACATTGTAGCCATATCTTGTGGAATCGCACATGGATTAGGTTACGGAGATAATTTCCAAGCTGTATTAGTTTCTAATGCAATGCAAGAAGTACAATACTTCTTAAAAGCTGCATATCATATTAAAAGAAACCTTCTAGGCACAGCATACCTAGGTGACATGTTGGTGACTTCTTATTCTCAATTTAGTAGAAATAGAACATTCGGCAACATGATCGGGCATGGTTATTCTGTAAAGGCCGCTCAATTAGAAATGCAAATGGTTGCTGAAGGTTACTATGCTGTTAAAAGCATTTTTGAAATTGCTAAAAGATTAAATATTGAAAACGACCTCCCTATTACAAGAGCCGTTTATAATATTTTATACGAACGCATTTCTCCAATCATAGAATTTAGAATTCTTAAAGAGCAATTAAACTAACTGATATCAATTACGTATTTACTAACATTACTATCTCTTCATTACCAATAAGAAAAAACACCAAATATATATATTAAAGAGGTAGTTTAGGCTACCTCTTTTTACAACCAACCACATACACATAAATTAATTATTTACACTCACATGCTAACGTCGAAAACACAACCAAAAAATGATGTCGATTTTCTGCCTATTAATGGCACAGATCACATAGAATTTTATGTAGGCAATGCTAAACAAGCAGCCTACTTCTATCAAATTGCCTTTGGGTTTAAGCTCATAGCCTATTCAGGTCCTGAAACAGGCCAGAGAGACCGTTCTAGCTACGTTCTGCAGCAAGACAAACTTAGATTTGTATTTACTACATCATTAGAAGCTGAATCAGACATTGCTAAACATGTTCAAAAACATGGAGATGGCGTAAAAGTTTTAGCTTTATGGGTAGATGATGCACAGAAATCATTTAATGAAACCGTTAAGAGAGGTGCTACTGTGGTATCTCACCCTAAATTGGTATCAGATGATCATGGAGAAGTTATTCTAGCTTCGATTCAAACGTACGGTGATACTGTACATACTTTTGTAGAACGCAAGAATTACCATGGTGCTTTTCTACCTAAGTTCAAACCATCACATTCAGAAATGGAAGTAAAATCCGTTGGACTAAAATACGTAGATCATTGCGTAGGTAATGTTGAACTAGGTGCTATGGACAAATGGGTAAAATTCTATGAAGATGTCATGGGTTTTAAACTTCTACTTACTTTTGATGATAGCGATATATCTACCGATTATACCGCCCTTATGTCCAAAGTAGTTTCTAATGGCAACGGATATGTAAAGTTTCCTATTAATGAACCTGCAGATGGAAAAAGAAAATCACAAATTGAAGAGTATCTTGATTATTACAATGGAGCAGGCGTACAACATATTGCCGTAGCAACAGATGATATCATTTATACAGTAGGTGAATTAAGAAAAAGGGGAATAGAATTTCTTTATGTTCCTGAAATTTATTACAATGATCTCAAAGAACGAGTAGGTGATATTGACGAAGAAATTGAAGAACTCAGAAAGCTAAATATTCTAGTTGATAGAGATGAGGAAGGGTATTTACTTCAGATTTTCACTAAACCCGTTGAAGATAGACCAACTTTATTTTTTGAAATAATACAACGAAAAGGCGCGAAATCTTTTGGAAAAGGTAATTTCAAAGCACTTTTTGAAGCCATAGAAAGAGAACAAGAACTTAGAGGTAATCTCTAAAAAGAACATAAATAAAGAGAACTCTTATTTTCATAAGAGTTCTCTTTTTTCTAAATATTGTCTTCTAACCAAGTCATACGTTCATTGAAATATGTTTTCAAGTAACTGACTTCTTCTTCATATGTTGAAAATACTTTCGCATTTGGCCAAATCCATTTTCCGATTACATCCCAAGTATTATTATTTTCTTTTTGGGCCCATTTTAAATAATCAGCATTTGTATCGATAAAAGCAATTAAATCACTTTGGTTTGATTTATAATATTGTAAACGTTCTCTTACTAAAACCACAAAAGAAGGGTCTTCAAACATTCGTTTAATCCATGGGTTATCTTTTACCCAAAAACCTTTAGAATTATCATGCCCGTCATAATTCGCGTTCCCTAATGACAAATCAAAATCCCAAAGAGGACCCATTTTTATCTTTTCTCCAGGAATATAATTTAAGAAAATACTTGACCAACTTTTAGCATCTGGATTTCTTAAAATCTCATTAATTAAATACCAATCAACAAAAGAATTGATATCTACAAAAGATTTATATCCAGTAGCAGGACTCAAGAAATCGTCTGAAAAAAGTGTCGTTTCAAAATCGTTAATATGATCTTTTACTAGATGATATTCATTAGAATTGAAAGTAAGATCAGGCTCTTTGATATTAATGTAAAATTTATCTGTACTAAAATATGTATCATCATCATCGATACGGTCTAGCTGATCTATTTCCATTAAGAAGCCTGTATCTTTAAGGTCTACCCTATTGCTACTTTCTTCTACCTTCTGACAAATATTATAAGTTCCTACATAGTTATTATTGACAAATACCTCTGCGTACTCCCCTGCTGGAGTATAATCAAGACTACTAATTCGCCCCATTTCGAAAGCTAATTTATTTCTGATTAGTGTTTTATCAGAATGCTCAGCTAGAAAAATCCACTTCTTATCCTTAGGAAGGTCAAGAATAGATGTTTTATCATCCAATTTTAATTGATAAGGTTTCTTATCATGGAAGTACCAAGTAGAATTACCTCTTCCTCTAATTTTACCTGTAGTTGTAAAAGAAGGGAAATTAGCACCTCCATATTGCTCTACGGTTACTCGAACATAATCCTCTTTAGAATCAATCGGAACATTGCCTTCCGTTATAATACTTATAATTGGGATACCAGTAAACACTACAGTTTCTACAGTATACTCGCTACTCTCATAACCTTCTGAGTTAACCGTATAGATTAGAGGGCTAGAGAAGTCGTTGACTGTTTGCTCTGAGACTTGAGGAGTACCATTTACAGTAATACTTCCTCCTTCATAATCAAATGATGCTGTCAAATTATCTACTTTAGTACCTTTAGGAACTCTTGCAAATATTTGCTTGTCATCAATTTCGTAAGGGACATCAATTACTATGTCTTCGTTTAAATCCCTTTTCAACTCAAATTTAGTGATTTCTGGTTTTAGAGTTGGTTCTATTTTAGCTTGCTCTTCGTTTTTTGAACATCCTAGAAGTAGAGAAGTCAAAAGAAGAATAGTTGGTAAGTTTTTCATCTAAGTAAAATTAATAAAGCTCAATATAACAAATAAAGGATAAACCACATTATTTATTTATATAATTACAATAATCTAACTATCAAATTATTACATTGATCATATCAAGAAATAAAAAAATGCTTATACACATTATTTAAGTGTATAAGCATTTTATATTATTAGTAATTGACCGTTCTTATTGTGTCAATGCATATTTAAATTGGAAACCAAATGCTGTTGAAGTTCTTCTAAATGCATTTGATACTTTTGGATCGTTAATCGTTCTATCAAAATAGACTTGTAAATTGGCTCTATTGTTAAGAACATAGCTAATTGTTGGTCTTAATGCAAAATTCATATTACCTGCGGTAACTACATTTTCCTCATCAATTCTATATTGAGTTGTAACGTTATCTCTAATTGACATTGCTAATCTAAATGTAATATCATTTTTTAAAACTGTTGTACGTCCCTTAGACCTGAAAGGTAGCTTCATTCCTGCCTTAGTATATCCAATATCAAAAGTAAAATCATTATTTAATTGCTCTGTAACCTGTGCATTTGATAAATTTAATGATAACATTCTTGCTTTATTGTAATCAAATTTAATCTGTAAATCATTTACTAATTTGATATTAATACCAATCAACGGTCCAAAACGTTCTTCAATATTCACTTGATTAATTACATAAACTGGAACAATATTTCCATCTTCTACTCTAGCATCTGGTGCATTATTAATGTCTTTATCAGGACCAATTTCAGTCGCTCCATATAATAAAGATGAATTATAACTACCTACAGTATAATTGGATTGATAACCATGCGAAAGCGTGATGGACTTAAAAGTATCTTTTAAACCTTTTACTTTAGATAAACCAGTATATCTAATATCCCAATTTGGAATAGGTACAGAAGAAGGGAAGGCTGAAAGACCAACTCCAGTAGCCTCTTTACCAGTATAAGCAGCAATGAAAGCAGGAATTAGTACATCTTGATCGTTATCAATATATGCTCCTGTTGGATTTTCAGCATTTAATCTATTCTTAACTACTTCTCTGTTTTCTACAAATTGGTTAAACGTTTCTGATTGATTATTTGCATCTGGCTTACTAAATGACGTCGGTAAAGAGAAGAAACTAATACCAAATGTACCCGTTCTCTGTGGAGATAATGATTCATAATTATTACTAGAACCTTTAAATCTAAATACCTCACTATATGCTTCAGTTTTTGTTGAAGTACTTGATAGAGCAATTTTTAAATCTTTAATCGGCTCTAAATTCATTCTAATTCTATATTCTTCTCTTTTTTGTTGTACAAACTGAGAGTTGAGGTACTCACTCGGTGCTAACCATCCATTTTTTGCCGCTTTATATCTTATACTCGGATCTTGGCTACCTAAAATAAATGCTGCTCCTGGAGCATTAAAATCAGTATCAAACCCCATATATGTTGCTGTTGGCATATAACCAGGAAGAATTGTAGAGTTATTTTCTGAATAAGTAAAATCAATATCTTTTAGCATAGTTACTAAACGAATACCGGCATCACCTGCTTTCTCACCAAACTTCTTATTAGGTTCTCCCCTATCTTTTAATTCTGCGTTTACAGCTAATAACTCTTGTTCATTGGCTTTTATTTGTTCATCTAGTTTAGCCAATTGAGCATTCTTATTCGGATTTTCTTCTCCTAATTTCTCTGTTAATGCTTCAATTTCAACATTGTACATTGCAATTTTTTCTTCTAGAGCAGAATAGTCTTTCTCCTTAGCTTTATACTTTTCGATCTTGGCTCTTACTTTCGTTATTTTGCCCTCAATCTTTTCTTTTTCTTTATTGACTTTATCCTTTTCTGCTGATCTAAGTTCTGATTGCTCTGCTCTTAACTTCTTCAATTTATCTTTTAGCTTTACTTTTTGATATGCCAATCGAGTATTATCTTTCTTTCTCTTTCCACCTTTTCTAGACCTACTTCTTGATCTAGAACGTGAACTTGTTCCATTTTCTAAATGATTCACATAACCAATTTTCTTATAAATTGTACTGAAATCAAATTTAGAGTTAAAAGATATTTGTTGATTATTTTGAATAACATTACCTAAAGTATCTGAAATACCAAGTGTACCAGCAGTCCACGTAGTACCAGTTGTATATCGAGCATTAGCTCCAATAAAATCTAATGCAGGAATTTTATTAATAGGAATGTTATAAGTTCCTGAAATTTGTTGATCAAACACTTTCATACGACCCCAGTTAAGCAAATTAGCTGTGATAGAATCTCTTGCAACATCTGTATCAATGGCACCTTCAGGTTCGTCTACTAAAGCATTAGCACTTGCTGAGTAATCAAATTTTAAACTCTTCGCAAAGTTCCATCCTATATTGTACCCTCTATTAAATAGGAAACTCTTTTCATAAGTTGGTAATATTCCATTTGTTGTAAACTCACCTTGATCATCTAATGTTCTTAGTTGAGTATATCTATATTGACGGTTTAAATCTCCCCGTATAGAATACGAAGTTGGTAAAGGGTTTACATTAAAATCATTTACTAATGCCAACCATTCAGATGAACTTTCTGAATCTTTGAAAGGCTCCCATGCTTTTAATGGAGATTGATAAGTATATGCGGCACCTAATTTCCATTGCGTATAATCTTTAGCCTCTGTGTTTTTATCTCTCATATGCGAGTCTGAATAAGCACCACTCAAACTAATATTTTCAATATCCCAAGGAAAGCTCTTTGCTTCTGGGTTCATTTTCACCTTAGTCAGGTTTGAAATATTAATACTTCTAGATTCTTCTAAAAATCTTACTTGTTCTGCATAATAACTTCCCTCAGAGCTGCTTCCAAAAGAACCTTCAGAAATCGACAAAGGCACATCTGGATCTAATGGATCAAAATAAGGGTTAGATCCTTTCCTATCATAACTCATATAAACAGGAATAGAAAGACCAATTCTATTTAAAAAGATTTTCTCTAAGTTTACACTAGCAGAGACACCAAACTCAAGGTTATCTTCCATCTGTCTATCTCCAATTTTGTCTTGGATTCCACCAAAACCTACAGTACTATATCTTGTATTCGCTTTCACATTCATGAAATCAGCTAATGTTGCATCAACAGATGCGTTTGCTGCCCATGCAGAGAATGTGCTATATTCTGTAGCTCTTAACTCATTTGCCCATAAACAGAAATCGTAAGGCTGTACATCAGAGGTTTTTAAGTTACGTACACCAATCATGGCTGTTTGTACTGCACTTAAATCTGGATTACCAATAACTCTTACCCTATAATTTCGAATATTAGGCTGTACAAGGTTTTCTGGATACATTTTAGTCCTGTCTTTACCTTGTTTATTTCTTTCTGACTTTAATTTATAGAGCTCCTCTAAAGCAATATTAATTTCATTTTCTCTAGGCCATATTGCATCTGCATTTGTAGTATAGGCAGGGGTAATATACAGAGGCACTTCTATTTCATAGTAGTTATCAACTAAATCAGTACCAACTCTTAAGAATGCATGTAAGTCTTCATCTTTAGCCGTTTCAGATTGTGCATGTAACTCCATTCTTATACGCTTGTAATTAACAAGGTCTAAACTGAAATTTTTATAGATACCAATTCCATCATCATCTTTTAAATCATCTACACAAACTTGAATTGATTGTTCGTTAATTCTTCTTGTTACAGTTGATGTAGCATCATAATCTCTTTCAAAACCTGGAGGTAATACATATGGTATTTTTCCTGATTCGTCAGTAATACCATTTTGCTCAATATTTACAGATGATATATTGATTTTAGCAGTAGAAGCTGGTTTTGATTCGTCATCAATATAATTTTCAGCAAACTGTCTCCATTGTGCTCCAACCAATTGAAAATTTAACATACGCATCACTACAGGTTGTGCCCAATCTGTCATGAATAAACGAATGAATTTAACAGATTTAAAATTATCTATTGTACCAACTTTCGTATAATTTGAATCGTCTCTAATAGGGATTCTCACTTGGTACCAAGTCACTAATTCTCTAGTTTCTGGAGCTTCTGAAGTTACTTTATCTACAACAAATTTATTTTTTTCAATTTGACCTGGACGTAAATCCAATTCATATTCGAAATAAGCATTTAATTCATTTAAAGTATTATCACCATTTAAATCTTCATTGTTTGGATAACTAGAGTTTGATGAAGTATATGCAGCTCCACCTGAGTTTTCAGGTGAATTTCTTTCAGTACCATTAAAGCGCTTGTATCGGTCTAAGACCTTTAAATCTTCCGCATCTGCTTCTCCTCCTAAATAATATTGAAAATCATCACCGGATGGATCTCTTAAGATTGCATCCATTGCCTCTGGAGTTAATACCGATGGCAATCGATCAATAAAATGTGTTTTAAAGAAATTAACTTCTTCTTCACTTGTTAAACCATCATAACCAATATCTTGAGCATCTCTAGTTACAGCAGTATTAAAGACGTTATTTACAAATTGTGTTGTTGGAGCATACCCCCAAACTGATTGGTATAACAAGCTCTTATTTGTAGTCATACCATTCTCAAAGAAATGTCTACCATCAGGTACTACATCTTCTGATATACTTCCTAAGTCAATAAATACTTTACCACCAGTGGTATTATTTTGCCCTTCAATTACTGCATTTTTACCAGCAATAAATGGGTCCATCATCCAAAACTCTAAGTATTGAACATTAAGATTATCAAAATCAACATCTGTAGTAATTGCTTTTGTAATTGCCCCAAAATTCTTCTCAGGGTTCATCAATTTACCATCAGAATTTAAGTCTGTATTGTAATTATAAGGTCCTTTCTCTGCAGGATAATAGGCTAAATCAAAAGTAACTTCATTGGTATTGATTTGATTTGCCTGTCTATTTTTAAATACTTCATCATAAGGCACTAAACGAACATAATGATTTTGCATATCCTCGTCTGTAATATTTCCAGGTCTACTCGTGGAACCAGAAGTATAATAAAATACATTGTCAATATTATACCATGCCATTAAAGCTCTTCTATCGTTGTATTTTAATGAATCTTGTGATGTTGTAGGAGGGCTTGTAATTAGGCCTTGATCCTCTAAAATATAATTTGGCGTACTACCATGTGCCCATGAAATTGGGTTTAAACCTAAATCATAAGGAACTTCTGCACCTTCAAAATCATCTATATAACCGGTACCATCTGTACCAATAAGTTTGGGAGTTCCAGGAATTAATTGAGCAAATTCACCTTTAAATGAAAATGTTGATTTTTCTTTCGTATCTATACCTGGAATATTATCAACTAACTTTGTCAGGAAACGAGACTCCGTTGTGTAATCTAAAGTAAGACCCCACATTGTGTTATTAACAGGTTCACTTCCTACATTCACTCTAGAGATTAATGGTTTTTCTGAAAGGTGTAATAAAGTACCTGAAATAATAAAATCTTCAGAAATATGATATTCTAAATCTACCCCAGCTAATGTTTTTGTTTGGAAATTAAATAAATCTGCTCTTTCGTAAGTAATTCTAATGTCCTTACCAGAATTTAAAACCCCTTCATCTAATATTGTAACACGTCCAAACTGATAATCAACAGTAAATTGCGCACCTTCTGTAAGTGTTACTCCTCCTGCTGTAATAACTACCGAATTTTCTGCAATATTAATTCCTGGTAATAAGATCTCATTTGCAGAACCACCTTTATAACTACCTAATAAGAAATATTTATTTTGTTTTGTATTTAATAAGGCGTCTGCTTGCGTTTTTCCATATAAGTCTTCAAAAACATATTTAGTTGCTAAAGTTGCTTCTGAAGGCTCAAATTTATCTTCAAGAGTTTGTCCAAAAGGTTCTAAAACAGGGAATATAATTCTGCCATTTTTAGAATCTACTGTTACTCCTTCTATATAATCAAAATTACCATCTTTCTGAAGTTCAAGATTCATGTTTAAACGATCAAGACCTGTAACTTCTACTAATGGTACGTTGGCTAAATTTTGTCCTTCTTGTATACTTGGATTATCTACACCAGTATTATCATCTCTATAAATAATACGTAATTGAAAGTCTTCTTTTTGGATGGAATTTGCTTGTAAAGAATAAATATTCTTCATTAATAAATCCCACATTGGTAGTGATGTATTAATTGTTGAAGGGCTCAACATTTTCATAAACATCACTTCATCTTGAGACAGGTTGGGTAAATCCTCGTTTAATTCACCTACTTTGTAAGACAGTCCGTTAAAAGTATATTCAAATGCGATTGCTAAGATTTCATCATTTCGGATTGGTGTATTTAACGATACATAACCTAGCTGCTGATTGTATGTGAATTCTGAATCACTCAACTCCCTAGCACTTCTAAGTATCTCAAAATCAGAACCATTTTCCATATTTAGTGGTGATCCTTCTAGTTCACCTTTTATAGCATCAGAATTTCTATTTAGATTTTTAACTTGAGCATATAATGTGTTGGCATCATTAGATGCAGCTGGATTGGTGCTACTTGATATCCAAGCAGGGTTGTAAGGCTTTGCTTCTCCAAGGTCCATTAGACCAACTAGATTTCTTTGTGTTTGTGTATCGTTACTTCTATTTGTTACATACACTTTCATTCTGGTTACTACTACTCCAGAAATAACGTTAGGTGTTGCTTTTAATGCTTCTTCGTATTTATCCCTAAAGAAATGACCTATAAAGAAATGTCTGTTATTGTCGTAAGTATCTGCTCTAAATTGGAATTCTCTATTTTGTCCACCGTTTTTAATAACAATAGTTTCTTGAGAACCACGCTGGCTACTAAAAACACTTGACACATATAAATTTCCGAAGCGAAGTTTAGTATACACGCCAAATAGATTTTGAGCGCCTGTAATTAATGAGTTTCTCACATTAAAACTCACATTACCCACTTGAATATCTTGAATTATGTCGTAATCATAAGCTGTATAGCTCATGTTATATTGTTGGTCGAACTGAAAAGTACTTTTTGTATCAAAATTGGCAGACATTTCTAATTTGTCTCCAATTTTACCTACCATTCCAAGTCCTACTTGTTGATCAAAATTAAAACCTCCATTTCTTTGTTGTGTAACAGGTACTTGGGGATTATCAACACGTTGAAATAATAGTCCAAAATCTAACATTGCACTACCGTTCAATTGAAAATCAAGCGTACTCCCTCCAAACAAGAAATCTGCTACTCTACCTAATTCGATTTCAGGAATTAATCTTCCTCCATCTTTACCTGGTAAAGCATCTCGTCCATCTTGTTGAATTGATAAATTATCATAATACCCAGACATTTGTTTTTTAAACAAATAATCTCGGTACGCATCATATGGTATATATGATGGTTCACGATAATCAACGTCTCCATTTAGCGTTTCTTTTATATCATAGGCACTACCCGCAGAGTCAATATTAATATCAACATTAACATCTGGAGTTTTACCTAATAAAGGTGATTTCCGCTGAGGAGAAGACACAGGGTCTCCAATTCTATCCTTTTCGTAAGGCTTAGAAGGAACAAATTTCGTTGTATCCTGTTCTTCAGTATTTATTTCTTGAGGTTTCTCTTGCTGAAAAACATCAAGAACTGCACTTTTATGAGTACTACCCATTACCACAGAAGCCTGCAGAATGAAGAGTAAGTTAGTTAGTACAGCGGCAATAGTTGCTATATTTAAGCGAAACAAAGTGAAGTCAGTATAATGAATGATAGATCAAATGCACAAAATGTGCTTAAAAAGTACTGGTTCTTCCCATAGGCTAATTTTGCTTTAAAGCTAGTTTTATTAATTTTTCAACAGTTAAATCATTACCATGTTTCTTAGTAATTAATTTAATTGATTTCTGTGCGCCTGCTCTTGTAAATCCTAATGCAACTAAAGCATCCATAGCTTCTTCTGTAACTGCACTATCTTGAGCCATTGCCGGTGTTGCCGAATGTTGTAATTCTCCAGAGTACTGAAGTTTTGAAATTTTATCTTTCAATTCAATTACAACTCTTTGAGCCGTTTTTGCACCTACCCCTTTTACACTTTGGACAGTTTTTACATCTTCGTACATAATTGCTGAACATATTTCAGACGATGATAGTGAAGATAAAAAAGCCAATCCTGTAGAAGGACCAATTCCAGAAATGCTTATTAATAAAAGAAACAAGCTTCTATCGTTTTCAGATATAAATCCAAAAAGTTGTTGTACATCTTCTTTTACATATAAATATGTAAACAAGGTATACTCCTCTCCTTCATTAACACTACTGAAAGCACTCAGTGGCCAACGAATTTCATACCCTACACCTTGAACATCTAACACGCCAAAAGTGGGGGTTTTCTTCGTTAACTTACCTCTAATATAATAATACATATTTAAATTCTTTAATCAATCTCTTTGAAAGTTTTCAATTGTGCTTCCATTTCACGAACTAATTCTCTTTTTTTCATTCCAGGAGCATAAATAAAACCTTCTACATAATATAAATAGCTTCCAGTTTTGTCTGTAAAAGTATAACTAACAAAAGGTCCACCCATAGAAATATTGTTCGTTTTCCATAGCCCTCTTAACTCAATAGCTAAACGTCCATCAATTTTCACTTTTTGAACTTCAGGTCTCACTTTATCCTCTGTTACAACAAAAGATTCAGCGTTACTAGGGTCTCCGTACAAATACTGCTTTGCTATTTTATCTCTAAACTTTAATATCTCTTCTTCAGAGAATTGTTTCTGATCTGTATATGGTACTTTCACAATAAACACATTATTATCAAAACTTAGTTCTGGATGACGTAGCCATAAAAAGTTATCATCATTTTCTGCTACTTTATACCCATCTAATAAATGCATGCTCACCTTTAATTCTCTTCTTAAAAAAGAATCTGTTGATTTGCTATATTCTTTCTTCAATCTTTTTTGAAGATTAATTGTCTCTAAATCATTAAAAGGCTCACTTAAAGCATATTGATTTTCTGGTTTTGATAAAATCTCTTTTAATTCCGCTTCTGTATTTGCAAATAAAAGCACTACTGTTTGTCCTTGCGCCCAAGCATCTGTTTTAACAAAAAAGAATTTATCAGATTTTTTTAAACTTTGGATAACACCATCACCAAAAAAAGATCTTAATACTGCAGCTTCACGTCCTTTTTGATCAAAAGTTGTCACAATTAATACATTACGTGCTTGACGTAATATACTGTTAAAACCTGAAGGTCTAACCTGTGTTACTGTAAATTGAGGTTCTTCTTGTGGCAAAACACCTCTAGTTCTTCCTAATACAGTTCTATATAATTCTCCTCCAACACTTTTATCTGGTAACCATTGAGCAGAATCTATAACTAAAACCATCTCTCCTGCTTTACCTTTAGCTGAAGGCAAATAAGACTTTTGAAAATCACTATCCGCACCTTCATTATTAGAACATGAGCTTATAAAGGTTAGGGCAAACACTCCCAAAAGGAGCAATAGACTTGATGTTATTTTTTTCATATTATGGTATAGTTTATCAAAGTTTATAATGATGATTGAGCGTTTAAAAATTCCAGACTTCGAATCTCTGCATAAGTAAATTGTGAATTTACAATGCAAAAACCAACATGTCCGCCATTTTTCGGCATCTCTAGATAGATATTATCACACGTTTTAACAAATTCTATTGGATAGCTTTTTTCTGTAAGAAATGGATCATTCTTAGCATTTAAGATCAGAACTGGTTTTTCTATCTTATCCATTCTTCTTTCTACACTAGCATTATAATAGAAATCATGAGCATTTTTAAACCCGTGTAATGGAGCTGTGTAATTTTCATCAAAGCCTCTAAGTGATTTAATTTGTTCGTTTAATAGAGGCGATGCATCTAATTCGGGTATATATTTACTTTTTGCAATAACTTTCTTTTTCAGCTTCTTAAAGAATTTTTGATTATAAAAACTTTTAGATTTCTTTTCTAATTCATCACTACTAGAAATTAAATCAATTGGTGTTGATACGGCTACTGCTCCAATTATCTTTTGAGTTGGAAATTTTTTGGTTCCTAATGCATTCATTGAGATAGCCCCACCCATACTAAATCCAACTAAAGCTATTTCTTGATACCCTCTTTCTATTGCTTTATCAACAACTAATTTAAAGTCTTCAACATCCCCGTGGTGGTAAAATCTAGGTAATTTATTTAGTTCACCACTACAAGATCTACAGTTCCAAGCAAGTGCGTCCCAATTATTATTATTAAATAATTTAGCTATGCCTTTACAATAATGACGGTCTGCTCCACCTTCTAAACCATGAGAGATTATTACAATTCTTTTATTATTCTGGCAAGACCAATCGAAGTCTAAAAAGTCTTTATCTGGTGTAGTAATTCTTTCTCTTTTATACTCAACATCATCAATATTTCTTTGTAATGATGGTAGAATAGTTTGCAGATGACCATTAAAATGCCAAAAAGGCGTTTTTAATTTTATTGATTTTAATAATGGCATTTAATCATTTACTACTGTTTGAAGACGAAACATTAGGGTTCTTTCGTCAGTATTTATTTTCAAGTAATGCAATTGATTACCTATATCAGAAAAGTCAATTTTTAAAGGTAAAGACATGATGTAACCTTTTGGGATCGTTCTTGGTAATTGAATAGTTTCTATTCTCAACCCTTTCATATCAAAAGATTCTATTATTAAAGCTTTTTCTCCAAGATTAGAAATATATAATGGTATTGTTCTAAGTTCATTTTCCCTGCCTTTTACCTTCAAGGAATACGCTGATAAAATCGGAATAGACTTCTGAGAATCTTTCCAATTAATTGCTACCTCTTCACTTATAGACACCTCTTTCTTAGTATTCGCAATCTCTCCTTCTAAAGTAACAGTGTATTGTGGTATTTTAGAGTCTGTTAGTACGATTATACTTCTGTAAAAAGGCGTTTCCCCTATTGTAGGCTTAAAGTTTACTGATAAGATAGCTTCTTCTCCTACTGCTAATGCGTTAGAAGAAAATTTAGCAGACGAACAACCACAGTCAGTACTTACTCTAAGTAACTTCAGTGTATCCGTACCAATATTTTTAATTGGAATTGATATTTTATATTCAATAGAAGCGTCAACTTTTCCTAGTTGTATGGCTTGTTGTGCAAATTTCAATACTCCATTTCCTGCAATAAGTGGAGAAGTAAGAAAAGTAAAATAAATAATGAATAAACAGTTAATAAAATATTTTTCTTTCGACACCTTTCTTTTTTCTTAAAATGCCACGTATAATTTTATTTACATCAGCATTATCATTGTACTTTTTGATTACACTTTTCATTTCTTCTGTAGAGTACTCTTCATTGATATCGATATAACCGAAACCTCTATAAATACCCCTTGCTATCTGAACAACGGCTTTTTCTTTTTCGTTTCTACCTTTATCAATAATAAACATATTTGGTACGCCGTAACTAAAACGCATTGCTGCAGTTTTTGCTCTTTCGTTATATTGTTCTGGAGTTTCTTCTCCAATACAAGCACCATTACATGTTTTTAATTGATATCTAAAACATGCCTTTGAACTATTATCGATACCACAAAGTTTCTGACAAAGAGCATTTTTATCTACCATTCTATCTAGAATCTTCTCAGCTTCTTTTCTTGAGAATGTTGTTGTTATCGGGTAATCTCCGTCTGCTAAAGGTGCTATTTTAAACGTATAATAGCCTTCATCATTAGTACTTTGATATATACCAAAATAAGTTTTTGTTCTTCTTTGTGCTCTATTGTACTTAGGAAGGTGTTTCTTGATTTCGTCTGACTCTTGTAATAACGCTACAAGTTCACTACCCGTTACTTCATAAGTTACATCTCTTACTTCATCAGCCATTTTAATAGCCCTTGGAGTTGTCTTATTAGAAAGATGTTGAAGTATTCTTTTTCTTATATTTTTACTTTTACCAATATAAATCAGGTCTTTATCTTCATTATAAAGATAATACACTCCTGTTTCTTCTGGTAAAGCATCTATTTGTTCTCTTGATAATTGATAATGCTTTTTACTACTGTAAACATCATAATCAGTCATTTCTTCAATTATTTCTTCTGCATTATCCTGCTTCAATAATAACTGAAATAGTTTTGCTGTTGCCTCAGTATCACCTATGGCTCTATGTCGCTTGTTATGCGGAATACCTATTTCATCACAAAGTTTACCTAAACTATATGATTTCATATCAGGAATTAACCTTCTTGACAATTCAACTGTGCAAATCGAATTACGTCTGTACTTAAATCCTAATTCAGCAAATTCATCTTTCACAAAATTATAGTCGAAGTCGGCGTTATGTGCCACAAAAACACATCCTTTTGTCACTTCCACGATATCTTTTGCAATCTCAAAGAATTTAGGTGCATTTTTAACCATAGAATTTCTTATTCCAGTTAAACCTGCAATAAAAGGTGGTATACCCATTTCCGGGTTCACAAAAGATTCGTATCGATTTACCTCAATACCATCTTCTAATACTATAATTGCAACCTCTATAATTTTTCCGCCTTGAGCTACCGAACCTCCTGTAGTTTCAAGATCTATAACAGCATACTTCATAAGGAGGCAAAGCTAATAAAAAAAGCATTCTTTTTAGGAATGCTTTTAGGTATTATTTTATTTTTTTTAATCTTAATTTGGTATAAACGGGAAAGTGATCTGAGACTTGTCCAAATTCTTCTAACACATCCCATTCAACAACCTCAAAATGAGCAGTAGAAAAGAAGATAAAATCCAATTGCTCAATTGCCTTATCTGTAGGGTACGTTAACGTAGATGCCTTTGCTAGATTTTCTTTTTTACACATTGCTCCAATTCTATCATCCTCATAAAATTTCAAAACACCTGCATTATCATACCTAGGATCACTATTAAAATCACCAACCATTACAACTGGCATTTTTTCAGAAATTCTCAAAAACCAATCTTTCAGAAATTCTATTTGTTTTACTCTTGTGTTGTGATCAAATGCTTCTGTATGAACATTAAAAAACATTACTTCTTGCTCTCCTACTTTAATTTTGATTCTTTCAGCCAACCGATCTAGATACATAGAAGAGTAATAATAAGGTTGACTTCTCACTCTTGATAATTCTACTCTTTCGTGCTCTTCAATTGGATAATTTGATAAAACAGCTTGACCACTTAACATCTTACCAAAATGTACTGTAGGAGGAAAATAAGGAAAAGGTACATATTTTTTATCCCAGTTTACAGACATTGCACCACTTCTAAAATCAAGTGCATTTCCGATTACATCAAATTGATCAACTTTATACGACCTACTTCCTCCAAAATCTATTTCTTGAAGAGCTAAGAGGTCTACTTTATATTTTTTAAAATGAGAGAGAACATCTGTCATATTCTTCTGATAAAACTCTTTTGTAGGTCTTACAGAAGTATTATTAGTCATACCAGATAGATATCCAATATTATAGGATATTATTGATAACGTAGAATCTGAAACAGCTTTTTGATCTATTCTAAAATTTCTTATTTGTGCATAGTCATTTTTGTCCCAATTTGGTGACTTTGCCCAGAAAAAGAACAGTACAATTAAGCCAATGATAATAAAGGTAGCTAACAGCACTTTTCGTATAATTTGTTTCATAATAATTTATAAAAAAGATACTCAATAATTATGGTTTTTCTTATCAAAAAAGGTTGATTGTTTATTTAATGCGAGTAATATCTCATTTTTTTTACTTAGAATATGCTTTTTACAAATAAAGAATTTATTTTACATCATTATATTTTTTAAATACTGAATACATCCTTTTTTTATAACGTGTGATGGCTACAAATAACAGTGTCCTCTTTGTTTGCTTAGGCAATATTTGTCGATCTCCATTGGCAGATGGTCTTATGATTCATGAAGTAAATAAAAGAGGAATTGCAGCTCAATTTAAAATCGATTCAGCAGGCACTTACGCAGGACATGCGGGAGAAAAAGCAGATAAAAGAATGCGAAAAACAGCAGCAAATCACGGCGTAGAACTAAAGTCAATTGCTCGTCAATTTATAGTTGATGATTTTGACAAGTTTGAGCATATCGTTGTAATGGATGATAGTAATTTAAACAACGTTTTAAATTTAACTAGAAATGATTCTGACAGAAATAAAGTAATTAAATTAAGGTCATTTGATAACCAAAAGAGTGGCAAAGATGTAGACGATCCATATTATGGTGGCATCGCTGGATTTGATAATTGCTACAATGTTGTTTCAGAAAGCATAGTGAATTTTTTAAACAAACTACTCGAACAAGATTAAGTACCCCCATTAATTAAATGAAAAAAATAGTACACATAACTTCAATAATACTTTTACTATTTATAATTACAGCATCCTTTGTGGAGGCCCAAAATCATAAAAAAAAGTTTATTGTTGTAATTGATCCTGGACATGGAGGCAAAGACCCAGGGAAACCAAGAGGGGTTGATAAACACAACCATGAAAAAGATCTTAACCTAATTATTGCACAACACCTAGGTAAACAGATACGAGATAATATGATTGATGTTCAAGTTTATTACACTAGAACATCTGATGTATACGTTACTTTAGACGATAGAGTAAAGTTTGCTGAAATTGCAGAGGCTGATTACTTTATTAGTGTACATAGTAATTCTAATCCAAACAAATGGATTATTGGTTCTAAAATTCATATTGACACAAATTCAGATTATGTTGGTAGGGCTTTAGCAAGTAATATCTTAGATACTATAGAACGTACTACCCCTTTAAAATCAAGAGGTATAATGAATAAGGAAGATAGAGGTTATAACTTATATGTACTTAAACATTCAACTATGCCATCTATTTTAATTGAATGTGGTTTTCTTTCTAATAAGTATGAAAGCCTATATTTAAATTCTAAAAAAGGGCAATCTGAAATTGCAGAAGCAATATACAAAGGGTTTAATTCTTTCCACCGTAGTATATATACACCTTCATCAATAGAGAAAGACGCTTACAGTATTCAGATTCTTGCTACAAACAAAAAAGTTTCGAATACAAACCCTCAGTTTAAGAAATTAGCCAATGTCGGGCTATCAATTCAAGAACATCATTTTATTAGAAATAATAAATCTGTTTATAAATATACTGTCGGGAGTGAAAATTCTTCTAATTCCGCTCAGCATTTAAAGAAACGAATTAGACTACTTGGGTTTAAAGATGCATTCGTTGTATCTATCAAGAAGTAGTAAATACTGACATAAATCAAATTATTTTAAGGAGAGATTGTAAAATCTCTCCTTTTTATTTGCACTTTACATTCAGAAAAAATATAATTGTACTTTAAACGTATAAAAAACAAAAAATGTCAAACTCAAATAACACATATACTCTATATGTTTTGATAGATCAGTTCTTTGATCCTTCTCAGTTATTGGCATTCTCATAATCTGCACACATCTTTCTTGGCCTTAAAATCGACTTTACATATAAAGTCATTTTTACTTACGCCCTATTAATTAATACTAATTATTTAGGAGCACACTCGCGTACACACTTACCACATACACATACCATATTTAACTACCAATTTACATGAATGATATTAAGGTTTTAACAGTTCGATCTGAAATTGCAGCAGGAACTAGAGGAGCAGGAATGGGCATAGATGCATTAATTGTAGCTAGCTTAGGGCAGCAATCTACTTTTTTTAATGAGAATACAATTCAAAATATTGACGATGTAAATAACATCCTTTTTAAAAACAACAATTTCCCTAATGCAAAACACATTGATGGGGTTTTAACTATGCTAAAAAGAGTAAGTAACAATACTTACGACACTCTTGCAAGTGGACAAACTCCTATTGTACTCGCTGGAGATCACTCCACAGCAGCAGGTACTATTTCTGGCATTAAACAAGCTTACCCAAACCAACGTCTTGGTGTAATATGGATAGATGCACATGCTGATTTCCACTCACCTTATACTACTCCTTCTGGAAATATGCATGGAATGCCTCTTTCTATGGTTACTTATGTTGATAATACTGAAGAAGGTGTAAACTCTCCTAGCTTAGAAACAGTTGAGTATTGGGAGGAAATAAAACAGGTAGGAACAAAAGAAGCGAAAGTTAGACCAGAAGATATTGTCTTTATTGGAGTTCGTGATACAGAAGGTCCTGAAGATGTCATTCTTGACAAATTTGGAATTAGAAATATTTCTGTTGATGAAGTCCGTAAAAACGGCCCTGAGGTTATGGCTAATGATGCATTAAATATCTTAAAAGAATGTGATATGATTTACATTTCTTTTGATGTAGACAGTATGGATCCTACTATTAGCAAAGGAACAGGGACACCCGTTGCTAATGGACTTACTGTTGAGGAAGCTCTAGCAATTAATAAAACTTTAGTTGTTGACGAAAAAGTTGTTTGTTGGGAAATGGTAGAGGTTAACCCTACTTTAGATCAAAATAATATTATGGCCAATAATGCTTTTAAAATCTTAAACGAGACAGTAAAGTCATTAAAAGGTAAATCTATTTCATTGGTTGGATAATAAATTTACGGCATTCAAAAAAGGCTTCCTTTCTAGAAAGGAAGCCTTTTTTGTATATGAATTTTTAATTATTTGTTACCGTCATATAATGTAGTTTCAGCAAATTTAAAATCCGATTCGTTTTGAGAGTTATCTTTAAATTTAATAAACACTCGTTTTAAACCAGGACCGGCTTCTAAACTCCAACTAAACTGCTCTGAATAAGGTCTCCAAATAGCTCCTACAAAAGATTGCTTATTTGAAACCATCATATAAGTTGCCTCTCTTGCTTTAGTTGTTACAGTGACTGTAGGCGAGTCAACGGCTGTTTTCCCTCCTTCAATCTTAACAAACTGAGGAATTGGAGGTGTAGTATCTAAAGTGATTGTACCTGTAGTAATCATAGATTCGTTTCCTGCTTCATCTCTAAATTTCACATAAACAAACTTCTCTCCATCACTACTATGCTTAATAATCCAATCTTTTGATGTAGAATACGGCTCCCAATCAACACGTTGCTTGAAGTACCTATCGTTCGTAACCTTCATTTCCTTAGCACCTTCAGCAAAAATTTCTAACTGAACTCTACCCGTTTTGTCATTCGTAAATTTCTCGCCATTGTTAACAATAAGTTTTTCGTTAACTGGTTCTTGTCTATCAAGGATAATACTTGATGAAACTGCTGATGTTACGTTTTCTGCATCATCTTTAAACTTAGCATAAACAGTTTTTTCGCCATCTTCTGCTGCATCTAAATAATGGTCATAAATATAGAATTTGAATTTCTGCCATTCAGCACCATCAAAACCTTTATTATTAGATATCATCATTTTTGTTGCTCCACGTGCACTCAATTTCAATCTTACACGAGCATCAAAATCTGTACAATATTTTTCACCTTGACCAATCAAAATACTACCTTCTCTTGGCGCATCTGTATCAACACCTACTGAAGCATATGACGGTCTTGAAATATTCCCCACTTCATCTTTAAAAATGACGTAAACAAATTTCACACCATCTCCAGAAGGGAATTTCCATTTTTTAGTAGTTGTATATTGTTCCCATTCTGCTCCTTTAAAATCAGATCTTGATGAAAGTCGCATAGTTGAAGCTCCTTTAGCGGCAATAGTTAAATTAACTTCTTCTAAGTTAACCAGCTTGTCTTTTGCTTCGTCAATTTCTACAGTACCTTCAACTGGAGGTGTTCTATCAAGCGTTACATTTACAGAATATGTATCCGTTACATTTCCTGCTTCATCCATAAATCTTGTATAAATTTCTTTCACACCATCTTGACCTGGGAGTCTCCAAGGAATATTATATTCTGAGTAACCAATCCATCTTATTTTTTCAAAATTTGGATGATTACTAATTTGCATTTTAACAGCATCTTCAGCATTTACTCTTAATAGAGCAATTGCATCTGGATGATTAACAACTCCTTCCTTATGATTTTTAACAATGATAGTACAATTAAAAGGAGGCTTAGTATCCAACATTATATTGTCAGAAACTGGATCAGAAACGTTTCCTGCCAAATCACTATATCTAGCAAAAACTGTTTTCACTCCATCATTACCTGCCAATTTCCATTTGCGTACTACTTTATAAGGCTCCCACTTTGCATCCATAAATGTAGGATCATTACTAATCTGCATAAAATCTGCTTTCCTTGCAAATAGTTTAAGTGTTGCAAAATGTTCTTTATCAATTGAAAATTCTTTATTATTATCAATTGTAACTTTACCTCCAACAGGTGCTTCAGTATCAATTACAACGCGATCAAAAGCTACTTCTGAAATATTTTTAGCTCTATCCATAAACTTAATGTAGACTGTTCGCACACCATCTTGCCCGGCGTTTAACTCCCATTTAGTTACAGATTCTTTATAAACCATCCATCTCGCTCCAAAAAATGTTTGCTGATTAGCAATCATCATAAAACGAGCATCATCAGCGTTAACCTTAAGATCAACAATACGCTTATCATCTTTTAATAACTTAACATTATTTGCTGTATCCTGTACAATTCCTTCTGCCACAATATCTAATTTAGGATTTTGTGGAGGAGTTGCATCTAACATCACAAATGATGTAAAAACCTCTGATTCGTTCTTCGCTCTATCTCTAAACTTTACATAAACTGTTTTTTTACCATCTCCAATTGGAAAGTTCCAAACTGGAAGAACTGGTGAATAAGGAATCCAATCAGCATCACTAAAATTTTCATTATTAGAAACTTTCATTTCTGTTGCTCCTTGAATAATTAATTGCAGTTTATGACGTGCATGATTATCAATAAATTTACGTCCATCATCAATAATAATTCTCCCAAATCTTGGAGGAACTCTATCTACAATAGCCCTTGCAGATACAATTGAAGAGTAGTTACCTACTTCATCTCTAAATCTAGCATAAATTACTTTTTCGCCATCACCTCTAGATAAAGTCCAGGGCACTTCTTCAGCATAATCTATCCAGCCATCACCACCTCTAATTTGAATATGAGACGCTCCTTCTGCATAGAAGTGTAAAGTAACAACAGAGTCTTTTAAATACTTTTCTCCATTATTAATTTTCATTTTCCCCGCAGATGGCGGAGTAATATCTATAGTAATTGTTGAGCTTATAATTTCAGATTCATTTCCTGCAGCATCTTTAAACTGAGCAAATATCTCTTTCGTACCGTCTAAACCAATTAATTTATATTTATCTATTTTTTGATTATAAGGAATCCATTCTTTACCATAAAAATCTGGACGGTTAGCAATTCTCATGTACTGTGCTTCATCAGCTGACAAGAAAAGAGTGACCATTCTAGATTTATTATTTGTAAATGGCAATCCCCCATTTATCAATAATTCAGGGTTTTGAGGAGGAGTTCTATCCAGTTCAATCATAATTGACGAAACTTCTGAAACATTTCCTGAAGTTTCATCTTTAAAAACAGCGTAAATTGTTTTCAAACCATCACCTTCACCTCTTCTGATGATAGGATAATTTGATTTTTCCCAATTCACACGTTCCCAAACTACACCTCTAAAACTTTCATCCCTACTGACCTTCATATGTGTCACATCGGATGAATATTTTATTTTTAATTGTACTCTACCCTCAGGGTTATTGGTTACCTCTAATCCTCCTTCAACTGATATTGAGCCTGATACAACAGATTGCGACCACCCAAATTGGGCGAAAAATAAAAGAAGAAAACTAAGTAAAAAAATCTTCATAGAAGTTCTATTAAGCATTTATATGCTAAGCTAAATATATCGATAGCACTATTTATATATACTTTAACGACTATATTTAAGTAATATTGAGTCATTGGTATTAGATTAATCAAATTACATACCAAGTATAAAAATCGACCTCTCTTTTTGTCATTTGATATTTATTAATTAGAAATCATATTTTGAAGTGTCATAAAAACAACAATATTTAAAAAATTAAATGTAATTTTAAGAGTAAAATCATTATTATCTAAAAAAGACGTTTTAACATGGCAAGACAACGCTTTGATGCACTTAAACTTGTAGAACTAAGGCAACCAATTACAATTAAAGCTCCTAGTCAAAAAGTATCAGATTATTTTGGGATTAATACATTTGGATTGGCAATTATGAAAGAACAGTTATCTTCTGATATTTATCGAAGATTACAGAATGCTATTCATAGAGGTGAGCAAATTGATGAGAATGTTGCTGATGCAGTAGCTACATCGCTTAAAGCGTGGGCTATATCTAAAGGAGTTACTCATTATACACATTGGTTTCAACCTTTAACAGGTTCTACAGCAGAAAAGCATGATGCCTTTTTTGAGCTTAATTCAGAAGGCATGGCCATTGAACGCTTTAAAGGTAGTGCACTTGTTCGTCAAGAACCAGATGCTTCTTCTTTCCCGAGTGGAGGTTTAAGGCAAACGTTTGAAGCAAGAGGCTATACTGCTTGGGACCCAACATCTCCTGCATTTATTATTGAAAGCGGTACTGGTAAAACATTATGTGTACCAACTGTATTTGTTTCTTATACTGGAGAATCTCTAGATAATAAAGCCCCTTTATTAAAAGCATTAGAACGTATTGATAAAGCTGCAACATCAGTTTGTCAGATTTTTGATAGAAGTATTGAAAAAGTACAAGCTTCTTTAGGCTGTGAACAAGAATTTTTCTTAATAGATAGAGCATTAGCAGATGCTCGTCCTGATATTTTACTTACAGGTAAAACGCTATTTGGTAGAATACCTCCAAAAGGTCAACAATTAGATGATCATTATTTTGGTTCAATTCCCTCTCGTGTAACTCGTTTTTTACAAGAGCTAGAAATTGAGGCTTACAAACTTGGTATTCCTGTAAAAACAAGACATAACGAGGTTGCTCCAAGTCAGTTTGAGGTTGCTCCTATTTTCGAAGAAGTAAACGTAGCAAATGATCATAATCAATTGCTAATGGACTTAATGAAAAAGGTATCTTCAAGACATAACTTCAGAATTCTCTTTCACGAGAAACCGTTTGAAGGAATGAATGGCAGTGGTAAGCACAATAACTGGTCATTAATTACAGATAAAGGAAAGAACCTTCTTCAACCAAGTACAAAAGCAAAAGAGAACCTTATCTTCATTACTTTTTTTATAAATATATTAAAAGCCGTTTACGATTATTCTGATCTTTTAAGAGCTTCTATTGCTTCTGAAAGTAATGATTACCGTTTGGGATCTAATGAGGCTCCTCCAAATATTATGTCTGCTTTTATTGGCACTCAATTATTTGATATTCTTACAGAATTAGAGAATAATGGAGATATTCAAGTAAAAAAAGGAGACAATATCTACATGAAACTTGGTATTAATAAAATACCACCTATTCTTTTAGATAATACTGATAGAAATCGAACGTCGCCATTTGCATTCACTGGGAACAAATTTGAATTTAGGGCTGTAGGTTCTAATGCAAACAGTGCAAGAGCAATGACTGTTTTAAATACAGCCGTTGCCAATCAATTAGAACTTTTCAAAAAAGAAGTTGATAAACTAATTGAACAAGATGAAAAGAAAGAAGTTGCAATAATTGATATACTAAGATCATATATTCCTTCTGTAAAGAAAGTTGTCTTTGAAGGCAATGGATATGGACCTGAATGGATAAAAGAAGCAAAGAGAAGAGGTTTATCTAACTTTACTGACACTCCTAGAGCTTTAGCAATATTAAAGAAACCAAGTACAGGTAGATTATTTAAGCGTATGCGTATTATGACGCAAGCAGAAGTTGATGCTCGCCATGAAATACGTTTAGAAAATTACACTATGAAGATGCAAATTGAATCTCGTGTAATGGCAGACCTTGCGTTAAATCATATTGCTCCAACTGCGTTGCGTTATCAATCTATTTTGATTGAAAATGTAAAAGGCATGAAGGACATTGGGTTGGGTGATGAAACGGAAGAAACAATGATCACCATTAAAAAGCTTGCAAAGCACCTCAATCAAGTTAAACGTTTAGCGAACGAGATGACGCAAGAACGTAAACGTATTAATACTATTGAGGATGTTGAAGAAAAAGCTATTGCTTATTGTGATGATATCAAAAAGAAATATTTTGAAGATTTAAGATGGCATGTAGATAAATTAGAAACAATGGTTGACGATGAAATGTGGCCATTGCCTAAATATAGAGAGTTGCTTTTCCTTCGTTAGGAATTGATGCTATCATTTAAATTACTTTTCAAAGTAAAAATAATAGGGTTGAATTTATTACAAATTCAACCCTATTATTTTAAATATCTTATTCTCAAATCGAGTCTATAAAATAATCAATTATACATTTTCTGCTCCTTCACAAAGCATGCCTCTACTTATAAAAAATTGAGCTACGATATATGTAGCCATTATATAGACTTCTGGAATTTCAAAACCCTGAAAATTCTTAAGGCCTATCATCAAATCAGAGCATATAAATAATAGTGCTCCAATCATAGTCATAAATCCCCATCTATCTTTTCTATTCATCCAACGTATTAAAGCAAACGAGAACATCGTTACTAAAATAACACTATAAACAAGTATAGGAGCAAACATAATAGAGCTCTTTAGAGCTACTAAATATCCGATATAACCTCCTATTATAGATAATGGAAAAGTTATAAATAAAGTAAGTTTGTAATTATCCTTTACAGAAGAAAAGAATAATGCAGTGATATACATTTGATGACAAACAAGAAAACATGCTAAACCTAATAACATGATTACTTCATCATCTAAAAACATCATATATAAATCTCCTAACCAAGCAAAGAAAAAGCCTATCATCATACATTTGTAGATTATAGAATTTTCTGATTTTTGTTGCCAAGTAGTCGAAAAATATATTGATATAAATGGCATTATTAGAGGTTTTGAGTACAAAACAACATAATAATCTTCAAAATAATTACCTAATAAATTAACTGTAATCACTACCAAAAAAATACTCCAAAAAACCTTTTTCTGACTTTTATCCAAAGGCTCTTTTACTGCTTTATTTTCTAACGTCATAAATATTTAATTACTCCCAAGGTTTCTTATTTGCCTCTTCACTATTCATTTCTTCTACTAGATCACCTTCTGAAAGCGTTTCAGATATCACACGGAAAGGACCTTTAACAATCACTTCTCCATCTTCTACCCCTTCTAATATTTCAATACTTTCAAAGTCAGAAACACCTGTTTTTACTTTTCTTGATGAAACCATTTTTGTCTCATCATTATATACAAACACTACCTCAACTAACTCATTATCTTTAGCTGATTTTTTAGATTTCAATGCATTTTCATTATCATCGTCTTCTTCAGTTTCCTTTTCTAATTCAAACCTTTTTCGTGTAGTTACTGCCGTTAAAGGTACAATTAAGATATCTTTTTTAGTTTGAGTAATTACATCTACAGATGCTGTCATTCCAGGTCTGAAAGGAGATTCCTGTCCCTTTTGTTCCGCATTCATACTACTATATGAAGAAGCTAGAATTTTAATTTTCACTTCAAACTCAGTAACTACATCAGAACTTGTTGTTTCATTTGCTGAATTTGCAATTGCCGTCACAATTCCCTTAAATTTTAGATCTCTATAAGAATAGGCATCAACATCAATTACAGCAGTATCACCAATGTGAACGCGTATAATATCATTTTCATTTACATCAACACGAGTCTCCATTTCTGCAAGATTGGCAATACGCATCATTTCTGTAGCAGACATTTGTCTAGCACCTACAATCATCTCTCCTTTCTCAACAGAAAGTTTTGATACAATACCAGACATTGGAGCAAATATCTTTGTTAATTGTAAACTTTCTTTAGCATCGTCTACTTGTGCTTGAGCACTTTTTACAGTAAACTGAGATGCTCTCACATTCTCTTGTGCAGAAGTTAAATTTGCCTTTGCAATATCAAAATCAGCTTCACTATTTTCATAATCTTGATCTGATATTACTTTATCTTCCCAAAGATTTTTATTTCTTTCAAAAGTTAATTTTGCTTGTCTCAATCTAGCCTCGTTCTGTGCAGCATCTGCTCTAGAACGTGCCAATTGTGCTTTTTGTGCATTTAAAGATGCTCTTGCCTGATCTAAAGCAGACTGAAAGTTATCTGGACGAATTTGAGCAAGAAGTTGCTTTTCATTTACAGAGTCTCCCTCTTGAACATAAAGTTCTCTAATTTCACCAGAAACTTCTGAAGATAGGTTCACTTCATTAATAGGTTGTACTTTTCCTGAAGCGCCCACCTTTTCGGTAATGGTACCATAAGTAACTGCTTCTAATTCTACTTTAGTGGCTTTTTCATTACTTTTATTATAAAAATAACCCCCAGCTCCAATTGCCACTACAATAACAGCAAGCAGTATATAAATTTTTATATTAGATCCTTTCTTTTTCTTAGCCATAGCTTACAATGCGTAATTTTTTTCGATGAAATTTGCTGTAATAGTTGAATTTTATAATTATAAGGTAAAATAATAGAATACTTTTAAAAGTACTACGTTATATCTATATAACTTTATGATATAATGGCAATTTATAATACCTTATTCGATTTGATGCTGAATAAATGGATTCAGTTTAATAATAAAGATCTTCCTACAGGAAAAATTCTTTCAATAACAACTGCATGGATAGATTACTTAAATACCTATCAATTATCAGTTAGAATTGAAGACATAAACAAAGAAACACATAATATTAGAATCAATTTAGAAAATGATTCAGAAGATTACTATATAAAACTATTTAGGGGTAATTTGGGTAAAATAAGTGATTCCTATGAGGAGTTATTGATAAACCATTAAAAAAGGAGATGTATTAGCTACATCTCCTTTTTACTTTTAAAGCTTCTCTATAATTAGTGCAGAAGCTCCTCCTCCACCATTACAAATAGCGGCGAGTCCTTTTGTACCTTTTTCATGCTTTAAAACCCCTGCTAGAGTTACTACAATTCTAGCTCCTGATGCTCCTAAAGGATGTCCCATTGAAACGGCTCCTCCATGAACGTTTACTTTATCTAATGAAATACCCAACTCTTTAGCAAATGCTAATGTAACAACAGAGAATGCTTCATTAACTTCAAAATAATCGATATCATCAATTGTAAGTCCTTTTTTATCTAAAGCTTTTCTTGCTGCATCTGGAGGTGCAATTGTAAACCATTCTGGCTCTTTCGATGCATCTGCATAAGAAACAATCTTTGCAATTGGCTTAAGTCCTAGCTTATCAACTATCTTTTTATTTACAAGAATTAAAGCTGCTGCACCATCATTAATAGTTGATGCATTTGCTGCAGTAACTGTACCTTCTTTAGTAAAAACAGCTCTAAGATTCGGTATTTTCTCAAATTTCACATTCTTAAATTCCTCGTCCTTATCCACTATAATTGGCTCTCCTCTTCTTTGAGGAACACTGACAGGAACTATTTCATCTGCAAAAATTCCATTCTCTGTAGATAAAGCTGTTTTCTTATAAGAATTAATAGCAAAATTATCTTGTTCTTCTCTACTAATCTCACATTTTTTAGCAGTTGCATCAGCACAAATACCCATTGGTTGATTTGTATATGCATCTGCTAAGCCATCTCTAACTAAGCCATCCAACATTTGGCCATGTCCGTAACCATAACCATAACGTCCTTTGGGAATATAATATGGAATATTAGACATTGATTCCATACCTCCAGCAACAACAACATCATTATCACCCAACATAATTGATTGAGCGCCTAACATAATGGTCTTCATACCAGAAGAGCAAACTTTATTTATTGTAGTACAAGGAATATCAACACCTATACCTGCACCTAAAGCTGCTTGTTTTGCTGGTGCTTGACCAAGGTTAGAAGAAATAACATTTCCCATGAAAACTTCATTAACTTCTGTCGCTGGTACGCCTGCTTTCTCTAATGCTCCTTTTATTGCTGTAGCACCTAAATCTGTAGCTGGTACAGATGCTAATGCTCCTCCAAAGCTCCCTATTGGAGTTCTTACAGCAGAAACAATATAAACTTCTTCCATAGTGTTATTTTTGTGTGTATTGGTTTGTTTGACTAATATTACAAAAGTGTATTAATTACGTCAATTAATTTCAGCAGGCAATATATGAAAATTTTATTATGCTTACATAACATTTAATTGATGATTCTTTTTACATGAAGAAATTTAGAGAATTGTACTTTCAAAGTAAAAAAACGAGTCTAATTATTCTATAACTTAAATGATTTAAAACACGCTATTTTGTTGTTTCATTTGGCCCGAAAATCATTGCATAAAAAAAAGAGGATTCTTAAACTAATCTACTGATCAGTTTAAAAACCCTCTTATCTTGATTTAATATTGGGCTAATAAAGTCTTATTGTTCTAAGCCTTTTAATAACTCGTCAATAGTTTTAGCCATTGCTACACCTGGTAATTTTACAGGGGCTGCAACTTCTGCTAAGAAAGTACCATTAACTTCACCTTTTTTGTAAGTAGTAAAACCTACACGGTATAACCCAGCAGTTAATGCTTTTGCAGGGTTACTTACTTCACTTTTGTAGCGAAATAATGAATTATAAGAACTTCCACTTGGTTGTTTAGGCATTTCGCTGCTATCATCATTTTTATCAAATACTACCCAAGTAGCATTTTTAACAGCATCATCACTAATGTTACTAGCACTAATAATATCAGAACGCTCAAGTGTAATATATGTATCAAAATAGTCTTTAGACCCTTTGTTATCAGCATATTCAGCTGATACTATAGCCTTTTTGTTTTTATATTTATCTGGCACTGGAGACATCATTCTAATACCAAGCTCAGGAGCTGCTAATGGAATCCATACATAAATATAATAGAACTTTTTGTCGTCTTTAATTTCATCTTCTTGACCGTTTGCTGCATAACCTAAATAGCTAATTACATCAGTATACGGTACTTTGATAGTTTTTGGCCCCACAGTTTTTTCAATAGAGCTACCAAATTTACTTAATTTTTGAGCATTTACATTCGTAGTAAATAGTACCGCTATAAATAGCGTACAAATTAGAGTTAAAGTTGTTTTCATCATTTAATTTTTTAAAGTTACTAACTAAGCTGTTGCCTAATTAAATTTATGAGTTCGCATTTCTTTGATAGATAGTTGATCTTTATTCCATTAAAAAGCTTGTTAATTAGAGCTATTTGTGATTTCTGATATAGAACTAGAGCCTCTAAAAATCAAAAAGTAATTAAACTCGTTAAGAAGTACCAATGAGTATTATTTAATATTTTCTAATACTGACAGCAAATGTATAATTAACTTTAAACGAATGTGCCACCGCTTTTGGGTATTTTTTAATTCACGGTAAACCGTGATACTATTATTCAAATAAAAAATTTAATTTTGCATATACTTCATTATACTTCTGTTACCAATAAAACACTGACTTATATTTTGCTTAAAAGTAAATTATATATAATCGTAACAATCTTCATTTTCCTTAGTAGTCAGTCTATTAATGCTAATGAACCGAAAGATATCTCACCTCTTGTAGATTCTTTAGTGAGTACCTTTCCGTTTTTAATTACTGATAGTGCCGAACAGGCAAAAATAAATGTAGAACAAGCTTTGCTTTTAAACGAAGGAAGAAGTGTAAAGGTATCTGCATTTGGTAATTATTGTTTGGGATTCTATAGCAGAAAAAAAGGTAGGAATAGATCGGCTATAAAATATCATAATAAAGCATTGAGTTATTATATTGATTTAGATAAACCCGAGCGACAAGTACTTATATTAAATGAGTTAGGGATAGTTTATAAAAACTTAGGGAAATACGAAAAATCAATTGAGACCTACAGAAAAGGTATAGAAATAGCAGAACGCATTCAGTCTTCTCGTTTAGCTGATGTTTACTCAAATTTAGCAGTTGTAATTACACATATGGGTAAGCAAGAACAAGCATTAGAATACCTATTTAAGAGCTATGAACTAGAAGATGATATAATTGGAAAACATATCATTCTACTTAATATCGGTATCTCATATAAAGAAATTGGTAATGATAGTTTAGCTATGAATTATTATCAAAAGTCATTAAAAATGTGTAATGATAATAACTTAGCAACCTACTATAGAAACGATATACTACATAATATCGCAAACCAGATGATAGAAGAATCTAAGTTTAAACAAGGTTTAGAGTATCTACATCAAATTGCTAATTATGATAAAAAGGAGAATAACAAACGAGATTTAGCACACTCTTATTTAAGTCTAGCGGCAGCTTATAAAGCCATGAAAGAATATAAAACCGCAATTAACTTTTACAATAAATCAATTGCTCTTTCTATAGAAACAGAGACAAATGATCAACTATTATTAGCCTATAGCTTTTTAGCAAATTTATACGAAACGAAGCACAATTATAAAAGTGCTTTAATTTTCCAAAATAAGCACAGACAGTTAAAGGATAGTTTATTTAACATTGATCAAGTTAAAAATAACGAAAGCTTACTAGCTGAGTTTGACGCTGATAGAAAAGAAAAAGAAATATTACTGCTTAAACAAGAAAAAGAAATACAGGAACAAGAATTAATAGTTAGTTCTTATAATCTAAAAATCAATCAACTAATTCGAAATGTTACCATAATTGTTGCAGTTATTAGTATTCTTGGAATTCTGTTTAGCATTTTATTTTATAAGCAAAAGCTAAAAAATGAGCAACTATTAGCACTAAGAAATGAGGAAATAAATAAAAATGAAATCTATTCTTTAATACAACAGCAAGAAGTTAGTGCCATTAAATCCGTTATTGAAGGTAGAGATAAAGAGCGACAACGTATAGCTCAAGAATTACATGATGGAATTGGCGGTAATCTAGCGAGCATTAAACTGAACTTAGGCAATATTGTTGATAAAAATTCTGATGAAAAACTCAAGGAAATTATGGGTAACCTTGATGATACTTGTAAAGAGGTGAGAGAGATCTCTCATAATTTAAGCTCAGTTAAAATGAACAACCATTCGTTCGCTTATTTAGTTCAGAAATTTTTAGATGAAATGTTAGTAGGTAACAACATCAAAATTAATCTAAATCTTTACCCAGAAACTAAATTAGATCAACTACCAAATGAAATTAAAATTGAATTATACCGAATTATTCAAGAGTTAATGAGTAATGTGATTAAGTACTCGAAAGCTGATGTCGTAGACCTTCAGATAACAAGAGGTGACGAATATCTAAATTTAATGTTTGAGGATAATGGTATTGGTTTCGACACAAACATTCCTACCCATGGAATTGGTTTAAAGAATATTCGGTCTAGAATAAAGAAATTAAATGGTACCTGTACTATAGAGTCAGCATTATGTCAGTGGAGCTTAGTAAACATAGAGATTCCTCTAACATAAAATATTAGAACAAACAACATGAACAAAATTAAAGTATTACTTGTCGACGATCATCTTATGTTTCTTGAGGGATTACAGTCTCTATTTGCAAATGAAGATAATATTGAAGTTGTAGGAGCTGCATCAAATGCTGAAAAAGCTTTAGATATTTTAAAAGACAAGCAAACAGATATTGTAATTACAGATCTAAGTATGCCTGATGTTGATGGAAGTAGTTTAGTTGATACGTTGAAAAATAAGCATCCACATGTACATACATTAGTTTTAAGTATGCATAGTGAGCCACATATTATTTCGAAATTAATTAAACAAGAAGTAAATGGCTACCTACTCAAGAATGCAGAAAAAGGTGAACTATTATCTGCGGTAAAAACTATTGTAGATGGAGAAAACTACTTTTCAAGAGAGGTTAAAGATATCATTTCGGAAAGTACTTTTAGCAGGAAATACAATCCTATTCCAGAATTAAGTAAACGAGAAAAAGAAGTCCTTTATTTGATCGGAGATGAATATACTACAAAAGAAATAGCTGATAAATTATTCATCAGTCAAAATACAGTGGAATCACATCGAAAAAATATGTTCTCCAAATTGAGTGTAAAAAATGTTGCTGGGCTCATACGCATAGCAATAAAAAATAATTTATTAGAATCTTAATTTGTCGATGAATATATAATAAACTATTCTTTCAGTCTTAAATCTACTACTACATTATAACTATGAATAGAATTTCAACACTACACCCAATCTCTAAATAATAAATTAATAGAATTTAAATCTACTTTCTAAAAAACTGTAAAATTATGAAAACAAGCAAACTCTTTCCTTTTTGGATGATTGTCTTACTATTGGCTATAGTTAGTAAGACTTACTCACAAACCACCATAACAATAGATGACGTCAGTTTTGATGCTGTAAATGGTGAAATCACATCTTATTCAGGTAGTGCAACGGACATTATTATTCCTGAAAGTTTTAATGTAAACGGAACTGACGTTACTGTAAAAAGTATAAGATACTATGCATTTCAAAGTAAAGGACTTACTAGCGTTAGTTTCCCAAATACAATTACTTCATTAAAGTTTTTATCATTCGCTAAAAATCAACTGACTTCAGTTACTCTACCAACAGGGTTAACAGAATTAGGGAAAGGTGCTTTTAGTAGTAATAATATCACAGAAATTAATGGTCAGCCCTCTAATGGTCTATTTTTAGGACTAAATGAAGATGGTTCAGAAGATAATACTCAAATAGTTTGTTATGGTGGTACCGCTACTGAAATTGATTTTATACCGAGTACAGTTACAATAATTCAGTCGTATGCTTTTGCATTTAGTTCATTAACCTCTGTCGAAATACCTGATGGTGTTGTTGCATTACATGATGGTGCATTTACTGAAAATGAATTAACTTCACTTGAATTACCAAATAGTGTTACCACTTTCCATAGTAGTGTATTTGCTGAGAATAAATTAACATCAGTTGTTATTTCAGAAAATTTATCAAAAATAGGTTACTATGCGTTCAAGGATAACCTTTTGGAGTCTGTAGTAATACCTGAGGGTGTTACAGAAATTGGTGTTGATGCCTTTAATGGAAATGTATTGACTACTGTAAGTTTACCAAGTACGTTAAAAAAGATTGGCTATAGAGCATTTCAAGACAACCTGATTGAAAGTGTAAATTTCCCTAGCCAATTGGAAGAAATTGAATTTAATGCTTTTCAGAATAACATGCTTTCTAGCATTACTATTCCATCAAGTATGATTGATATTGGCAGTTATGCATTCACTAGTAATCCTTTAACTTCTGTTACTTTTGAAGACGACAGTCACATTAACACCATTGGTACTAATGCGTTTAACAGTACTGAGACGTTGGCTCCTATTGTGTTACCGACACATACTCAAACTAATTTTCATTCTTATGTAGATAGTAATATTCAAGCATACAACCCAGGAGAAAGTATTACTGATTTCACCTTATCATATAGAAGTAAAATAGTAGAAACATTAAGTCAAGATGATGTCACTTTTAATACCTCTACAGGTAGTATAAGTTCATATAAAGGAATAGCTACAGATATTATAATTCCAAATAGTTTTACGATTGACGATGTAGAATATCCTATTAATGAAATTAGTAATTATGCCTTTCAGAGACATGATATTAGTTCAGTAGTATTTCCAGAAAACTTGCAAAAAATTGGTAATAGTGCTTTTTATCAAAATAACTTGACCGAACTTTTTATTCCAGAAGGTTGCGAAGTTGGAACAAGCTGCTTTGGTTATAATGATATTAAAGTATTTAACTTTCCTGAAAGTATGACCGAGATTCCTAGTGGGTGTTTCTCTTATTGTAATTTTACTGAGGTTACCATTCCATCTACTGTGAAAGTAATAGGTTCGTATGCTTTTTCTTATAATGATATTGAAACTTTAAATTTAAGTGAAGGGATTGAAGAAATAGGAAGTGGTGTTTTTTACCTTAACGATCTGACATCGGTGACTATACCAAATTCAGTAGTAATGATTGGTAAACAAGCTTTTACTCGTAACCAAATTTCTGAGATAAACATAGAAATTAGCAGTACTGTACTTGATGGTGGAGCATTTTCAAGTAATGAGATCACAACGGTAAACGGGGCTCCCCACAATGGCTTATTTTATGGTAGAAACGATGACGGATCTATTAATTACACAATAATTATTTCTTACGGAGGAACAGAAGGTGTAATCGATTTTCTATCTGATGATGTTACCGAAATTGATGAATATGCATTTGCATATTGTAGCTTAACTTCTGTTGATTTACCTAATAACCTAACAAATATTGGGTATTATTCATTTTATTCCACGGGACTTAATGAAATAGCTCTTCATGAAGGTATTAATTATATAGGAGGTGGTGCATTTAGATATTGTAGAATCAAATCAATACATTTTCCAAAAAGTATTGAATACTTAGGCAGTAGAGCATTTGCCTACAACAGTCTTACGTCTATCACTTTCGAAAGTGAATCAAATCTAAAATATTTATCCTCAAAAACTTTTGAATATAGTTCACTAGATGATCCTATTGTATTGCCAACAAGTGTTATACCTGGCTTCATAAATTATTTCGATCAAGACGGTACGGTTTATACAGCTGGTAGTGGCTTTTTTAATGATGAAAAAGGCTGTTTTGCTCGTTACAGTAAAACAATAACATTAGAAGATGTTGAGTTTGATGAAACAACAGGGACAATTATAGAATATACTGGGTTAGTTACAGATATTGAAATACCTGAGAGCTTTACTATTAATGATTTGGATGTAAATGTCAAAACTATAGGTTTAGATGCTTTTAATAGAAAGAACTTATTTTCTGTAGCAATGCCTAATACCATTACAACACTTGAAAAAAATGCATTCAAGAATAATTCAAGTATGGAAAATGTAACACTTAGCTCTAACCTTGTTACTATTGGCGATGATGCATTCGCAGGTAGTATACCAGATAACGGAATTGATTTACCAAGTACAGGAATATGGCATACATACCATTCATATAACTTAGGAACAGAGGTTACTAAAATAGAATCAGGTAATTCTTACAAATACAATCACAGAGTTTATGTAGTAGATTTTGCTGATTATGATGATGAAGTATTAAAGACAGAAACACTAATGCTGGCTTCTTCTGCCACTGCTCCATCTACCCCTAATAGAACAGGCTACACTTTTAAAGAATGGGACAATGATTTCAATGCTATTACTGAAGACATAACAGTTACAGCCGTTTATGAGATCAATACTTACACTGTCACTTTCAATGATTACAACGGTACACAACTCAAAACTGAAGATGTAAATTACGAAACATCAGCTACTGCTCCTACTAGCCCTGAAAGAACAGGCTACACTTTTAAAGAATGGGACAATGCTTTCAATGCTATTACTGAAGACATAACAGTTACAGCCGTTTATGAGATCAATACTTACACTGTCACTTTCAATGATTATAACGGTACACAACTCAAAACTGAAGATGTAAATTACGAAACATCAGCTACTGCTCCTACTAGCCCTGTAAGAACAGGCTACACTTTTAAAGAATGGGACAATGCTTTCAATGCTATTACTGAAAACATAACAGTTACAGCCGTTTATGAGATCAATACTTACACAATCACTTTCAATGATTATAACGGTACACAACTCAAAACTGAAGATGTAAATTACGGAACATCAGCTACTGCTCCTACTAGCCCTGTAAGAACAGGCTACACTTTTAAAGAATGGGACAATGCTTTCAATGCTATTACTGAAGACATAACAGTTACAGCCGTTTATGAGATCAATACTTACACTGTTACTTTCAATGATTATAACGGTACACAACTCAAAACTGAAGATGTAAATTACGAAACATCAGCTACTGCTCCTACTAGCCCTGTAAGAACAGGCTACACTTTTAAAGAATGGGACAATGCTTTCAATGCTATTACTGAAAACATAACAGTTACAGCCGTTTATGAGATCAATACTTACACAATCACTTTCAATGATTATAACGGTACACAACTCAAAACTGAAGATGTAAATTACGGAACATCAGCTACTGCTCCTACTAGTCCTACAAGAGATAATTATATATTTATTGGATGGGATATAGATTTTAATTCTGTTAATGAAAACCTAACTATTACTGCAACTTATGCAAGTAGTACTTATACGGTCACTTTCAATGATTTTGATGGTTCAGAGTTAAAAACTGAAGTTGTAAATTATGGCGAATCTGCTTCAGCTCCATCAACTTCTATTAGAACAGGTTATACATTTACAGGATGGGATATAGATTTTAATACTATTACTGAAGACATAACAGTTACAGCTTTATACGAAATCAACCTGTATACTGTTAGTTTTAATGATTTTAATGGTACTTTACTTAAATCCGAAATTGTAGTCTATGGAGAATCTGCTACAGCTCCTGTTAACCCAACAAGAATAGGATACACCTTTAAAGAATGGGATGTAACTTTTAATACAATTGAAAAAGACTTGACTGTTACAGCTACATATGAGATTAATACATATACTGTTAGTTTTAACGATTTTGATGGTATTTTACTTAAAATTGAAAATGTAGCATACGGAGAATCTGCTTCAGCTCCATCAACTTCAACTAGAACAGGTTACACATTTACAGGTTGGGATGTTGATTTTAATTCTATTACTGAAAACATAACAGTTACCGCTGTATATGAAATCAATTTATATACTGTTAGTTTTAATGATTTTGATGGTACTTTACTCAAAACAGAGATTGTTGTATATGGAGAAGCTGCTACAGCACCTGTTAATCCAACAAGGGCAGGGTATACTTTTAAAGAATGGGATTTGATTTTTGATGCAATTGAGAAAGACTTGACTGTTACTGCTGTCTATGATGTCTTGACTTCAATTGATAATTATACGGAAATAAAGTACTCTGTTTATCCAAATCCAGTAAGTACCATTTTAAATATTAGTATCACTAATGATGGGCAACCTCATCAAATTTCTATTTACAATATATCAGGTCAATTAGTTTATTCTTCTAAGGAGAATAAAACTATTACAAGTATCAATGTAGCAAACTGGAATTCTGGTAGCTATTATCTTGTAGTAGATAAAAAAGGAACAAAAATATTGAAGCTATAAATCAAAAATATTGATTCAAATTTTAGAAGGTAAAAGGTATTAGTATCTTTTACCTTTTTTTTATCCAACTATTTTCTATTAAATAGAATGTCTATTCTTTCTTCTAATTTAAAAACTTGTTGAGCATATTGATAATTCAGCCAAACATAACTATAGGGGCTCAATGGGGTATGTTCATCTTGATGATCCTCATAAAGTAGTTGCAATTCTGATCGAGATGAAGTTAACTTCATTGTTGCTTTTGATGGTGTTTCAAAACTATTCTTTTCTAATTGTAAAATTATTTGATGAATCCTATCAGATAAAAATTCTTGTCTATCTTGAATTGAATACAATTGCCCAATAAATTTATTTCCTATTTCTGATGAAAAAGCACTAGAATTGAGTAATTCCACAATACCAGACATTTTCCTCATAATAACAATACATTCATCTAGCTGTACTTGATGCACCCGAAAATGTTTACTCTCTTTAATAACATGTTCTACTATTTTACGTTGCTTTCTAATTGAAATAATCACATTCTTAACTTCACTTAAGTAGTGTTTATCAAAATATTCTCCATTAATAGTGCAAACATATAGATGATCTATTAGATGAAGACATTTTGCAAATTCAAATTTTAATTCTCTGGTTCCTCTTACCGGAAAAATCATTGAAAATAATAATGTCACTAACCCTCCCATTATTATATTTCCTGATCTCCATAATGCAGCTTCTAGACTTTTACCTTCCCCTACTCCTAAAATAATTACTGCAGTCATAACTGCTATTAAATATGCATAAGGATATTTTTTAAACATCACAATACCAAAAAATGGTATCAAAAGTCCTAATAATAGGGTCTGAATATATAAATAATCATGTAGAAAATAAAGAATTACAACCGCTGACATTGCCCCTGCAATTGTACCTAGAACTCTTTGGAAGATCCTATGTATAATTCCTCCAAATTCTGGAAAAGGACCAAGAAGTACAACTACTGTCACACATAGCCAAGACCCATGCGGTATCTGAAATAAGTTTACCATTAAAAAGGAAAATGTAACTATAAAAATAGTCCGATAAAGATGAACCCGTTCTATATTTTTATAGATATAATTTTCTATTGATTGATATAAAGACATAGTAGTTATTAAGGTAATTGGAAGTATCAAGTTAATTAAAAACAAAAAAGGTTACCTCTTGCAAGGTAACCTTTCTTATTACTATTTAAATTCTTTCCAGAACTATGAATTACATAGACTCGTGGAATGTTCTTTGAATAACTTCTAATTGATGTGCTCTAGACAATCTGATAAAGTTCACAGCATAACCAGAAACTCTGATTGTTAACTGTGGATAATTTTCAGGGTTATTGTAAGCATCCATTAAAGTATCTCTGTTTAGAACGTTAACATTTAAGTGATGAGCCATTCCGCCTTCTTCAGCAAAGTAACCATCCATCATTGTTACTAAGTTCTTAATTTGAGTATCACGCTCAGAACCTAAAGATTTAGGAACAATTGAGAATGTATTTGAGATACCATCTTGAGCATCACTATAATCTAATTTTGCAACAGAATTTAACGAAGCAACCGCACCGTTTGTATCACGACCGTGCATTGGATTAGCACCAGGAGCAAATGGCTCACCTGCTTTACGACCGTCAGGTGTAGCACCTGTTTTCTTACCATACATTACATTTGAAGTAATTGTCAATAAAGACATTGTAGGTACTGCGTTACGGTATGTTTTGTGTTTCGCTAATTCCGAGAAGAAGATATGCGTAATTTCTTTTGCAATGTTATCTACTTCATCGATATCGTTACCATATTTAGGGAAATCTCCTTCAATTTCGAAATCAACAGCTAAACCATTTTCATCACGGATAGGTTTTACTTTTGCATTTTTAATTGCAGATAATGAATCTGCAATGATAGAAATACCAGCAGCACCGTAAGCCATATCAATACCTGGATTTGTATCCAAGAATGCGAATTGAGCTTTTTCGTAATAATGCTTATCATGCATATAGTGAATGATATTCATCGTTTTCACATAAACACGAGCAACTTCTTTCATTGTTTTCTTGAATTGCGTCATTACTTTGTCGTAATCCAAGTACTCATCGTTAGCCATTGGTTCAACACCTTCAACAGTAAGAACATTTTTGTTCTCATCATGTCCTGCATTGATTGCCATTAATAATGCTTTCGGCAAGTTTGTACGAGCACCAAAGAATTGAATACGTTTACCAATGTGTTGGTAAGATACACAACAAGCGATACCGTAATCATCTGATCCACGATTAGGACGCATTAAATCGTCATTTTCGTATTGGATAGAAGATGTATCAATAGATACTTGAGAACAGAAATCTTTAAATCCTTGAGGAAGATCTTTAGACCAAAGTACTGTTAAGTTTGGTTCTGGAGATGCTCCTAAATTATAAAGTGTCTGTAAAAATCTAAATGATGATTTAGTTACTTTAGTACGACCATCATGGAATTGACCACCAATCGCTTCAGTTACCCAAGTTGGGTCACCACCAAAGATTTCATCATAAGCACCAGGACGTAAGTGACGTACCATACGTAATTTCATTACGAAGTGGTCAATATACTCTTGAGCTTCTACCTCTGTAATAGTACCTGCTTCTAAATCTCTTTCGATATAAATATCTAAGAAAGAAGAAACGTTACCTAATGACATTGCAGCACCATCTTGTTCTTTTACTGCAGCTAAATAAGCGAAGTAAACAGCTTGAACAGCTTCTTTTGAAGTTACTGATGGTTTTGTAACATCTACACCATACATTGCAGCCATCTCAGCGATGTCTTTCAATGATTGAATTTGAGATGTAATTTCTTCACGAAGTTGAATTTGTTCAGCAATATCAGCACCTGAACCTGTAATTAATCCATCTTCTATTGCATTAAAATCTGCTTGTTTTGCTGCAATTAATTTATCTGTACCATAAAGTGCTAAACGGCGGTAATCACCAATTATACGACCACGCGCATAATTATCAGGAAGACCTGTTAAAACACCTAATGAACGGTAAGTTCTAATTTCTTTATCATATGCAGAGAACACTTGGTTGTTGTGATCTTTAGCATATTGGAAAACATAACCAACTTTAGGGTTAACTGTTTTACCTTTTTCTTCTACAGCATTTTTAACTACTCTATAACCACCAAATGGTTTCATAGCACGCTTAAGAAGTTCATCAGTTTGTAAACCAACGATTGTTTCTAATTCTTGATTAATATAACCAGCTTTATGACTAGTTACAGTAGAAATTGTATCTGTATCGATATCACGACAACCATCGTTTTCACGTTCTTCTTTCATACCTGCTAAGCAGACATCCCAAAGTTTTTTAGTTGCTTCCGTAGCACCTTCTAAGAAAGTTTTATCACCGTAGTAAGGAGTAACATTATTAACAACAAAATCATAAACGTTAATTTCGTTTTGCCACTTCGTTCCTTTTAACTGAGAGTTTAATACAGCGTTTTCCATTGTCTTCATTTTTAGTTTTTCTTTACAATCTACAACATCATTAACGGTGTTTTTTCACATTTAGATGCCGTAATTAAATTTTATTAATAAAACAGTTGTTAAAAATTTTAGCTATTAATGTTAATAGACTCAAGCTCTTTATCTAACTGTTTTTTTTCTTCTTCTTGTTCTGGTTTAACAAACATCCACCAGTATATTGTACCTACAAAGAATGCTCCTCCTACAATATTACCTATTGTTGCTGGAATCAAGTTTGTAATGATAAAATCTGTCCAAGTAATGTCTGCACCATTAAATATAGCTGCAGGTATTACATACATATTTGCAATACAGTGTTCAAATCCAAATGTTACAAAAGTCATAACAGGGAACCAAATACCGATTACTTTACCCATAACATCTTTAGCTGCATAAGCTTGCCAAGCTGCTAAACAAACTAGCCAGTTAGCACCCACTGCTTTAAAGAATGTTTTATAAAATGGATTTCCTACTTTATGTTCTGCAACACTAATTAAAGAGTTATGGAATACCTCTCCATCTACCACTCCTGTTAATGTTGTAATAAAATAAGCAACAAATAAAGAACCCACAAAATTGCCTAAGTACCCAAAAGTCCAAACTTTACCCAGCTTCTTTATCGACTGATCTTTTGATAAAACCGATACTGTCATCATTGCAGTACTCGATGTAAAAAGTTCTGCTCCAGCAATAATACAAAGTATTAAACCTACTGGAAATACCGCACCCATTACAAATTTCGGTATACCTGGATTTTCAGCTCCAATACCTGGCATTCCACCTCCAACAACTATGGCTAATAAAAAACCAAAAGCTACATAAGCTCCTCCTAAAAATCCAAATACCAACAATTGTTGGATGGACATCTTTCCTTTTTGTAAAGCACCATTTCTGATGTTTCCTAAAATATCTTTTGGTGATGAATAGCTCATAATTTAGAAATGTTTGTGAGATTTCTCTCTAAGTGTATTGCAAATATGTAAGTAGTAAAATTCTATTTCAGTGATGATCATCACTAAAATAAAATGACCTAACAAAAAACCTCTTAACACACACAAAAACAGCCTCTTATTTAATATCCTTCACTAAAAATAATAAAAAAAAGATTGATTTTAAAATTGTATTATACACACCTTATCACTAATTATATAATGAATTTTCACCTACAGCGTAATCACACAATTGGCGAAAATTCGCGAATCGGCAAACGGAATTATATATACGCAAAATTTGATTTATTATTTCCATATTTAATTGTAAATTGAAAGAAAAACATTGTAAGAATATGGCACATCAACACAATCATCATGGGCATTCTCATGGCCAACATAACCATTCAACTGATAACATTGGGTGGGCCTTCTTTTTAAACCTATTTTTCACAATTATTGAATTTATTGGAGGGGCATACACTAATTCTGTTGCAATTATGGCAGATGCAGTTCATGACCTTGGTGATACTGTTGCAATTGGCGTTGGTTTCTTTTTTGAAAAATATTCGAACAAGAAAGAGAATAATTATTACACATATGGTTACAGGCGCTATTCTACCTTAGCTGCCATGATAAACATTGTTGTTTTAACCACAGGATCGATTCTGATGATTGTAAAAACTATTCCAAGACTAATTACACCAGAAGCTGTAGACGCTCAAGGAATGGTATATATGGGGATTTTAGGAGTACTTGTAAATGGTGCGGCTGTTTTTAAACTTATGAGTAATAAAAATTCAGCAAATCAAAGGGTAATGATGCTCCATATGTTAGAAGATACTTTAGGGTGGATTGCCGTTTTAATTGGAGCTGGAGTTATGGTATTCTGGGATATACCTATTATTGATCCAATTTTATCATTATGTATAGCCACCTTTATTCTGTTTAATGCTATAAAAAATTTAATTGCTATTATGCCAATATTTCTTCAAGCGGCACCTAGTGGTGTAGATCAAGAAAAAATAATAAGCGAATTAATAAAGATTCCTGATGTTGTAGATACTCACGATCTCCATATTTGGTCATTAGATGGCGAATTTAATATAATGAGTCTACATTTAGTTGTAGCCCAAAAAGTAACTATTGAAAGGGCTGCAGAATTAAAGAAGAAAGTAAGAGAGATTATTGATAAAGATGATGTAAAGCACATTACAATTGAAATAGAACGAGAAGATGAAGATTGTGAAGAGGACTGCAATCACTAAAATCAAAAAGCCCAATTGAAAAGTTTCAATTGGGCTTTTTGATGTATATCGTTACCTCTATAATTCTTTTAAAGGTAAACCACTCTCTGTTCTAGAAATTGCTTTAACTTCATCCAAAACAGGGCTAACACGTAAGATCTCTTTTTTAAGGAATCCACCTACTTCAGCTTCAGAAATAATTCCTTTTTTTACAGCACCTCTAATATTTATAACTCCATATTTACCATCTAACTTTTGTGCCTCTTTAAAAAATTCTTTTGCTTTATTCATAAAATCTTTAGTGTCTGAGTTTTCCCACAAACACATTATCCCATCTAATTCATAAGATGAAATCGTTCCTTTAAACTTAGGCAATACTTGGTTTATTTTATGTGTAAAATCTTGTGTAGTCTTAATTTGTTGATTAAGTACATCTGCTTCAAAATTCCATCTTAATGATAGTATGATGTATTCACGATCTTTCTGATTAAAAAATCTAGAAAACACCATATCAAATAGTTCTGTAGTACCTAAAAATTTATCTACTTCAAAAATAAAGTGATATAAAGCAAAAAGCATAAACATATAAATACATCTTGCCAAGAAAAAATGACTATTAAAAGAAGCAATAACATGATGAAGTGCTTCTCTAAAGGTTAAATCATCTGCAATCATTCCTTTTAAAATATCTTCTATTACTATTGCTAAGAAAATGACAATTGTAAATAAAATAGCTTTAAGAACTACAACATTAATTAGTTTAGTTCTTTTCAATTTTAAATCTATACCTACAGTTTCGAGTAAAACTACAACTTTACCCGTTAATGCCGCAGAAAAGGTTGCCGCTCCAAAATAACCCATTTTAAGCTCAACAGTGTCTACCATTAGACCTACCAATAATACTAAAAGGTTAAAACCTGCTGCAAAATATAAGGTTACTAAAAGTGTTTTTTTTACTTCGTGAACAACGACTTCTTTAATATTACTCATCAAATTCTAAGTTGAAAAGGTTATTGTGTTAGATAATTATTAATTCGATTTATTTTAATCTTCATGTAGACAGCTGCAACAATAAGCGAGAAGATATCTGCAACAAAAAATGAACCCCATGTTCCATAAATCCCCCAAATATGTGAAAAAAGAAATACAAAAGGAATTCTAAAGATAACTTGTCGATTTAAAGTTAATAATAAAGCATCTTTTGCTTTACCTACAGCCTGTGCATACATACTAGAAATTATACCAATAGATATAAAAGGTAAACTTGTCATGACGCCAAATATCGCCGGTACACTTTCTGTTATCAAGTCTACATCTTTTGTAAATAGCCCCGTAAGCTCTTTATTAAAAATGAAAACTAAAATTACAATTATTGTATTAATTACAGACCCATAAATGATAGACTTATAGATTACTTCTTTTACTCTTTTATAATTACATGCTCCGTAGTTAAAACTACAAATAGTCAGAAAACCCTGCCCAAGACCAATCATTGGGAATGTAGCTAGCATAAATAAACGGCTTATCACACCATATACTGCCACACTTAGCTCTCCTCCATTGTCAAATAATATATGATTTAAAATTATGGCAATTCCACTCGATGCACCTTGGCGCACAAAAGAAGCAGAACCTAAAGCCATTGTCTCTTTTACTATTCTACTATCAAGAATAAAATCTTGCCACCTTAACTTTAAAACCGTATCTCTAAATAGGTAATAATGTAAGACATAAAAAAAACCTAAAACATAAGAGATTAGTGTTGCCCAAGCCGCACCTTGCATACCCATTTCGAAGCCAACAATAAAAATTGGGTCTAAAATGATATTAATTACCCCAGGAATTATCATAGACATCATGGCTGTTTTTGCCTTTCCTTCTGATCTAATTCCATTATTACTCATAATAGACATGGTTAAAAATGGCATTCCAAAAATAACTATATGATAATACTCTTGAGCATAGCTATAAATATCTCCATTTGCTCCAAAAAAGACGAGTAGCTTTTCTTCAAAAACAACACCTAATACTACAGCAATTAAGGTTAAGATGAGTGTAATGGTACTTTGCGTACCTAAAACTTTGCAAGCATGCCTAGGGTTTCCACCACCAAGAGCTCTCGCAATTAAAGATGCTCCACCCATGCCTATTGCCATTCCAATAGATTGTACTAACATTACCAAAGGTGCTACAACAGAAATACCTGCTATACCTAATGTACCTACCCACCTACCTATAAAAAATGTATCTACCATTTGATAGATAACTATAACCATCATACCAACTGCTGCGGGTACAGATAATTTTACAAGTAAATCTTTTATACTATCTAGACCTAAGTCTGGAGTTTTGGATTTTGCCATTTACAGGAACTTTTTAAAATCTAATCAACCTTAATAGTGAAGTTAAAACATAAGGAGTGTATTTATACTATTCTACCAATCTATTTATAATATTTAAAGATGAAGACTCCTCAACAAATTTAGAACGGTATTACAACTTTAAAAGTAGTCCCTTTATTTTCTTTCGTTTCGCAAACAATTATTCCGTTATGAAGCTCTACGAATTCCTTTGCGATCACAAGACCAAGCCCCGTTCCTTGTATATGATTGGTATTACTCCCTCTAAAAAATGAATCAAATAATTGAGAGAACTCAGAAAGCGGTATACCAATTCCTCTATCTATTACTTCTATTAATAACCCTTCTTCTGAAGTAGAAACTTGAACTTGCACCTCTTCTTCAGAATATTTTATTGCATTGGTAAGTAAGTTATCTAAAACATGTTCCATCAAGTTAACATCTAACCAAACCTCTTTTTGAGTTAAATCAAATGCTATTTTTATCTTCCTTTCAGTAGATGATCTTCTTTTAAATTCACTAACATAGTCACTTATAAAGAGAAATGTATCAACTTTAATTGGTTTAAAGGGTGTTTTACCTGCTTCAATCTTACCTAATTGAAGAACTTCGTCCATTAAAATTGTCAAACGAGTTGATTCTGAACGCATTCTATCCATAAATCTATTCATTCTATCATCTGAGGGTACATTCTCTTTTTTTAAGGTTAATTCCATTAAATCTAGATTTGTAAGAATTGTAGCTAGAGGTGTTTTAAATTCATGCGAAGCCATAGAAATAAACTTTGAACGCATTTCGTTTAATTCTTTTTCTCGCTCAAGGTTCTTTCTTAATTCTGATTCAATTTTCTTCTGACCTACCATATTCCTTATTATCATAAAATATAAAATATGATCTGAAATTGATAAGCGTGTTAAACTAACTTCAGAAGGGAAGTCTTCATTTGATTTACTTTTAAACAACCATTCAAAACGTAATTCTTCTTGTAAATCACAGGTTTCTTTCATACTCTTAAAAAGAGCTAAAGAATCTCCTCCTTTTGGTTGATTTCGGGGAGAGTTTTGTTCAATCCATTTATAAAATAATACTGTATCGCAACGCCCAAAAAGCTGTTCTACCTTTTCATTATAAATTGAAATTTTCAATCCTTCATCCAATAAAAAGTAAGCATCTGATGATTTATCAAAAATTGTTTTAAATTTTTCTCTTTTAAGAGCTAGTTCGCTATTGTTAATTGTCAATAGGTTTTCTAAATCAACATTTAATTTTGATAGCTTCTCTTCTTCTTTTTTTGCTTTTGTAGAATCCTTCAAAAGACAAATAATATTACCTTGAAAATTTTGTATGACTTTGAGTTCAAAAAAACATCCATTTAAGAAATAATCAAAATGACTCTTATTTCTAAAAGCTCCCTTTTTAAAAAGAGTTTTAAAGTCTGAAGGCAATGGGTGGTGTTTACCTATTTCAAGAGTGTCCCCAATTTGAATAAGCTTTTGATTCTCTTCTAGTCGACTAGGGTAATGAACATCTAAAACAGTATAATTCTTATCGAGTACTACCACAATCTGGTAGACTAGGTCTATTACTTGATGAGCATAGATAGCTCCAAGTCTTTCTTGTTCAGACCTTTTTACTATACTAAAATATAGACGTATTCCTAAAACAGCAATTACTCCAATTAACAGTAACTTCAACCAAACTAATGGTGTAAAAAGTAATCCTATTAATAAAAGGGTACAGCTAATTATAAAAACTTTAAGTATATAGCGTTTTTGATTTTTGGGGTTAAGCATTACAATAGAATTTTACAGACTATTCTAATTTAACCATTTAAGATGATAAATACTTTATTATTTCACCTTAGATCTATGAAATTTAGAAAACTTAGCCTCCATAAATTTCACAGCTTCTTGATAATAGGTCATATCTCTATTAGAAATAAGTATCGGCTGACCCGTTTTAGTATAAATAGTTAATATATTAAATAGTTTTTTTCCAACTTGTCGTTGTCTTACTTCCCAAAAAAGTAAATACTGAGATAAATCAATTGTTACTTTTGCCCCTATTCTTAGAGGGTAATCTTGTGTTACGGTCTTTGTTTTAAAGCTTACTACTTTATAGGCAAACATTAAACGCACTATCATCATTATTAAAATGAAAGCCAAACTCACTAAAAATAATAACTTATACCATTCAAAGCCGCCTACTTCAATCCATCTTACAGTACCTACTGTAATTAATAATAGAATAAATAAAAATACACCAAGTGCCATAAATGCGGGCACCTTTGGTTTACAAACTATCGCTTTAGAATTTCTATTTTTTTGCATTGGATATTAATTCACTAAAATAATTACCGCAGAAACAAAAGCCCCTCCTGTTAAAAAGAAGTTCCAATCTCTTTGATTCAATAAAGTAAACTTCATTACAAAATTATTAATTAAAAGGCATGTCACTACAATTAATAACTGACCAAGTTCTAAACCTAAATTAAAAGCTAATAGTGGTTCCCATATTGACGACTCCGACCCCAGTAACGCTTTAAGGTAATTAGAAAAACCTAAACCGTGTATTAAACCAAAAAAAACAGCTTCTACATAATATTTTTTATATGTCTTTGTATGCTTAATGTATGATGGTCTATTACCCGTTGTGAGTTTACTCACTCCAAAAAAGTTAGAAATACATACCAATAGAATTGTAATAGGTATTAAGTTTTCTACTAATTCGGGGTTAATTGATAGTATACCTAATGTCGATAAACCAAGAGTTATAGTATGCCCTAATGTAAATGCGGTTACTAACCAAACAACTTGCTTAAAGTTCTTATAACTAAAAGTAGCCATAAGTGCTAAAATGAACAATATATGATCATATCCTTGAACATCTGTAATATGTTGTAATCCGATTTCTAAATACACCCAAAATGAGGACATGCTTCTTAGTAGTTTAATGTAATTCGTTTATTTTTTAGTCAGTATTCAAAATTCTAAAAGAAAGATGAACTGATATAGTTTACACTTTGCAAATATAATGCAGTTTTCACGATCTTAATAACCATTATATTTATATCATTTCTCAATATATTCAAATAACATGCTGTAGACTATTATTTTTATTGATTAAATGAAAGATATACACTTAAATATGTTTTTTCTAAATGATTTGAATATTTTTGAGGGAATTCCAATTTGAAAAATAATGAAACGCCACATATATATTTTATTCTTCTTGTTTTGTATAGTTTCACAAACTTTATATGCACAAGATTCATGGGAGAAAATAAAGGAAAATAAAAAAGGAACTGTTACTGTCTATTACATTCAGAATAAACCTTTTGTTTACTCTTTACATACTGGCGGAATGGCCGGTATAGAGTATGAAATGTTTTCTGAAATGATTCATCAGAAAAGAAAAGAACTGAAGGCTATTATAAATATAAAATGGGTCCCCCTTTCTAGTTGGGATAATATGTACAAAAAAATATCTGACGGAGGAGAAGGTATTTTTGGCATATCTGGTATTACTATTACCGATGAGCGTAAAAAAGATATTGATTATTTACCAGCTTACATGCCTGACATTGAAATTATAATTTCTTCGGCAAACGTTCCCATTTTTCAAACTAAAGATAATTTTAATGCAGCTATACAATCATTAAGAGCTGTTACAATTAAAAATTCAACTTTTGAGAGGAATATAATAAAGTTAAAACACGCTGATCTTCCTGCTTTAGAATATGAATATTTAGATACTTCAGAAGATTTAATAAATGAAATTGCTAATGGTCAAGATTTATGGGGTTTTACTCAATTATCTAACTATGCCTACGCACTTTCTAAAGGATTAATGTTACACAGACAGGTTTTTTATCAAACAGAAAATGATGGACTCGCTATAATTCTACCAAAAGATTCTAGCTGGAAAACTCCTTTATCTGTTTTCTTTAAAACTAAAGAGTTCAAACCATACATTAATGCACTAATCAGAAAATATTTAGGAGATAAAGTAACAGATCTTATTTGGGATATTTCTAACAGAAATTCTGAAATGATTGATACGTTAAAAACACAACAAAGAGAAATCGGCTTACTAAATATTGAATCAGAAATTAGACTCTTAAGACTTACACAAAAAGAACTAGAAATATCTCAGCAGAACACGATTAGAAATATTCTAGTTATTAGTTTATCACTTACTTTATTATTAGTTGTTGCATTATTTCATTTTAATAATCTAGTAAAACGGTCTAACCAACAACTAGAACATCAAAACCAAGAAATTGACCTACAATCTAAATCACTTAAAAAAGCCTACAAAGATTTAGAACTTCTTAGTGGAATTGGTAGAGATGTTACCGCTAAACTAACCTTAGAAGATATTATTACAACAGCCTACAAGAGCATTAATAAATTAATTGACACACCTATCTTCGGTATTGGGATATTTAACGAGCAAGAAAATGCTCTTGAATTTCCGTTTATTTATGAAAACGATATTGAGATAAAAGGACAATCATATGATTTAAATGATAAAATGAGATTAGCTGTAATGGCTTTTGACCAACGTAAGGAGTTCTTTATTCAACACTTTAGCAACGACCATAGGAACTATGTTAAAGAGGTGCTACAGCCCATTGCTGGTCAAGATGCAGAATCTATTATTTATATTCCCTTGGTTGCAAAACACAAGAAACCTATTGGGGTTTTTACTGTTCAATCTTTCGAGATAAATGCCTTCGACAGCTACAAATTAAACTTACTTAGAAACTTGGCAATCTATATCCGTATAGCATTACAAAATTCTGGTACGTACACTAATTTAAATTCTAAATCGAAGAAATTACAGAAAGCAAATAATCATATTCTAGAGCAAAAGGAACTTATTGAAGAAAAAAATCATGATTTAGAGAATGCTAATAATGAAAAGAACCATTTATTAGGTATTGTTGCTCATGACCTTCGCAACCCACTTTCGAGTTCTATCTCTCTATTAAGTATGTTAGATACAAACAATTCTGCTTTAGACGAAGATGAAAAAATGTGTATTAGTGGCTCTCTAAGTGCAATGTATAGAATGAACAAAATGATAGAAGAAATTCTTGATGCTAGAGTATCAGAAAACAAAGTTGAAGTAGAGAAAGAAAAAGCAATGAAAGATATTTTCTCGTCTTCTGACGTAGTAGATGTTATTGTAAATGAATTTACAGGAATTGCAGATAGAAAGAATATTACATTGATTTATAATATGATTTCTGATGGTTTAGTTGAGGTAAATAAACAACATTTTACACAGGTTATAGAAAACCTAATTTCGAATGCAATCAAATTTTCTGATCAAAATACAATTGTATCTACCTCTGTCGAAAAAAATAAAGATTACATTCAAATTAAAGTAACTGATCAAGGACCTGGCTTTAGTGACGAAGACAAAAAGAACCTCTTTAAGAAATATCAGAAGCTCTCTGCCAAACCTACTGCAGGAGAAAAATCTACAGGGTTAGGTCTATCAATTGTAAAGAAATACATTACAGAGATGGGAGGCACCATAGAATGTATAAGTAGTCAGGGTAATGGGAGTACGTTTATTGTAGCGGTTCCTAATTTATAAAAAAAGACATCCGGTTAGGAATGTCTCTTTTCTTTTATCGCTTTTATTCGATCTCCAAAACTTATTTCAGTAAAATCGACTTCATTATTTTTTATTGTATTCAGGTAATCAAAAACTTCTGGCTGATGTTCTGTACTTTTTCCATTTTTAGGATTAATGTATTTCATCGTAGACCAAAGCACTGTTTTCAATTCCTTTTTAGCATCATCTAACATGTAATACTCAACTACAATAGTATTTGCATCTACATGAATAATACTTGATTTTATTCGTACCCACTCACCTACTGCTGCAGGTCTTAAATAAGATATCTGATGATTATAGATAACCCAACCTGTACCATACTCTTTATAAACATCTGCAATATTGTAACCATATAATTGTGGTACTCTATCCTCTCTTGCATTAAAGAAGTAATCAAAGTACTTTGCATTATTTAAATGTCTAAAGGGATCACAATCCTGAAAACGGATTATAACTCTTGACTCTGTTTCTTGTGGGTAACTTTTCTGCTTATCGTGATAAAAAGGCATTAGGTATATTTTTTATTGAAATCTATCGTTTCTATCAATCCATGAGTTACGTCTCTCCCATTTAAGGTCTTGCAACATAGCTGCTTTAACCGCAATCGTAATATTATAAGATTGACGAGGACCAAAAGGAATCCAGTTTGCAGTTAACTGCCAACAGTGTAAATCTCTTGTAATGTCGAATGATGTATATGAAAAAGCTGCTTCTTTAAAATCATAACCAGATCTAAACGCAAATTTCCATTTTGGTGTTAAAGAAAGGTCTCCAGAAAAAGTAAGCGTTTGTGTAAATGTAGATTCCATCTCACCAGTTTTATTATAATTTAAATTATAATTTACTGAAAGTGACCATGGAATATCAAAGTCCATATACAAATCAGGATTTCTCCTCATCTCTTCTAACATTTGTCTCTCTAACTCATTACGTGGTTCTAGTTCATTTAGTTTCTTTTCCTTTTTATCTTTTGCTCCTTTTGGTGCTAATCTTGTACCCAATGATACCGTCATATTACTCAAATTGGCTAAACCACCACCAGTTTCATTTAATGTGTATTGTGATTTATATTGACTAGTTACTACCTCTTTCTTTAAAGTTTCATCGTATTTAGTATCTGTTACTACATAGCGGTAAGGATCCCAACGAGAACTTACAGATACATCTATTTTCTTTAATAATGTTGTTCTAAAGCCTGCAGAAACATCTGACCAGTTTAAAGAATCTCGCTCAAAATCATAACCAGAACTTACATTTAAGTTATTAAGAAGCATTGTTTTCGTTGCTTTACCATCTTCTCCCTTTTTACCGCTTTTTAATTCAAGAACATTATTTACAGCAAAACTCAAGTTACTACTCCTTCCTGCAGAAGGCTTACCCACTAAACCTCCTTCGGATCTAAATACATTTGTACCTTGTGGATTTGTATTAGATGTTTGAACCATTTGGTAATAATCATAATTAGGGTCACCAAAGTCTGGTCTAAAACTCATAGATGCCGAAGGTTGGATGGTATGACGAATAATTGACCCACCTTTCATGTTATAAAACATAAACATGTTAGTGTTAAAACCAATTGCAGTACTGTATTCAGAATAACGAGTCATTGCATTAGTAGTATCCACTTTGACTGCATTTTCAGATTCCAAATACGTATAATCATAACTTACAGGATGCCAATACTCTTTGTAATTAAAACTAGGAGAGAATGTAAAGTATTTTAGCACCTTCATTTGTGTACTAATTGGAATATCATGTGTCACCCCCCATCTAAAATCATCTTGATAATCACCAAAATTTGCCAATAAATCTGGATACTTACCCGTTTCAGGATCAATACCATCATCAACAGAGTTATCCGCTCCGTACACATTAGGAAAAGGAAGTTTACCTGAACCTGGTTTGTTAGTTACAGATCCATTTGCTTTTACACTATAGGTTAAACCAATTTCTGATATTAAATTTGATTTTTTAAATAAGTTTTGGAATGGTCTAACTCTTTGCATGTTCAAACTGGCTTCAGGCGTTAAAGTTGCCTCACCTGTTTGAACGTTTTGTTGGTATCTTGTTTGTGCTGTTGTAGACACATTTACGTTACCTAAATTAAATGAGTTACTATAACTAACAGATGAGTTCATTGATGATTGTAGATAATCATTGGCATCTTGAGAGTTATTTCTATTATAATCTGAGTTAGCAATATTTACATTTGCAGAAAATCTTGAATTCTTTTTGCTTTCTTGGGAGTGCGACCATTGAATTTGATAATCTTTTCGTACTGTTAACGTACCATCATTCTCTTGAAATAAGTTATTCACAAAAGAGAATCTAGTATTACCACTAAATGCATATCTTTTACGGTATTGAGAAGATACATTTAATCCCCATCCACCAAGTGTATAAGCAGTACCTAAAACCGTTAAATTAAAATAATCTGTTAAGGCTAAAAACACACCACCATCTCTTAAATAGAAACCACGGTCTGTAGACTCTCCATACGATGGCATAATAAAACCTGATGTATTATCTGTCGTTGCTGGAAATATCCCGAAAAAGAAACCTAATGGTAAAGGTGATTCGTTTAGCTCTACTAAAAATGGTCCCGAAACAATATTTTTTTCTGGAACAACCTTTAATTTCTTGGTTCTAAATCCAAAGTGAGGATGCTCTAACCTACAAGTAGTATAAACATTATCGCCCATATACATTTCTGGGCCAGCAGTTTTCTTTACTACCTGAGAAGTAATTATACCATCACTTTCTTCTGTTACAATACCTTTAATTAAACCTTTACCAGTCTCGTAATTATAAATCATTTCATTCGCATTGAATGTAGATTCACCATCTTTAAAAATTGGTTTTTCGATGATTGTACCTGTTGAATCTTCTATACCTTGAGCTTTAACAATTTTTGTCACAAAATTCATCTGTATATCTCCTGCTTTCAGGGTTTGTTCTCCAAACTCTACTTCAGCATTCTCCTTCATATACATTGTTTGTGTCCTCATCTCAAAATTAGACCAATCTGAAGTATACTTTACTGGTGAATCAAATTGATCTACTGGAGCAGAAATATCCTCCCCTGTTTTCCACATGTCTAATGTTTCTATAACATCTTCAGAAGGCAGGTCGTAATCACTGTAATCCATCATAATGTCATCTAAATCATCAAACACTCCAGATTTTTTAGCTTCTTCCCATTCTGCAGGATCATCAGACTTCAAGGCAGAGTTTAACTGATTCATCCTTCCGACAATTTCAGGGTCACTCATATCTACACGGATTTGCTGTAAATCACGGTCACCTCTAAAAAGTATCGAATCAGAGAATGCATGTAATGCGTCCGCATAATTAGTCAATAACTCATTTTTTGCACTTGAATTTAACAAACGCAGAGTTTTTGTCAATTGCCTAGCCGCTTGTCTACTTTGAGCGGTATCATTTTCTATCTTAAAATATGCAATTTCGCCTTTTAAATTAGTATCAGCTTTAACTGCATTCGACGTAAACATCGAAAGAAATAAAAAAGCAATAACACTATACAATAAGTTTTGCAAAAAATTAAGTTTAATAGTATTCAAAAAAGTATAGATCATTTATCAGATGATATTAAAACATCACGTTATACAAATTTAATGTAATATTTTTAGTCTTCAAGGTCAAAAGTTGAAAGAAATATAGATTAAATGATATTCTTTGATAAATTTGAGATGTCGAAATACAGCTGCAAGCTACATTAGAAGAAAAAGAATTCAAATCAAATACTAATATTGTGTCCAATTTTAAAATTGAATTATCAAATGAAGTCAAGGTCGGATTATTTGCAATCGTCTGTGGCATTGTACTTTATACCGGTTTTAATTTCCTAAAAGGAATAGATGTTTTTTCTGACCATCATACCTATTTTATTGAATATGATAAAAGCCCAGACCTACAGGTCTCTAATAATGTCACTATAAATGGTGTTATAGTTGGAAGAGTTTCTGCAATCGAACTTTTACAAAATCAAAATAATGTTGTTCGTGTAACTATTGATCTTAAAGATAATATACTAATTTATACCGAAACTATAGCTTTTATTGCTGATAAAGGAATGTTAGGAGATAAACAAATTATCTTAAAAACAGAAAATAAAACAACAATTGCAGAACCTAATGCAACACTAAAAGGAGATATTGAAGATGGTTTATTTGCATCTTTGGCTACTAAAGCAGATCCTTTAATGAAATCTTTGGAACAAACTTTAGATTCTGTTCAAATGGTTTTAGCTGGTTTTAGAGGTACAGGTGAGCGTGTAAATCAGATGCTTGATAAGACGAACTCTATAATGAGTAAAGTTGATAAAGGGGGGATAGATCAAACTTTATACAATGTAAAAGTGATGACAGCAAACTTAAAGGATGCTTCTGCAGAACTTACTCCTTTGTTAGCAAAAATGGATCACTTAGCTGATTCACTAAACAATGCTCCTTTAACACAAACGGTAAAGAATGCACAAGATGTTTTGGCTAACGCAAATAGAACTCTTAATGCTATCAACGATCCAAATGGATCTGTTGGAGCGCTTCTTACCCAAAGAGAAATGCATGATCAATTAGTAAGTACTATGGCAAGTATGGATAGTTTACTAATTGACTTTAAAGCACACCCTAAGAGGTATGTACACTTCTCGGTATTTGGTAAAAAAGACAAAGCCCCAAAGGAAGACAAGAAAAAGTAACAACTAATACTATAAACGTAAAAAATAATGATTACAGGTAGTGAATTAATTACACTGGTTAGAGATAATGATTTCTTTAATGAAATGACAAAACTTAAGAAAGATTTTCTGAAAATCGATCCTAATTTCATGGACTTAAGTGATGATGACTTTATTTCTATTATTCTTATTTCTCCTTCAATTGGTATTACTCTAGCAAATGGCAGTGTAAGTCATTATGAAGAAATTACCTTGCGCAGGAAAGCTAGAAAATTATCGAGAAGAAGCTTTTTTCAGAAAAATGATCCTTTAGCTCCTGCCTTAAAATATCTATCGTATAACTTTTCAGAGTGGGAACATCGTTTTTATGAGTTGATTAAAATTACTATGCACTCATCTTTGAAGGCTAATAATGTAATTTTAGAAACACTTAAAAACCCAGAGTCGTTAACTGGAGACCTTAAAAGAGATATTCTTAATGCTCCATTTATTTTTGTAAAATTCATTTCATTCCTATTTATGGAAGAAGATGATGATCTACTAAATGAAAGATCTATTACTGAAGTAGAATTGGATAAGATTAAAGAAATTGGTAGCGTATTAGAAATTGATAATGTACCAGTATTTCAAGTATTCTGCGACTCGTTCGTAGTCCGTCCTGGAAACGTAGTATAAAAAATTAAATACTTTTTACAATGCGGATAATAGTAATGTTATCCGCATTTTTTATTTTTGCATTATGAGTACAACAGCACTACAAATATTGAACGACTTCGATCTAAGAAGAACTGCTAGCAGAATTAGCATCTTAAACATTTTTATGGGTACAAAAATTGCCTTAAGCGAAAATGTTATCGAAGAGCAATTGGTTGGTATTTGTGATCGTGCAACTATTTACAGAACATTAAAGACTTTTATCGAAAAGGGTATTTTACATCGGGTAATTGATGAAAATAGCTTGGTTAAGTATGCAATGTGTAATTCAGATTTTTGTACGGAGTCTCACCACAGACATGAACATGTACATTTTAAATGTCAAACATGTGGTGACACAGAGTGTATGGACGACCTCCCAATTCATCCTGTAACCCTTCCAGAAGGATATACTGCTTTAGAAACTAACTACTTGATTGTTGGTACATGTAAAAAATGTAATCAATAATTTTTCTCCCTCACGCAACCTTCTATATTTATCCCTGTCTTTTAAAGTGAATTAGATATTATCACAATGACAGCAATACTCGATAAATGTAAAGAAGGTGATCGAAAAGCACAATTCGAATTGTATAATCAATATTCGAAGGCAATGTATAACATCTGTGTACGGATTGTAAACAATCTAGAAGAAGCAGAAGATATTTTGCAAGAATCATTTTTAAGTGCTTTTAAAAACCTTCATCAATTTAATGGTTCTTCTTCTTTTGGAGCATGGTTAAAAAGAATAGTAGTAAATCACTCTATTAATCATGTCAAAAAAAGAAGATTAGATTTGGTAGAAATGGAAGAGAATAATATGTCTAGTATTCCTGAAAAGGAAGAGAAAGACATTGATCTTATTCTAAATATAGACCGTATAAGAGAAGCTATACAGTTACTACCAGATGGCTACCGTATTGTTTTTTCATTGTATCTACTTGAGGGGTATGATCATAGAGAAATTTCTCAGATACTTTCAATTTCAGAATCTGCATCAAAATCTCAATACAGCAGAGCTAAGAAAAAATTGAAAGACATTTTACAAGTTTCTCTATAAAAGCAGTGATTATGGACAAATTAGAACGATTTATATTAGAGAATAAGGATAAGTTAGATTGCTTATTTCCTTCAGTAAATACAAAAAATAGATTTAAAGAAGTTTTAGATGATAATCTTGAGCGTGAAATATTACGTCAGAAAACAGCTCTAGACTTCCATGAACCAAAAGATAATGTTTGGGTTAAAATTGCTTCAGAGTTAGATAAAGAGAATAATTCTTCTATTAAGATAGAACAGCTTTCAAACCAATCATTTGATAAATATGAAGCACCTTCTTTTTTATGGAATAAAATTGAAGATCAATTAGATAAAGAAGAAAATAAAGCACCAACAAAAGCTCCTAAAGAAATTAAATTTAGAATTTCTAAACAATGGATTTCTGTTGCAGCAGCTATAATTATTGGCATAGGTATTGGTTGGTTTGGAAGTAATAATTCGATACAAACAATTTCGGAAAAACCAGCTTCAGAATGGCAACAAGCCGAAGGTTATTACATGTCTATGATATCTAATAAAAGAAGGCAAATTAAGGCACTTGACTTTAAAGATGCACAACTACTTCAAGACTTTGACAACCAGCTTAAGGGTTTAAAAAAGAGCTATAAGAGATTGAAAATTGAAGAAAAGACAAGTAGCCAACAAGAAGTAATTAAACACCAGATGCTTATTAATTTAGAGCTACAAGTTGAATTACTAAACAAACAAATGGAAATTATTATTAGTACAACCAAAGAAGAAATAAAAGATGAAAAGCCGCAACATTATTCAACATAGTCTAATCGCCTTTTTAGTTATTTTTTCTAACTGGGCATTTGCACAACAACCTAATGCTGATAAAACAATAGAAAAAACATTTAGTGATATAAATTCGTCAACTGTTTTATCTATAAATAATAAATACGGCGATATTAATGTTTCCACATCAAAAGATCAGAAAACTGTAGATGTGAAAATTGTTATTGAGGTATGGCATCCTAATCAAAGTAAAGCAGAAGATATTCTATCAACAATAAAAATTCAGGATAGTTCTAGTGATAATCTGATTTCTTTTACCACTATTACACCAAGTTCTGTTTCTATTAATAATAAAAAAGGGTTCAAAATTACTTACAATGTAAATGCCCCAGAGAATATTAATTTAGATATCGAGAATAAATACGGAAGTTTAGTTACTGAATCTATTAGTGGAAGTGGGAAATTTAATATCAGTTATGGTTCTCTAATAGCGAATGAATTAAATGGAAACTCAAATTCTATTACTATTAGTTATAGTAGCTGTGAAATTGATTTTATTGAAAATGCAGAGATTCGCTCAAGATATTTAGGGAAGCTATTAATTGGGCAAGTAAATACACTAGAAATAGATGACAAATATGGGAACATCAACATCGGTACAGCTGGTGATTTAGTGGCAGATTGCGCATATTCTAATCTTAACGTAGATATTTTAAGAGGCGTCTTACAAGCAGAAGCAGATTATGGTTCTGTAAAAATTAATAAAGTAGCAACCAGTTTTAAAAAAATAGATATTGATGTCTCGTATGGTTCTGCAAAAATAGATTTTGATCCAGAAGTTAGTTTTAAATTTAATGCAGCTGTTAAATACGGAAGTTTTAAATCTAATTTAGATGGTCTATCAATTAATAAGCAAATAGAAAAAAACACATCTGCCGAATATAGTGGTTTCAATAAAGATGCATCTACTAGCAAAACTGTAAACGTGGAATCTGCTTATGGAAGTATAAAATTTAATTAATCATTTTTTTTTCAATAAAGATGACCTCCTTTTTTAAAAATTGGGGGTCTTTCTTTTTATCCTGCTATATTTGGGGCAAAATTATATTTTTTAGCAAAAAAATGATCTTAACAAGAAAATTAATCTACCTGTTATCAGTCAATTACAAACTTTCATCGGTTTTAGAAAAAATTTCCTTTTTAAATAAGAGATCACAAATCTAGATTTGCAGTTATGTTGAGTAAGAAAATATTAATCACTTGTGCAATTTTAGGTACTTTATCCTTCTCTTGTAGTAAGTTTTCGAGAATATCTAAGAGTAGAGACATCAATGAAAAATACGATGCCGCTCTTAATTATTACGACAATAAACAGTTTTATAAAGCATCAGTTCTTTTTGAAGATATTATGGGTGCTTTTGTTGGTGCAGCTGAATACGAAAAAATTCAGTTTTACTATGCATATAGTCAATATGAGCAACAACAATATTTAATTGCGTCTCATCACTTTAAAAGTTTCTTCGAAACATATAATCGAAGTCCTTTTGCAGAAGAAGCACTATTTATGAATGGGTATTCTCTCTATAAAGATACACCCGATTATAACTTAGACCAGTCTGGAACAGATGCTGCTATTGAAGAATTACAAAACTTCATTAACAGATACCCTACTAGTCAGTATGCTGAACAGTGTGATGATCTTATTAATGAACTAAGAGCTCGTTTGGAATTAAAAGCTTTTGAGGTATCTAAACAGTACTCTCATTTAAGATATTATAAAGCCGCTGCAATTGCATACGAAAACTTCATGAAAGATTATCCAGACTCTGATTACAAGCCTGAGGCAATGTACAAGAGAATGGAAGCTGAATATGAGTTGGCAAAAATGTCTGTTTTCAGTAAGCAAGAAGAAAGATACAATGATGCCTTAAAAACTTTTAAGAAGTTTGGGGAACGTTACTCTGAAAGTAGTGCTTATGAAGATGCTAAAAAACTTAAAGTTAGTGTCGACAAAGACTTAAAGAAACATATGCAGAAGAAAGCTGCATGGGAAAAAGAAAAAGCCAAAATCGAAGCTGAAGCTAAAGCAGGTAAAATCTCAAAAGAAGAAGCAGAGAAATTGGAAAAAGAAGGTCCTAAAGAAGGGCGTAGATCTAAAAGAAAAAGAGGAAAGAACTTGGAGCAAATTCAAGATCAAAAAAATGACGAATAATACAGTCTAATTCCACAAAAGGCGAATCAGTTTTAAATTGATTCGCCTTTTTTATTGATTATGAATCTAAAAAACGACATATTTAGTCAATAAAAAATACTAATATATTTGTGAGTATTATTTTTTAAATAGAATTTTAATAATTTCTAATCAAATGCTTAATTCAAAATTCAGCCAATTTATTACGTTGGCATCACTAGCTTCTCTATTAATTGGATGTGCAACTAATTTTGGACAAAAATCAAAACTTCATAAAACAGAAAATATACTTTCTTTAGATGGCGAAGCTGTAACTAAAGAAAACTTTGTTTACCTCTATGATAAAAATTACAGTAACGACAGTGCTTTTTATTCCAAGGAAAGTGTTGATGATTACTTAGATTTATTTATCAATTTCAAATTAAAAGTAGCCGAAGCAATCACTTTGGGTTATGACTCCCTTCCTGCATTTCAGAATGAATACAAAATGTATATTCATCAATTGGAAGAGCCTTATTTAACTGAATCAGTTTTTAATGACAGTCTTGTAAAAGAAGCATACAATCGTCAAAAAGTTGAGGTTAGAGCTTCTCATATTCTTATTACAACAAAAAAAGATGCGAGTCCAGAAGATACTTTAAAAGCGTATACTACTGCCGTTGCTTTACTTGAAGAAATAAAAGCAGGAAAAGACTTTGAAGAGGTTGCTTTTGCATCCTCACAAGATCCTTCTGCAAAACAAAATAAAGGAGATTTAGGTTATTTTACATCCCTACAAATGGTATATCCTTTTGAAGATGCTGCGTTTAAAGCAAAAATTGGAGATGTAGTCGGTCCTATAAGAACAGACTTTGGTTATCATTTAATTTATGTAAAAGATAAAAGAGAACGATATGGTACTTTACAGGTACAGCATATCATGATTAAATCTACGAAAAAAGACAAAGCTGAAAATCAAGAAATTGCTCAAAGAAAAATTAACGCTATCTATGATAGCTTACAGCATGGTGGCGATTGGACTACAATGTGTAGTAATTTTTCTGATGATAAACGTTCTTCTTCTAAAGAGGGTATTTTGCCTCCTGTTAGTGAAGTTCGTTTCCCTAAAGAATTTATGGAGGGCGTATATTCTTTGGATTCTATTGGAAGTATTTCTAACCCTGTTCGTACCGATTTTGGATGGCATATTATCAGGTTATATCAAAAGAAGCCTGTAATGGAATACGAGATACTCTACCCTACTCTAGTTAAGAAAGTAAAGAAAGACAGTCGTTCTTCTACAAGCCGCCAACATTTCATTCAAAAACTTAAAACCGACAATGAATATACTATTAATGAAGAAAATAAGACACTTGCTTTTTCTTTAATAGACTCTACAAGGTTAATTGGAGAATGGAAGATTCCTGAAGACTTGTCGGTAAAGAACAAGAAGAAAGTAATTTTCACATTGGCTACTAGAAAAGTTACTGCAAATGATTTCTTTGAATATATTTCTACTACACAGAAAACTTCGAAGAATAAAGATCTTAATAACCTATTAAATAGTGATTTTGATTCATTTTCTGATATCATTTTACTAGACGAAGAGAAAAAGAATCTTGCTGATAAATACCCTGAATACAAACATCTTGCTCAAGAATATAAAGATGGCTTGTTATTATTTAGAGTAATGGAAGACTGTGTTTGGAACAAAGCATCTTCTGATATTACAGCATTAAAAACTTACCACAACCTGCATAGAAAAGATTACATGTGGGATACTAGAGCAAATGTTGAAGTATATAATACAGGAAGTAAAGATTTAGAGAATGAAACATTACTAATGTTAGATTCTGGCTACTTTAGAGTTTTCCCTACAGAAGTCTCTACTATTAATTATAAACGAAATAGTTCTTATCTGTACAAAAGCAGAATTAAAGATCTTCAAAAAGTTGCTGATGTTTTAAATACTGAGATTAACCTATTTATTGTTATTAATGTTGAGTATGACAAAAAAGAAGGAAGTATTTTAAGAAAAAAGAGATTTAATAACATCAAAAATCAATTGGTTAAAAAAGGTGTAAATGTAAATAGGATTAAAGCTCATTTTGAGAAAGGAGTTAATGGCGTAGTTGATTTAAAATACTTCACTACTGAATTTACTAAATTTATCACTACTAAAAACTCTGAAAACAATTTAGCTATTCAATATACTGATGGAATTTTCACTGAAAACTCGCTTCCTCATGAGGAAAATATAGAGATGAAAGTAGGCAGATATATTTTTGAAGAGAACAATCGTTTTATCATTGTAAATGTAAAAGAAATTCTACCTAAAGCTCCTAAAACATTTAGCGAGTCTAAAGGTAATGTGATAGCAGATTATCAAGAACATTTAGAAAAGGAATGGGTAAAAAGTTTACATACAAAACATCAGGTTGTAGTAGACTCTACTGTTTTGCAATCTTTATATATTCAAGATAAAACTTTATAAGAAATACATATTAAAGATATATTAACTGCATGAATATGAACTCTAGGTAAACTAAATGCAAGTATATCTTTACAGATGCTATGTTTTCTTTGAAGAGTCATAATATGAATATAACTTGTAGACAAACATAACAGATCATCATTTTATCATAGAACTTTAGCATGGCTTCAGAAATAGAAAGAAAAATCTTAGTTGTAGACGATGAACCAGATATTGTAGAAATATTGGGTTATAATCTTAAGAAAGAAGGCTATCAAGTAAAAACTGCCAACGATGGTAAACAAGCCGTAGAAGTTGCGAAAGAGTTCCATCCTGAGTTAATCATTTTAGATATAATGATGCCTGTAATGGATGGTGTTGAAGCATGCAGACAAATAAAAGAAAATCCAGATTTATCTGAAGCACATATTATTTTCTTAACGGCAAGAGCAGAAGAATACTCTGAAGTTGCCGCTTTTGACGTTGGTGCAGACGATTACATCGTTAAGCCAGTTAAGCCAAGAGCATTAATGAAAAGAATTGAATCGATTTTCAAAAGAAAAAGTAAATCGTCTTCAGCTAAAAAAGATATTATAAATATTGGTAAGTTTTCAATCGACAAATCTAGTTATACTTTATATGTTGATGGCGAACCTAAAACGTTACCTAAAAAAGAATTTGAACTACTCTATTTCTTAGCAGAAAGTCCTAATAAAGTTTTTAATAGAGATGATCTATTGAGAAACATTTGGGGAGCAGATGTATATGTTCTTGCTAGAACTGTAGATGTACATATTCGTAGAGTTAGAGAAAAAATTGGTGATGGTTACATCAAAACTGTAAAAGGTGTTGGTTATAAGTTTGAAGCTTAAACTAACTTTAGGTAACTTGCATAAAACCTCATTTCCAACTAGGTAATGAGGTTTTATTTTAAATAAATAAATATATGTTCTTTAATGCCAAATCAGTTTCCCTCCTTCTAGCATTATGCATTGGGGGTATTACATCTGCTTTTTTATCTTTGATACCAGATGTATCAATCACAGGAGTGATTGTAGGGTTAGTTATAGCATTTTCATCATCCTTTCTTCTTACTTATTTTATTCTTGAATTCATTTTTTTTAAGGAGGTTGGAAATATCCACAGACAAATTCACGAATTACGAAGTAACCAATCTGCTACCTTCGATGTATCTAATGAGTTGGTTAAAAGTAGTAAAAACCCTATTTCTGGAATTAAATCTCAGATAAGAGATTATGCAGAAATGAAGGAAGAAGAAATTGCTCAATTAAAAAAAATGGAGCGTTATAGAAAAGAGTTTCTTGCTAATATATCACATGAACTAAAAACCCCAATTTTTGCCACTCAAGGTTTTATTTTAACATTATTAGATGGAGCTGTTAATGATAAAACTGTTCGAGATCGTTTTCTAAAGAAAGCCGCAAAATCACTAAATGCTTTAAATATTCTTGTTGAAGATCTTTTAACTGTTTCTAAAATAGAAGCTGGAGAAATTTCTATGGATTTTGAAGTTTTCGATATCCAAATTATGATTGTTGATGTTTTAGAACAAGTAGAACAAAAAGCTGAAAAGAAAAATATTACCGTATCTTTGGAAGTTCCTAATGACGATCCAATCTACGTTAATGCAGATTACAATAGATTAAAGCAAGTTGTTATTAATTTAGTTGTTAATGGTATTAAGTATAATGAAAAAGGAGGCTGGGTAAATGTAATTTTGCAAGTTCATGACAACCTAGTCACTTTAATGGTGAAAGATAACGGCATGGGAATCCCTCTTGAGGATCAAAACAGAATTTTTGAGAGGTTTTATAGAGTTGAAAAAAGTAGAACAAAAAAGCAAGGTGGTTCTGGATTAGGGTTAGCAATTTGCAAACATATATTGGAACAACACAATACTTCTATAACTTTGCAAAGTGAAGCTGAAGTAGGTTCAACTTTTTCTTTTGATTTAAATTTAGTTCAAGATACAGAATATGAAAATTCCGAATTTTAAAAAGTGGATCATTTTCGAAAACGATAATTATATTTTGGTAAATAAACCTCCTTATATTTCTTCTTTAGAAGATAGGGACAAAACTTTACCTACAGTTTATCAAGAAGCAAAAAAATATGGTGGAGATACACAGTTGTGCCATCGTTTAGATAAAGAGACTTCTGGCGTTATGGCAATTGCCAAAAACCCTGAGGCCTATAGACATTTAGCAATTCAATTTGAGAAACGCCTTGTAGAAAAAATATACCATGCTGTAGTAGATGGTATTGAAAATTTCGACGGGGTTATGATTGATAGAAATATCCTAGTTTCTGGACGTGGGAATGTTCGTATTGATATCGAAGGAAAGCCGTCTCAGACTGTTGTTAAAACAGAGGAAATTTATAAGTTCCACTCATTGGTTGCTTGTAAACCACTTTCTGGAAGAATGCATCAAATTAGAATTCACATGGCCTATGTTGGCTCTCCTATTATTTCTGATGAAGTTTACGGAGGAAAAACTCCTTTCCTTTCTGATGTAAAAGGACGTAAGTTCAAATTGAAAGATGGCACAGAAGAACAACCATTAATGTCTAGAGTTGCTTTACATGCAAGATCTTTAAAATTTAAAGATCTTGATGGAACAGATATACATATTGAAGCAGAATATCCTAAAGATATGCGTGCCTTGATTACACAATTGAGAAAATTTAAATAACTATGATATCTCCTTATTTCCAAGACCACATGGAAGGTAATGTATGCTTTGGCTGTGGTAGTAAAAATGATGATGGTTTACACATCAAAAGTTATTGGGAGGATGATAAAGCTATCTGTATTTGGAATGCAGAGGAAAAATACCACGGTTGGGCAAATTTGCTTAGCGGTGGTATTTTGTCTACAATAATTGATTGTCATTGTATGGGTACGGCAATGGCTGATGCCTATAAATCAGAAAATAGAGCTTTAGATTCTGCTCCTTTTTATAGATATGCTACAGGTATTTTGAATGTGAAATTTCTAAAACCTACACCAATTAATACTCCTATCAAATTAATAGCAACTATTACAGAACGAAAAGGCAGAAAAATAACAATGCATTGCGAAGCTTGGTCTGACCAAGTAAAAACAGCAGAAGCAGAGGTTATCGCTATCCAAGTTTTTAGTAGTGCTGATAATGCTAAAGAAAACCCATTTATTGATTAATTGATATGTTACCTATAACACATCCTGAAATAGATAAATATATTGAAAAAGTAGCAACTGATGAAGATCCAATTTTGGTGGAATTAGATAGAGCTACTCATTTCCAAGAGAATCTTCCGCATATGCTATCGGGGCATCCTCAAGGACTTTTTCTTACTATCTTATCAAAAAGTATGAACGCAAAAAACGTTCTCGAAATTGGTACTTTTACAGGATATGCAGCAATCGCTCTAGCAAAAGGAATGGATAGTAGTGGACAACTCAATACTATCGAAATTGATGATGAAAAAGAAGACATTATTCAAACCTTCATTAACAAAGCAAACCTTAACGATATTATTAAACTTCATATTGGAGAAGCATTAGAAATTATCCCATCATTAGACGATGAAATTGATATTATCTTTATTGATGCTGATAAGATGAATAATGATGCTTATTTTGAAACCTGCTTACCAAAATTAAGAAGCGGCGGACTTTTGTTAATAGACAATGTTTTATGGAAAGGCAATGTAGCTGATCCTGAAGTAAATGATAAAATGACAAAGGCTATTATGGATTTCAATAGTAAGGTTACATCTGACAAAAGGGTACAAAGTTGCATTTTACCTCTTAGAGATGGCATTTTAATGGCTCAAAAATTGTAGCTTAGCAAAGAATTAATTACATTATTTAGTATCAAGAAAGAATAAACATCTCTTACTCTTTCAACACCAGGTAGTTACAACACCTAATTATGAAAAAAACATATACAATAGGAGTTTTATTGGGCTTAGGTTCAATTCTATCTTCATTTACTCATAACACTGAAAACGATATTATTGCAACACCTCTTGCAATTAATAAAACATTAAGCCCATCACAAAGTGATAACCCTTATCCTATCGTAACAAATGTTCATACGAAAACTGTTAACGGAGAAGAAATAACTTTAGTTGATGCTAATAATATACCTGCATTTATTGCTGGTGCTAATCAAAATTTACTTTTGGTTGCAACATCTTTAGACATTGATGTCAAAAAAATATATAAATATAATGATATGGATGCGTATGATGACTTACAAGAAGGTCATGTATACTATCTAAAAGCGAAAAAAGGCAAAGCTACAACTGCAATGCATACCGTAATTGAAGAGAAAAACCTATGGGAAGTTTCTCAGAAATATGGTATTAAATTGACAAAATTAGCAAAGAAAAACAGAATGGCTAAAGATGATCCTTTGGCTAGAGGTCGTGTTTTATTTTTACAAAAAACTCGTCCAAAATCTGTACCGCCTACAGTTGTTGATGTACCACCTGCTGAAGATGTAGAAGTAATTACTCCAGAAGTAACAGCTGTAGTAACCACTACTGCTGCCGTAGTTGTTGCAGCAGCAGATTCAACTTCACTTTCTTTAGATCCTAATTCTAAAACACATACTGTTCAAGATGGAGAAAGTTTATTTACAATATCAAGAATGTATAATGTAAATATGCTTGACATAAAAGAATGGAATCAAATTGGTGATGACTTATCACTAGAAGAAGGACAAATTCTAATTGTTGGTACTGAAAAATCTTCTGAAGCTAAAATCGAAGAAACTGCAGCTGCAACCACTGTTGTTGCAGCTCAACAAACGGAAGCAGTTAAAGAAGATAGTTTTGCAATAATGCCTCAAGGTGAATATACTAATAGAGGCCCACAAACAAATAATACTGCAGAAACATTTACTGTTGGTGCTATTACAGTTGGTGCAGCCGCTGCGATAGCAGAAGAAGAAACTATTGAAGAAGCTCCAGCCGCTCCTACAACTTATGTTGTTCAAAATGGAGACTCATATTATGGTATTGCTCGTAAGTTTTCTGTTTCCCCTCAAAGTTTACAGGCATGGAACGACAATACTGAATTACACCCAGGTGAATCTATAAGAGTTAGTACCCCTATTAAAAATGCAGGTGTTATGACAGTTGCAGGAGCTAATGGTATTGATGCTAAAGGTGAATTCTCAGGAGAAATTAAAACACATACTGTAGAAAGTGGTGAAACTGTAGAGAAAATTGCACAAAAATACGGAATACCATCTTCAGATATATATGGATTTAATGCAGCAAGATTAAAAGGTGAACAACCTAAAAGAGGTATGTTACTCCAAATACCTATTAGATCTGCTAATGCTACTCCAGAAGTAGTTGCTACTACTAATTACGATCAACCTGCTGTTCAACAAGCAGTAAATGATCCATACAATCAAGTAGCATCAGAAAAGCCTGTTTCTACTACAACAGTAGCCGTAGTTGCTGCTACTGTATCTGAGGACGTTATTGAACAACCAAAAGAAGAAGTTATCATTGAAAGCACAACTACTCACACAGTTGTAAAGGGAGAAACTTTATTTGCGGTATCAAGAAAAACAGGTGTTTATCATAAAGATTTAATTAAATGGAATAACCTTCCTTCTAATGGAGCAATAAACGTTGGGCAAGTATTGCAACTTACACCTTCTGATAATATTAGTGAAGTACAAGATGATAATGTAGCTACTGCCTCAGTTGCTGCAACAACTACTACTTCACAAAATAATGCCTCAGTTGCTGAATATCATGTTGTAGAAAAAGGAGATACACTTTACTCTGTGTCTCGTAAATATGGAACTAGCGTTTCTGATATAAAGAATTTTAATGATATGTCTGCTAATGAGATTAAAATTGGTCAACGCCTAAGAGTCAAATAAGTAGAGCATATTTTAAACATGAAAAGGAACCCTAGTGGTTCCTTTTTTTATGTCCAAAAATCTAGATTAAATCTATATAAATGTTTATGTATACATTTATTAAGACTAGTCTAGTAATTATTTTTTCGAAAATGAAGTTATTATGATTGCATGGACAGAAACAATTTATTTTGTTAGGTGGTTGACATCTATATTTTTTGTACATTTGCACTTCAAAATTCAGACAGACAAGTCTTATTTATTATTAACAAGATACAATTATGCCAGGAACGGAATATTTTGGTGAAGAAGAAAAAAAAGAAGTAAATGACGTATTAGAGTCAGGAATGCTTTTTAGATATAACCATGATAACCAACGTAACGGACATTGGAAAGCAAGAGAATTTGAACAACTTTTTGAAGAGTACACAGGAGCTAAACATGCTCATGCTGTATCAAGTGGTTCTGCTGCTGTTGCTTGTATGATGGCTGCTGCTGGTATTGGATATAAAGATGAGGTAATTTGTACTCCTTTTACATTCATTGCTCCTATTGAAGCAGTTTTATTTGCAGGTGGCATTCCTGTATTTGCTGAAGTAGACGAAACTTTAAATTTAAGTGCAGCATCTATTGAAGCTGCAATTACTCCAAATACAAAAGCAGTTCTTTTAATACATATGTGTGGTGCTGCTGCAGACCTTGATGGTATTAAAGCAGTTTGCAAAAAACATAATATTAAACTTTTAGAAGATGCCGGACAAGCTTTAGGTACATTCTACAAAGGAAAACATGTTGGTTTACATGGTGAAGCTGGTGCTGTTTCTTTTGATTTTTTCAAAATTACAACAGCTGGTGAAGGTGGTGTTTGTTTTACAAATGACACTGAAAAATATGAAATTATGGGTCAATTCTCTGACCATGGTCACTCACACATAGGTGATAACAGAGGAATGGAATCGCATCCAATCATGGGTTTTAATTATAGATTAGGCGAATTGAATGCTGCAGTTGCAGTTGCTCAAATGCGTAAGCTAGAAATGATCCGTGAGAATAATATAAAAAATAAAACAATCTTAAAAGAACGCTTAAGAAAAGAAGTTCCTTTTATTACTTTCCGTTGTCTTCCAGACGAAGAAGGTGATTCTGCTACTTTCTTAAACTTCTTTATGGAAACTCCTGAGTTAGCACAAGCTGCTGCTAATCAGTGTGCAAAAGATGGTGTTGGTGTTGCTTATTGGTACACAAACATGTATCATTTCATTAATCAGTGGGATCATTTAAAGGCGTTAAAATCTCCTTATAAATTAGCAATCCATGATTATGAAAACCGTCAAGATTACAATGCTTTAGAGTTACCTAAATCACAAAATATCATTGGTAGATTATTATCTGTTGGTATTCGTGCTACTTGGACAGAGGCAGAAGTAAATAAACTTGCTGATGATATCATCGCTTCTCTTCATGCTGTAGTTGCAGTAAACTAATTTATTAAGATGCATAAGAATTTTAAAAATATAGATAAAATCGTTTACGGTAAAGGTTCATTTAATCAAATAGATGAAATCTTAGCTCCAAAACGTACTGAAAATGATGGCTTCATGGTATTTATCGTTGATAAATACTTTGAAGGCAAGGAATTAGCAAATCGTATTCCTGCAAAAGTAGAAGATATGGTTTTCTTTGAAGATATTGATCAATATGAGCCAACTACAGATCAGGTAGATAACTTAAGAGATCAAATTCTTGCAGACAAAGGTATTCCTGCTGGTATTATTGGTATTGGCGGTGGTTCTATTATGGATATTGCAAAAGCTTTATCTTTAATGGTAACAAACGAAGGCTCATCTCAGTTATACCAAGGTCTTAATTTAGTTAAGAAAGCGGGTATTTACCATATGGGTGTACCTACAGTTGCAGGTACTGGAGCAGAATGTTCTATGACTGCTGTATTAACAGGTCCAGTTAAAAAACTTGGTTTAAAATGTGATTGGACTGTTTTCAATCAAGCTGTTTTAGATCCTGAATTATTAAGTACTGTAGAAAGAGACCAATGGTTCTATACAGGAATGGATTGCTATATCCACTGTATTGAAGCTGAAAGTGGTTTATATTTCAACGCTTATTCTAAAGCATACGGCGATCAAGCTTTATCATTATGTAGAGAAATTTACCTAGGTGAAGAAGCTGGTCAAACTTTAGAGAACGATGAGAAACTAATGATTGCCTCTTTATTTGGAGGTCTTAGTTTAACATACTCAGAAGTTGGTGCTTGTCATGCTTTATCTTATGGCTTATCTAAAATATTAGGATATAGACATGGATATGCTAACTGTGTTGCATTTAACCACTTAAAAGAATTCTATGGTGATGCTGTAGATGAATTTAAGTCGATGGTTGAAAAACATAATGTTACACTTCCACAAGGTATTTCTAAAGAGTGGTCTGAAGAAACAATTGATCAAATGGCTGAAGTTGCTTACAACTTACCACACATGTGGAATCATGCTATTGGACTTGATTGGAAAGAAAAATGGACTAAAGAAGATATCAAAGAGTTATATAGAAGGTTATAATTACTTATATCCTTACATGATAAGGAAAAAGCATACTATTAATTTAGTATGCTTTTTTTATGTTTGTATATTTATTTATTCTTTAATACACTATGATTCATAAGCTTACATAACCAGCATGAAAATTAACTATTTAGAATTAACAAAAGAAGAAATCATTAGCGAGCTAGAAGATACGAAACAGAGAGAATTACTTTGGAAACAAAGGTTTGAATCTTCAATTAGTAATACTTCTGTTTCGAAAGGTGACTTTATCAAAAACTTCCTTAATGACACTACTTTAGGTTATTGGGAATGGGATTTTGAGTCTAATAAGGAGTTTCTTAGTGACCGTTACATTGATATGTTTGGGTACAATAGAAACAATTTCCCTTCCATTCAAGAAGCATGGCAAGATATGGTTCATGATGAGGACATTCCTGAAATGATGAAAGCATTAGAAGAACATATTGCATCTCATGGAGAGAAAATATTTCATAATATTGCTCGTTGGAAAAACAAAAATAACCAGATAGTTTGGGTATACTGTCGCGGACAGGTGGCTGAATGGCAAGAAAGTGGAGAACCAAAAAAACTAATTGGGTACCACATTGACATAACATCTCAAAAAGAGGTCACAAATTTAAAAAACACAAAAGTTCAATTAGAGCAAAAGAATAAAGAACTTCATAGAATAAATGAAGAACTCAATCGATTTGTTTATAGTGCCTCTCATGATCTAAAGTCTCCTATATCATCGGCAATGTCACTAATTGACTTATATAATAATTCAGAAGATAAAAATAATGTTGATGAATATATCACTTTAGTTTCGAAGTGCCTTTCTACATTAGATCATTTTGCAGAAAAAATAGTAGACACATTAAAAATGCAAAATGTAGCTTTAAATACTACTTGTATTAATATTAATGATATGATGCAAGAAATTGTCAATGATTTATCATTCCTACCAAATGCTCAGAAAGTAAAAGTACAATGGACAAGCGATGATTTTGAATGGAAAACAGATGATTACAGATTAAGGTTAATCATATCTAATCTCGTTTCTAATGGAATTAAATATTGTAACCTTTTTGAAGACAAGTCTTATGTAAGGCTTAAGTTTTCATCAGAAAATAAAGTTGGCAATGTTATTATTGAAGATAATGGTAAAGGAATTACTTCCGAAAATCAAAAATCTATTTATAATATGTTCTTTAGAGCTGACAATAGTGAGAATGGAACAGGTTTAGGTCTTTATATTGTTAAGGAAACTCTTGATAAACTCAATGGACAGATCAACCTTAAATCAATTTATGGTAAAGGATCTAAATTTGACATCCACGTACCTCTATTCTAAATCTTGTTTCGTAATTCGAATTTTAATCATATTTTTACCCTAATAATTTCCTAAAATCAATTTAAACTCGAATGAGTAAAGAAGATAACTGCACAAATTGTAGAAATAAATTAAAACCCGAAGACCAATTTTGTTCTCAATGTGGACAAAGTAGAATTGATTATTTTACTGGCTTTAAAACAATTTTAAAAGACACTTTAGATGAAGTATTTGGTATAGATTCAAAATTCAAACATACAATCTTACCTTTTCTCACAAAACCTCAATTTTTAACAGAAGAATTTCTAAAAGGGAAAAGACAATTTTATGTCCATCCAATTAGGTTATATCTTTTCTGTAGTATTGTTTTTATTTTTATTTTCAATAATATAATTATTGACAAGCATACTATAAAACTTGATCTTGATAAAATATTTTCTAGTCAAGAAAATACTCAATCAAATCTTAATGATTTAAATACAGAAGATACAGATAGTTTTAACCTTCACTTCTCCGATACAAATGAAGAGGATTCTATAAACACAAAACACCTTCTTAAGGTAATTGATTTTATAAAAACATCTAATGATTTTTCTGATAAAACTATTAAAGATTCATTAGATGTTAAGGAGTGGTATCAGGTGAAATTAATAAGACAATCACATTATTTTTATTCAGAAAAAGGGGTCACATTTTTTGAAGCTGTATTAGAGAATATTCCTATTGCCATCATGCTTCTAGTCCCTTTATTTGCACTATACCTTAAGTTATTGTACGTTAGAAAAAAACAAAACTTCTACATTCAGCATCTAATTTTCTCAATGCACTTACATGCATTTTCATTAGTTTTTTTCAGCTTTTTCTTAATTTTCGCTAAAATTGACTTTACTTCTACTGACCTATTTTTACTACCAATTATTTTATATTGGCTAGTTATCTCTGGGTTAATGTTTAAAAAGTTTTATGATCAGAATTGGTTTAAAACAATAACAAAAATCTGTATTGCGTACAGTATCCATATATTCATGATATTTTGGGTTGTTCTTTTAGAACTCTTTATTAGCCTACTAATATTTTGACATAAAAAAACCCACTGAGAGACGCTTTTCTCAGTGGGCAAAATATCGAGCTTACTTTAGTGATTACACAGAAGCAGGCTCATTCTCGAAAATCGATTCTAATATTGACATGGCAGCTTCTCTACCATCTAAGGCTGCAGTAACAACCAAATCAGCACCTCTTACACTATCACCTCCAGCAAAAACATTCTTAAGTGATGTTTCTCCTTTAGCATTAGTTTTAATTGCACCCCATTGGTTTGTTTCCACACCTGATTTAGTGATCCAATTTAACTTCTCGTTATTGAATCCAAGTGCTAAAATGATTACATCTGCTTCAACAATTGCTTCAGATCCTTCAATTTCACTTACTGCTTGTCTTCCAGATGCATCAGGCTCAGATAATTTCATATCTACGAATTTTGCTCCGTAAACATTACCTTTTTCATCGGCAACAAAGTTCTTAGGTGATTTCAAGAATTTAAACTCTACACCTTCATCTTTTGCCGCTCTTACCTCTTTACGGCTACCAGGCATGTTTTCCTCATCACGACGGTATAAACAAGTTACCTTTGCAGCTTTCTCACGAATTGAAGTACGTACACAGTCCATAGCAGTATCACCACCACCAATAACTACAACACGCTTTCCTTCAACATCGTATTTTTTATCGAATTGTTGTATTTCGATTTTCTTTTGGATGTTCGTTAAGAACGGAACAGCCATATAGATATTATCAGAATTATATGCTTCATCATCTAAAGCACGACCTGCCATTGCTCCTAAACCAAGGAATACAGCATCATGCTCTTTTTGTAATTCAGCTAATGTTACATCAGTTCCGATATCAACACCTAATTTTAATTCCATACCAGCATCAAGAAGAATTTGCACTCTTCTTTCCACTGCTGCTTTTTCTAATTTAAAGCCAGGGATACCGTATGTAAGTAACCCTCCAGCTTTATCAGCCTTATCATAAACAACAGGTTTAACACCCGCTCTCAATAAGAAAGTTGCAGCAGATAAACCTGCAGGTCCAGAACCAACGATAGCAACAGTTTTACCTGTCATTTCATCAGCAAATTCTGGTTTGAAACCTTTCTTGAAACCTTTCTCTGAAATAGCAACTTCGATAGAACCAATTGTAATTGCTCCAATTGTTTCTTCTTCATTACCATCATTTAAAGTACAAGCACCTTCACACAAACGATCTTGTGGACAGATACGACCTAAGATTTCTGGGAAAGGTGAGCTTTCATTTGAAATTTCAAAAGCTTGTTTTAAATCTTTTTCAGCGATAAAACGAAGCCATTGAGGAATATAATTACTTAGAGGACACCCAACTGATGAACAATATGGGTTACCACATTGCACACATCTACTTGCTTGTGATGCTGTTTCTGAAGTTGAATAAACTTCACTGATTTCATCAAAGTTTCCTACTCTTTCGTCAGCTGGACGAAGTGTTGGAGAGATGCGCTCTATTTTAGTGAATTCGTACATTGTCTTAATTTTTTTAGGTAACAGTAAAATCAGGTGACTCACGTTTGTAAGTCACCAAATCATTTAGTTGCCCTCCATTGGATTTAATGGAGATTTCATATCTTTTGAAGTAACCATGTAGAAGTAACGTACTTCTTCACGGAAGTGATCTAGGATATGTTTAGCTTGTGTTGAACCTGTGCGGAACAAGTAGCTTCTTAAGATACGTTGTAAGTAGAAACGTCCTTCGTCTCCCTCATCAGTATCAATACGTCTTGCTTTGATAAGTTCTTGGTTCATTTTATCAATGAATGAGTTTGTCTTATCATAAACAAAAGCTACACCACCAGTCATACCTGCACCGAAGTTATTTCCTGTATCACCAAGAATAACTACTGTACCACCCGTCATATATTCACAAGGGTGATCGCCTGTACCTTCAACAACAGCAAGAGCTCCAGAGTTTCTTACGGCAAAACGCTCACCGACTTTACCTCTTACAAACAACTTACCACCTGTTGCTCCATACAAACAAGTATTACCAGCTAAACTACGTCCTTCAGATTCGCCGTCACGAGGAGTTATGATGATTTGCCCTCCACTCATACCTTTACCTACGTAATCGTTACCTGTACCTCTTAGAGATAACAACATACCATGACTTAGTAAACAACCGAATGATTGTCCTGCTGTACCTTTTAAGTTAATTGAGATACATTCTTTTGGTAAACCTTTTTTACCGTGGAATTCCGCAATCTGACCAGAAATTCTAGCACCAAAACTACGGTTTGTATTTACAATTTCTTTATCTAAGACAGTTCTATAATGTGGTCCTTTGATTACAGGCATTAATTCTTCAAGAATTGCTTGCTCATATTCGTTAGGATCGAAAGGATCATTACTTGCTTTTTCTCTAATGTTTTTACCTTCTGTGTAGTATAGAACATCTTTGAAATCAAACTTCTGAGCAAACTCATCATCAACCACTTTTAATAAGCGAGAGTGACCGATAATTTCATCCATTGAAGTGTAACCAAGTTCTGCTAAGATTTCTCTTACCTCTTGCGCCATTGCTTGAAGGTAATTTACTACTCCTTTAACAGTACCCATATAGTATGCTCTTAATTGCTCTGACTGAGTTGCAATACCCACAGAACATTTATTAAGGTGACATACTCTTAATATTTTACAACCAATTGTTGTTAATAATGAAGTACCAAATGCAAAGCTCTCAGCTCCGATCATAGCAGCTTTAACAAGATCTAAACCTGTTTTAAGACCACCATCTGTTTGTACTTCTACAAAATCACGAAGACCGTTAACTTTTAATGCGTTGTGTGCTTCTGCCAAACCAAGTTCCCAAGGATTACCTGCAAATTTGATTGAACCTAATTGAGCAGCACCCGTACCACCATCTGCACCAGAGATAATAATTTTATCTGCATATGCTTTAGCAACACCTACTGCAATTGTACCAACACCTGCAGTTGAAACCAATTTCACACAAATACGTGCTTTTGGATTCACTTGCTTTAAATCGAAGATTAGTTGTGCTAAATCTTCAATTGAATAAATATCATGATGTGGAGGAGGTGAAATTAAAGTTACACCAGGAATTGTACATCTTAATGATGCAATTAAAGGAGTTACTTTAGCACCCGGTAATTGTCCACCTTCACCTGGCTTAGCACCTTGAGCTACTTTAATTTGGATTTCTTCTGCATTACGTAAATAATGAGGAGTAACACCAAAACGACCCGAGGCAACTTGCTTAATTTTACTATTTTTATTTGTTCCAAAACGTACAGGATCTTCTCCCCCTTCACCAGAGTTTGATTGACCACCGATTTGGTTCATTGCTTGAGCCAATGCTTCGTGAGCTTCAGGAGAAATTGAACCTAAAGACATTGCTGCAGAAGTAAATCTTTTTGTGATTGCTTCTACTGGCTCTACTTGATCGATGCTAATTGACTTACGGTCAGATTTGAACTCAAAGAAATCACGAATCATTCGTAACCCTCTATTATTCACCTGATCTCTTAAATCTGCATAATCTTCTTTTCTACCTGTAACAGCAAACTTTCTCAAGCTTTTAGCTACTGTTGGTGCAAAATCGTGGAATTCTCCATTTTCTGCATACTTGTAGAATGAACCAACTTCTAAAGGATACATCTTCTTGATATATCTAGTTTTAAAAGCTGCTTTACGATATGATTTAACTCTTTCTTCGATATCTGCAAAAGATAATCCTGGGATTAAAGCTTCTGATCTTACGAAACAAGATTCAACAATTTCACGACTTAAACCAATTGCATCAAATAATGATGAATTTTGGTAACTTTCGATTGTTGCAATACCCATTTTAGACATAATCTTAAGAAGGCCTGCATTAAGTGCTTTTTGCACTTTAATCAATGCCTTCTTACGCGTCATGTAAGTAGTTGCTCCAACGTTTTCAGCCACTTGAAGTGCTGTACCAAATAACAAGTAAGGATAAATGCCTGTAACACCCATTGCTAACATTACTGCAGCTGAATGTGAATCATTTACTTCACCTGTGATGGCAACAATAGATACATTTGATCTTAATCCTTTATTAGCAAGGTAGTTACTGATATAACCCGCAGCCATTGCCATTGGAATCAATTGATTATCCTTAGATAAACCACGATCATCTAACATTACAATTGCAGTATCTTCATCTCTAACAGATACTTCAACCTCTTCACCTAATTTAATTAATGAAGCTTGTAAGTCATTTGTAAATACCGTACTGAAAGATTTTGTATTGTACTGGTAATCATATAATGATTCTCCTTCTGTACCAAACTTACGAAGTACTTCAAAATGCTCATAACTTAAGATTGGAGACATTGCCTTCAATCTATGTGCATTCATTGGTCCATCAATAAGAATGTTATTATTTCTACCAAAAGTAACAGCTGTAGACATTACCATCTTCTCACGAAGTGGATCAATCGGAGGGTTTGTTACTTGAGCAAACTTCTGACGGAAATAATCTGTGAAGTTTCTTTGTACTTTACTAAAACAAGCAAGCGGTGTATCATCACCCATAGAACCTGTATCTTCTTTACCCATTTCAATCATTGGGCGAATTACTTGTTCTAATACCTCATTTGTATAGTTATGGTATCTTTGCTTATCAACAATATCATCATAACGGTAATCATCCATAGTTAAGAAGTTCTTATCTACGTGTTCCATTAAGTATGCACTGTTCTCATGAATCCACTTACCCCAAGGGCGAGATTCTTTAAGATAAGTATTGATTTCCTCGTGTTTAAGGATCGTTCCGTAACGTAAATCAATACCAATCATCTGACCTGACTGTAGTTTACCTTGTTCCTTAATATTACTTTCCGCTAGGTCAATAACACCATATTCAGAACTAATGATAATTCTATCGTCATTTGTTACAATATATTTTGCTGGTCTTAAGCCATTTCTATCAAGGATACAACCTAAATGTCTACCGTCACATAAGTTAAGGGCAGCTGGTCCATCCCATGCTTCAAAATTACTTGCAGCATATTCGTAGAATGATCTTAATTTAGCATCTAAATTTGGTACGTTTTGCCAAGGCGCAGGCACTAATGAACGTGCTGCTTGGAAGAAATCCATTCCTGCAGTTACCAAAAATTCGAATACATTATCTAAAGATGCACTATCCGAACCATCAGGCACTAATATTGGGAAGATTCTATCCAATTCTTCCTCTGTAAACACATCACTTTTTAATACCTCTTCCTTAATTGTAAAGTTAAATCTATTTGCTTGAATAGAGTTAATTTCACCATTATGAGCTAAAGTTCTAAAAGGTTGTGCCAAACGCCATTGTGGTAATGTGTTTGTAGAGAAACGTTGATGAAATACTGCAAACGTCACTTCGAATTCGTCTTGACCTAAGTCTAAGAATAATTCTTTAATGTGCGTTGGCATCACCAAACCTTTATAAGAAATTACTTTCTCAGAGAATGAAGGAATATAGAAACCTTCATCATTAGAAAGTTTATGTTCAACTTCTTTTCTTGTTAAGTATAGTAACGCAGAGAAGCGCTTTGTAGACATTAATGCGTTTGGAACAACAAATGCCTGAACAATTTCAGGTAGTAGTTCAAAAGCTTGCTTACCTAATACTTCAGTATTTAAAGGTACTTTTCTAAAGAATAATACTTTTAAATCATTTTTCTCACAGTATTCTGAGAATACTTCTTTTTGTTTCTTCTCGTCAGTTAAGAACATCATTGCCACTGCATATCTTTGCGGCAAATCAATTCCATTCAATTCTGCCTCTTTACGCATAAAGCGGTCAGGCATTGAAAACAAGAATCCACTACCATCACCACTAACACCATCGGCTGCAATAGCTCCACGGTGAATCATACGTGATAAGGCTTCAATAGCGTCTAAAGTCATTTGCCTCGAAGGATTCGCTTTGTAGTTGGCAATCATACCAAAACCACAATTATCCTTAAAGGCCGTTAATCTGTGTTCCATAATAAAGCGTCTTCCAATTTTCGATATTTGTTGACCTTTGATGAAGCCGGTTTGTTAGCTACAGTAATTAGTATAGCAATATGCTAAGATTATTAGCTGTGTGTAATTGCTTCTGTCTAACTTCATCAGAGTTTTTTGTTCACAACACTGTCAAATATAAGAGTAATTTTTATTAAATCATTAAAAAATTACACCTTTCAATGAATATTTTGCATTAATAAGATGTTTTGTCACAAAATCACAAAATCTAGTTTTAAATATAACAAACATCAGTAAGTAGTTTAAAATTGTATTTTATACATTTTTAAATTTCATGTTTTAATGCAAAAAGTATATTTTTCTATTGATTTTCTTGTTGTAAATAAGAAAGGAGTTCTTCTTTATTTTTTAATGTAATACTAGTTCGAGTGTAGTCTATTATGCCTTGTTTCTTATACTTGCTCATTAATTTAGATACAGTCTCTCGGGACGTACCAATTAATTTAGCCATATCATTCTGAGAATAATGATGTTTTACAATTTCATTATCTTTAAAATTCTCCTCAAATATATCCTTGATAAATTCTATTAACCGTTCTTCAGCATCTTTGCAAACAAGAATTTCTAATCGCCTTTCTATTTTTTTTACTCGTAAACCAATCAATTTGTAGATAAACAAACCAAACCGTTCATTATCTCTCATCAATTGTCTCATTTTATCAATAGATAGTAAGCATAATGCTGTATTATCGCCTTCAGCTATAGCATATTCTTCTCTTTCGCTTTGACCTAAAAGTACTTTTTCACCAAAAATTTCACCTTTGGTTAATAAAAGTTTAACTATCTCCTCTCCTTCTTGATTGTATTTACACAGTTTTACTTTCCCTTTACTCACTAGATATAGCTTTTGTTCTGTATCTTCTGGGAAATAAATAACTTCTCCTTTTTTAAAAAGAAGACCATTGTTTTTAAAGTAACTATTGATTTTTGTTGGGCATAAAATTGAGTACAAATCAAAATTATGCATGTGCCAGAGTGTTTCCATAATAATAAGAAGAAAGGTGTAAATAAAACTCCAGGCTATTAGTTTTTAAGACTTAACAGGTGGTTCTAACATTTTAAAGAGATTATAATCGTATAATTCTTTATCCATCAAATGTGAAGGTGATACATTTTTGATTGCATTAAAAATCACTTCTGTTCTATTCGGATAATTAACTTCCCAATCTTTCAGCATCCCTTTTACCATTTGCCTTTGTAATTTAGGTTGTGAACCACATAAGTTGCAAGGAATAATAGGAAATTGTTTAAGCTCAGAATATTCTTCTATATCTTTTTCTTTGCAATAAGCCAGAGGGCGAATTACGATATGCTTTTGATCGTCTGTTTTGTAAATAGGAGGCATTGCTTCCAACTTACCACTAAAAAACATATTTAATAGGAAGGTCTCAATGATGTCTTCTCTATGATGACCTAATGCTATTTTTGTAATACCCATTTCAGAAGCTGCAGTATACAATGTTCCTCTTCGTAAACGAGAACATAAACTACACATTGTTTTACCTTCTTCTAACTTTTCTGTAACAATTGAGTAGGTATCTTTATTTAAGATTTTATAGTTTACCCCTAATCCATCTAAATATTCTGGTAATATATGTTCTGGAAAACCTGGTTGTTTTTGATCTAAGTTGACAGCAACTATTTCAAAATCATATTTTTTTGTATGCTGAACATGTAATAATATGTTAAGCATTGTATAACTATCTTTACCACCAGAAAGGCAAACCATAATCTTGTCACCATCTTCAATTAAATTATAATCATCGATAGCTTTCCAGACGTTACGGTGTAAACGTTTCTGTAATTTTACTTGCTCGGGAGTGAATTCTGCTGTCATTTTAAATAAATTTTCCACAAAGGTACAAGAAAGATTCTTTCAACCCATGTGGAAAAACTAAATGATTATATATAATTACTTAACGACAACAAATTTTAATGGCTGTCCAATAATTTCATCGCCTTGAAAATGCTGTACAATATATACTCCTGTCGGTAATGAATTGACATCTATAGAATATGTATTTCCTGTAAACCTGTCTTCCAAAATCTTTTTACCATTGGTATTAGAAACGATATAAGAACAATCAATTAATGATAATGGAGCCGAAATATTAACTATATCAGAAGATGGATTTGGATATACCTCCCATTCTATCTTATCTGAAGGGTTAATTGACAAAATAGGGTCAGAAGAAGTTAATGCAGATACATTTAAACGTATTGCCTGATATATCTCTTTAGTAAGATTATTCTGTACGAAAGCTATTACTTCTGCTTGGTCTGTATCATAAACTTGTGGGTTATCCCATTCTACCGTAAATGTTTCTGAACTACCAGTTACCCAACTTCTACCCACAAAACTTGTTCCTTCTGCTCCTGGTGCTGGACTCATAGACTTCATTACATCTGTATGAGTTGACAAACCTCTGCTTACTTCGATTCCAAATATTTCTCTTTCTACTGTTACTAGATGAACAACTATTTCCGTTTCATCAGAAGAGAATTCGGTATTAGCTGTGATCGTAATTTCAATTTCATTAGTACTACCAATAGAAGGTAATTGTAAACTTATATCAAATTCAGGATCTAATAAAGCACGAGTAGCAATATAATTCTGATAATTATCAATAAAATCATCTGTATGTCCTTGAAAACTATTACCATCTACAATAGTATTAGGAGCATCTGTTATCCCATAATAAAACTTTCTACCACTTGAAGGTTCAGGATTATCAGTATTTAGAGAGTCTGAATATCCACTTAATTTTATATGATAATTAATAGCAAAAGCATCTTCACTTAGGTAGTTTAAAACAGAATCTAATCTAGGGAATGACCTTGAATCTGACAGTTGTCCCGCATTTGTCATTGATTCTAAAACAACCACTTTTTTACGATTACCTATAAATACATTATCAATTACAACACCCTCATGTACCAAGGCTGAATTTGAACGAAATGCAAACCTAAATTGTAAATGCTCTTGTCCTATAAATTGATCTAAGCTATGACGGATGGATTTAAACTCTCTAAAAATCGCTCCTTCTTCTACTGTACTACCTGACCAACCAATTGGGTTATCTCCTGAAAGTAATAGTTGATTACCTGGATTAATACTTACATCCTCACTGTTATACCAATTTATAGGGTCGTCCACACTTCCTAAGATATTCCATGTTTGACCTGAATCTAGAGAGTACTGTAATGTTAAACCATCTACATCTGTTTCCATATCAAATTGCATATCAAAAGTTATCATTGGTCGAGACAAGCCAGATATATCAAAAGAAGGAGTATATAGGAATGAATGCTCATTAAAATGGTAATTAGATGATAAATTTGTTACCCACGCATTTGTTTCAGTCATTAGATCTGTTCCGCTTGCAATACCATAATCCCAACTTGATGAATCACCTCGATGTACCCAATCACCATCTGAAGAGTTGAAATTTTCTATATATTCATCATCTTCAGAAATTAATGAAACTCTTGGAAGTACATATACTTTTTCTGTAAGAATTTTAGAACACCCCTTTGTGGTAGTTACCATTAATTCTACATCATATTCACCTACTTGAGAATAACGGTGTCTTGTAGCTCCAGTTACGTTTGTTAGAGCATCAATAATTTCAATTGTACCATCTCCAAAATCCCACTGCCAAACTGATAATGTATCTATTTCATTAGCCATTGATGTTTCCATAAAAAGCATATCTGCTCCAAATTCAGAAACACTCCATTCAAAAGCTACCTCAGGAGGCGTACCTATGAATATCGTTTCTGTAGAGGATATTTCCGAACAACCTTGGTTTGTGATGACAGTTAATACTACAGTTTTAAAACCTGCTGTATTAAATGTATATTGATAGCTTGCTGCTGTAAGTGAATCCGTTAAAGTCACTGAAGATTCTCCTACCCCAAAATCATATTGCCAACTAATTATATTCGTAGAATCTTGTAAAACAGATTCATCTCTAAATTCTACAGTTCTAGTATCACAAAATACATCGTATCCAAATGCCGTAACAGGTACATCAACTATTGTAAACGACCTTTCAATAAAATCTAAACATCCATTTTCATTAGTATATGTATATCTTATTGTTTGAACTCCTAAAGGAGAATTTTCTAATACAACTTCATTATTAGTTCGTATTAAAGCACCTGTCGGAGATGTTAAAACTCCACCAGAAACAGTTGTAATAATTAATGGATTATTATCTGATTTACAAAATACATCTCCATCTTCAATCCCAAACAGATCAAATACTGGCAATGGGTGTACCACAATATTTAATTGAGTTGCACTTCCTTCACAACCTAAGTGAGTATCAGTTACATAATAAGTATACGTTGTTTCTGCAGTAACCACGGTATTATCAGTAGGCGTAAATGTATTTGTAGTACCTACAGTATTGGTTAAAGACGCATCACTATACCAAGTAATATCATCTACTAACCCTGTTACAATCATTGGTTGTAATACATCTCCTGAACAATAATTAAGCGTAGCTGTAACACTAGGATTACCGGGGGTTTTATTAACAACAAATGTTACTTGAGTAGTATCACTTTCACAACCATTAACTGTTTGAGTTACAAAATATTTTTGACTGAAGTCCGAAGAACTATTTGGATCTGGAGGGGTAAAAGAAGTAGTTGTGGAAACTATACTTGTTAACGCAACATCATCATACCATTTTATATTTATACCAGCTATGACAGTTATTGGTTGAATAACATCACCAGAACAATATATAGGGTTTGAATTATCTATTATTGGTTTTGTAGGTGTAGGGTAAACTGGGATATCAACTTTTTGAGGTAATGATTCACAACCATCTGTTCCTACTTGAACTACCCAATAATTAAGAGTATCTAGAGTCGAATAGGTTGGCGCTACCCTAGCAGGATCAAATGTCTGGTTTACTGACTCTAGTGATGTAAGATCTATATCAGAATACCACTTAAAGGTTGCTCCGGTTTCACCTACAACAGTTATAGGTAAAATTGTTTCTGCTTCACAATAAGGTGTAATATCAGGAACTGAAGGTATTGCTGGTAATGCATTAATTATAATATCTACAGCCGCAGTTGGAGATTCGCAACCATTGATTGTACTTGTTGCATAAAAACTAACAATAGAATCATTTAGAACATTTGTTGAAAAAGAGGGTCGATAGTTATTGCCTGATCCTAAATAGTTTACTCCTGAAGCATCTGAATACCATTGAACATTTACACCTGTATCAATTGTTAAAATAGACAAGGTTCCACCTGAACATAGAGCTGCTGGAGCATTAAAAGTAGGAGGAGAAGGAGTTTTATAAATTTGAATTGAAATTAAAGTTGATGGACTTTCACAGCCATTCATTGTTTCAGTTACATAATATGTAACTAAAGAATCCGAAGATACATTTGTATTTACTATAGGAGTATATGAGACACCAAGACCAACTTGAGTAGATAATACCGCATCTGAATACCATTTAATATTTGAACCTGTTGTGACATTTATTGCTTGAATAATGTCTCCAGAACAATAAACAGGGTTAGGATTATCTATTACAGGTTTTAAAGGTGTAGGGTAAACTGTAATATCAACTTTTTGAGGTAATGACTCACAACCATCTGTTCCTACTTGAACTACCCAATAATTAAGAGTATCTAAGGTCGAATAAGCTGGTGCTACTCTCATAGGATCAAATGTCTGATTTACTGAAGCTAACAGAGTTAGATCTGAATCAGAATACCATTTGTAGGTTGCTCCTGTTTCTCCTGAAGCTGTCATAGGTAAAATTACTTCTGCCTCACAATAAGGTGTAATATTTGGAACAGAAGGTGAAGCAGGTAATGCATTAATTATAATACTTACTTCTGTAGTTGTTGACTCACAACCATTTATTGTACTCGTCGCATAATAGCTTACAGTGGAATCATTTAGTACATCTGTTGCAAAAGAAGGTAAATAATTATTACCAGATCCTAAATAATTTATGCCTGCTGCATCTGAATACCATTGTACATTTATTCCTGTAGCAATTGTTAAACTTGATAGAGTTCCTCCTGAACACATTGCTAAAGGAGTATTAATGCTAGGTACATCTGGTGTTTTATAAATTTGAATGGAAACTAAGGTTGAGGGACTTTCACAACCATTTAATGTCTCTGTTACATAATATATTACTGATGAATCTGAAGATACATTTGTATTTAATGCAGGTGTAAAAGAATCTCCAAAACCAACTTGAGTAGAGAGTAATGCATCCGAATACCATTTAATATTTGCACCCGCAGTAGACACAGATAAACTATTAACAATATCTCCAGAACAATAGGTGAGATTCGGATTATCAATTACAGGTTTTATAGGTGTAGGATAAACTGGAATATCAACTTTTTGAGGTAATGATTCACAACCATCAGTTCCTACTTGAACTACCCAATAATTAAGAGTATCTAAGGTTGAATAAGTTGGTGCTACTCTCATGGGATCAAATGTCTGATTTACTGAAGCTAACAGAGTTAAATCTGAATCAGAATACCATTTGTAGGTTGCTCCTGTTTCTCCTGAAACTGTAATAGGTAAAATTATTTCTGCCTCACAATAAGGTGTAATATTTGAAACTGACGGTAAAGCAGGTAATGCATTAATTATAATACTTACTTCTGTAGTTACTGACTCACAACCATTTATTGTACTTGTCGCATAATAGCTTACAGTAGAATCATTTAAAACATCTGTAGGAAAAGAAGGTAAATAATTATTCCCTGATGCTAAGTAATTATTCCCTGATGCATCTGAATACCACTGTACATTTGTACCTGATAAAATTGTCAAACTTGATAAAGTTCCTCCAGAACACATAACAGCAGGCAAATTGACCGTAGGAGGATTAGGTGTTTTATAAATTTGAATAGAGACTAATGTTGACGGACCTTCACAGCCATTTGTTGTCTCTGTTACATAATAAGTTACTGATGAATCTGAAGATACATTTGTATTTAATGCGGGTGTAAATGTGTCTCCAAAGCCTACTTGTGTAGAAAGAACAGCATCTGAATACCATTTAATATTAGTACCTGCAGTTGCTACAGATAAACTATTCACTATCTCCCCAGAACAATATGTAGTTTGATTTGCTGCATGTAATAATGGAGCAACTGGCTTAGAGTATATTAGAATATCAACTTGTAGTGGATCACTTGTACAAACATCAGTATTTGTTTGTACTACATAATAACTAACAGTAGTTAGTGCTGAAACATTCGGTGCATTACTTGGAGTTAACGTATTCGATGAACTTACTACAGATGTCAAACCCACATCAGAATACCACACAAATGAAGCTCCTGTCTCTCCTGTTACTTGAATTGGTGCTAGTGCAACATCATTTGAGCAATATGAAGGTACCGAACTTGTTAATGAAGGGATTGAAGGCAATGGTTTTACATATAAAGTGTCATTAATACTTAACAAACATCCTTCTAAATTATCATAAGTATAAGTAATTATATGCATTGAGTAATCACTTGTGCTTGTTTCTCCTGCTGCTACAGATGCTACAGATGGATTAAAAGAGGCTGTTCCATCCATGTTTGATGTTAATCCTCCACTACTAATAGTATAAGTTCCATTCCCTGCATAAGCAGACAATCCTTCCATTGGAGTAATTAAGACATCTCCGTCACTGTAACATACCGAATCAGAAGATGAACTAAAAGCCAAACCTACTTCATCAAAACCATATATAGTGACAACAGAATCTGCATCATTTAAACATCCAACACCATCCGTATAACTAAAAGTGATCGTATAATCTTCATCACTATCATAAATATCCAATCCCATCTGAGATGGGATAAAGTATGCTGTTCCATCATTATTATCAATTAAAGCTGACGCTACTGCATCTAAAGTACTAAAAGACCCAGAAGTAACATCAACTGAATTAGCAATGCCTTGTAAAAAAACAGTATCTCCATCAAAACAAAAATGTCCATCATCTCCACTTGATACATAACGGTAACCTACTGTTGGTAAACGATTCACATTAAATGTAATTACATCTACTACAGAGCAAGAATTAATATTATTATCTGTATAGGTATATCTCAATGTATGACTTCCTAAACTTAAATTTCTTGGATTGATAATTATACTATTGTTAGAAACTAAAGCTCCTCCATCTAAATCAAATACACCACCCGAAGAACTTAAAACACCATCTACATTAGCATCTACAGAAAATGGGGCATCATCTTCACAAAAATCTAATTGAGATAAATTTATATTTGCTATATGATTTTTAGTAATAATAACTGACTGAGAAACAGAGTATTCAACTACAGGTATTGAAGAATCTTCATAAACCGCAGTTAGAGTTGTAGAGTAATTTTGACCATCTAAAACAGATGGGTTAGCAGCCAAAACATCAGCAGGAGTAAAAGTAGCTCCAGATGGTGTAGCCATTCCCGATGTACCATCACCTTCAAACCTAACTAAAGTGTAAGGTCCAGTACCTGTAAAACTAGGCTGAACAGGAACTGTTAAAGTTACAGCAGCGTCATCCTCGCAATATTGGGCCCCAACTGAAATTACGCTAGAACCATCATAAATATTAAAAACAACAGCTTCAACTTGTTCACAACCATCGCTGCCAGTAATATGATAATTTATTGTGTGTGTTCCTTGAGTAGCTAAATTTGGGTAAAAATTATTATTTCCAGATCCGGCACCAGTACTTACTACCCCTGGTCCCGAGCAATAAAACGTCTCTCCTGAAACTAAACCTGTTACATTTAACGGTACAGCTATAGTTTGAATATCAGAATGACTTGTTGTTGAGGGTTCTAAATTAAATGTTGAAATTAATGCAGGAACATTTATTATTGAAGTTAACTCTGGGCTAGTGCAACTACCTGAAGTTACTTCTCTTCTAAAGATATATTGACCTGGGTTACTAACAGAAGCATTATAATAACTTTGTGAAGTTGCTCCAGGAATACTATTAAAGCTTCCTCCATTTCTTTGTCTATACCATTGATATGTATAAGAATCATTTCCTCCTGTTGGAATTGAGCCTATTAATACAATTGCATCTCCTAAGCATACTGTATTTCCAGATATATTATTTATTGTATTTGATGAAATACTAGGATTTATTTCTACATCAACCTCATTTGAAATAGATGTACATGCCCCTGAACTAACAATCCTTCTGAAACTGTAATTTCCATTTGTCGAAAAAATAACAGAGTTTGTATAATTAGACGATGTACCATCATTTATCCATCCGCCACCATTAATAGCATATTGCCATTGATAACTAAAAGTACCCGTTCCTCCAGAGGCTGTAGTTGTATTAATTGTTACACCTCCAACATTTGCAGAATTACAATATTCGGTATCTGCTGGTGATGAAATTATATTATTTATACCGTTTATAACATTAACAGAGAATGTGTTAGAATTTAATGTTATACCATCACTTTCTACAGATCTTCTATATGTATAAGTTCCGACAGATAAATTAGTATTTTCAACTAACTGCTCGTGCGAATAATTCAAACTAACATAACCTCCAGCACCTAACCTTCTCTCCCAATTATAAACATAACCTCCAGCACCTCCAGATGCACTCGAAGAAGGTGTCGTAAAGCTCACTAAATCCCCATCACAAAATTGAGTAGAAGTTGGAGCAGTAATAACATTCGTCAAAGCTGGATAAAAGTAATTCTGAGAACCATCTGTAGTTGATGTAACAGAAGTGCCTAAATTACCTGCTTCATCTTCTAAAGAAATTGAAAATGAAACAGCAACATAATTAGCAGGATTTGAAAATAAATAACTAGCTGTATAATCATTCGCGATATTCGATAAAGTTGCATTTTGACCTCCCAACACTACTGTAGATGTAGTACGTAATAATTCATTTGCCGTAAAAGAGAGTGTACTTGTATTTCCATTTTCAACTAATTCAGAATTTACACCATTATCAGAAACTATAGAAACACTTGATAAACTCGGAGGTGTAGTATCAATAATTAATACTTGATTACCTGTAGTTGAAATATTACCATAAACATCTTCTATAAAATAACTAATAGTATGTGTTCCTTCTGAAAGAGTAGTAAGTGTTATATTATTATTTATTCCTGTAATTGTTTCTCTCCCAACTTCTCCGTCAATAGAACTATTAACTATAATTTCTCTTGAATCAACATTTGTCAAACCAGTAAAGTTAAATATTGGTGTAGTGTTATTGGTTTTCCCATCACCAATTATCCCCGAATCTGACGCTCCATTTAGAATTGGTAAAGTTAAAGGAGGTATTGTTATATTTTTCAAATCATATACAATAGTATTTGACACATTAGACTCATTCCCTGCTATATCATTTACTTTGACTGTATAATTATAAACTGCTCCAGAAGTAATAATAGACGATGTAATTTGATCAGAACCTGTTGATGTTAATGTTCCTTTAGTATTACTTCCCTCGTATAAGGTGATTGTACTTCCAACTGGAGAAACTATCGTAAAAGTTGGTGTTAAATCAGTCGATTTATAATCTGAATTATCTCTTCCTGTATCTGAATTCGTATTCAAAGTAATTGATGGCGTAACTGGAATTGTAGTATCAATTGTTAGAGATAGATTAGAAGATGCAGTACTTTCATTTCCTGCTACATCAATCATTTTAGCTGATATTTGATGTACACCTTCAGACAAAGAAGAACTTAAAGTGACGTCCTGAGAAGTTCCTGTTATTAAAACAGTCTCTAAAACTCCATCTTTATCACTTTCTAATTGTACTTTAAAACCAGTAGTATTAGTAAGTCCACTTAATGTAAATGTTGGTGTAGTACTATTTGTGATATCATCTGCTGTACTTGTTCCACTATCTGAACTTGTCAATAAATCTGGAGTATTTGGTGTCGATGGAACGGTTGTATCAACCGTAATAGATGTTGTTGTTACAGAAGAAATATTACCCGCAATATCTGTTGCATAAGCTTGGATATTCTGAGTACCTGCTGCAACAACTCCAATAAAAACATTTGTGCCAGTACATGGGCCTATTGCTATTAAATTACTTCCTCCGTCATAAAGAGTTATTGTACTTCCTACTTCTGCTGTTACTTGAAATAACAATGAAGTCATATTTGTAATATTATCTGAATTACTAGTCCCTAAATCAAAATCTTCATGTATTCTTAACAATGAAGGGGCTGAAGGAGCTGTTTCATCAATAATGTAATTTTTAGTAGCATCTGTACTATTAAACTGTAACTTAAATTGATCTGTATCTGTTTTTAAAGTTGAGATATTTGCAATTATTCGATACTCCGTCCCACTATTTATAGTGATCAATGTCAAATAAGTCCCTGCAGTCTGCCCCGTAGTATTTTCAAATAATTCAAAGTCTGTAACAACTGGAGAAAGACTTGACCCTGTTAAAGTCCACTCAAGAGAAGTTGTATTTACGCTAATATTATTATTGTGCATTAATGTCTGAGCTTGCAAACAAAAACACAATAAGAAAAGAGGTAAAGCTAATATATATTTAAAGTTGTATAATTTAATCATAGTACTTATGAGATCCGATTTAACTCAATGAAGAAAGCTGGCTATTAGGTTGTTTAAAACTCCTTTATTTAAATTTATTAACTATTAATACGGTAACTTTATTACAATAGTTATGCTAATTTTATTTAACAATATTTATAAGTTACAATAAAACTCACTGTTTTTTTGATAAAGATTGAAATAAACATTACATAAATAAGTTGTAATATGATTAAAATCAACAATTTATAGGTTAATTTCTTTATAATTCTTATCAAAAATGAATACTTAACTATTTGTATAAAATCATGAGTGTTTTTTTTATCAATTATAACCTTCAACAGGATTCCTATTGAATTCTTATTTTATAAATAGTGATACATTAACCTACTAGGAGCATTTTTTTGATAGACAGTAACATTCTAGCAGGAATAGAAAAATAGTTGTATTAATCATCCTATATGGATGTCCCTGAAAAATTATTCTTTAAATAAGCATGAAACTATTAATAACTAGATCATTTAATAAAGTCACTAGTAAACCCTAATTGTTCGTTTAATTCTCTGTAGCTACTGGAGTCTGTTGATACGATAGACTCCCATTGGGGTCAGTCTTTATAAAGCAAATTTTTGTATTGTTACCAAAGTTCGCTGTTCCTACAACAAGGATTGATTTGTCGTTTTGAACAATAACCTTCCTACCATAATCAGGACCTTCATAACCAATTGTTTTTTGCCAAAAAATCTCACCAGTATACGAAATTTTCATAAGTAATATATCTTCGTCTAATCCATAAGAGTCTGTCGATCCTACAATATATACACCTTCATTTGTTAAGGCCATATCTCTTCCTCGATCAATACCTGTTAATCCAAACTCTTGTAAAACTCCAGCATCTCCATTTTCATCTAAACTAGAAAATAATATATCCCTATTTGTTTCTGATACCTGACGATCCCCAAGTACATATAATGTATTTGCATAAGAAGAAATTTTAATTCCTAACTCATTACTAGCAGAACCAAAATATTTGTCCCAAACAATATCACCTACGCTATTTACCCTAACCGTTCGCATATCTGAAGAAATAAATTCTTCGTTATTATCATTTACTTTTTTAATATCAACTGCACCAAATAAATAATAATTTTGGTTATCGCCTTCTACAATAGAATTACCAAGGTCATTTGCAGTAGGTTGAAAACCCTGTATTTTTTGCCACTCTAATGCTCCTGCTGAAGAATATTTAATACTAATCATATCCCATTGAGGTTCAATCCCGGAACCTGGTGTCATATTTCTAACTTCTCCAATGATAATCACACCTCCATCAGACGTCAGTTCAATAGCATTAAATACCACTTGATCATAACCAGGATGGATTTCCGTAGTGGAAACTGTTTGTGCATTTTCTGATTGAGGATCAACATACATTAATACACCTAAAGAATCGTTTCTATTTGCTAGGATAACAACATTAGTTTCTGATAGCTTTACCATCCCTACAGCATTATCAGTATTTGCAGCAGAAGTATCAGATACAATATATTGAGAAATTTCATTCCCATAAATATCTGTTTCTACAAGAAAAGCAGAAGTCGATGTTGTTGAATTTGTGTTTCCTAATAATAAAAAACCATTTGATATAGCTAATACATCTACTCCCGTTTCAGCAGATTCAGTTCCATAAAACTTAACAAAAGTTTCTCCAGGAGTATAAGTTGTTTCTGTTTCACAAGAAGTTAGAAGATAAAGAAGTAGTATTGATAATATTCTAGTAAAGTTCATCATATAAGTCAAATTAGATTAATCAAGTTTTCGGTATTTCCTATACATTTTTGGCTTATAAAAATCATAAGAAAAACTAACATTCAATGATATAACGTCTAATTTTATATCATTATCAATAAACCCGTAGCTAAAAATCAATTCAGAATTATCATATCTAGTATTAGGTTTATTAAACGTGTCTAAAGCATAACTATATGATGCCATAACTGTCCAATGTGTCATTCTTGATTTTACCTGAAACCCTAATTGTAGGTATGCTTCATATAAAATTTCTTTGCGTTGCTCTTTTACAGTTATTGGTGATGGTTCAATATCGGCAATCTCATTATTATCAAAAGATTGAGTGCCTTCTATTGAGGCTGACAATAAATACCTAAGGCCTCCACCTACTCCAATAAATGGTTTTAATTGTGTTTTTTGAGTAATCATCCAACGAAGAACAAGTGGAACATGTAGCCATGATTGAGATTCCTTCATTGTTGTGGTTGAAAAATCTAACGGCTTTTCAGAAGTCTCAAATACTACATTTTCATAAGTTGGAGCAAGATTTAATTGAAAATGATTATTCAATAAGTACGAAAAAGTTACGCCTACTTTAAAATTCACTTTAGGAGCATATTCTACAGCTGAATGTAATTCTTCAGAACCAACACCAAACGTTTGTTCAATATGAGCTTGGTTATAACTTACCCCACCTAATAAACCAAAGGTCATGATAGGGCGCGACCTAAATTTGCCGTATAAGTTTTTTAATTCAGCAGGGTCTGCACTTACTGGTTTATATTCTGGATATTGTTTTAAGAGAAAAAGCATGTTTTCTTCCGCTTCATCTAATCTATCTGCATATAAGTAAGATAGAATAACCAACCTACGGGCTTGAATCTGTTTAGATTCTGATTCATAGCCTAGTTCTATACAGCTATTAATTTTTTCAGGAACTTGAGAGAGTTTCCCATCATTATATAAAACATTAGCTTGTACAAATGCTTCTTCACAATCTTGAGCAATTATTATTGAACTAGATAAAGAGAGAAAGAATAGTGTGCTTAGTTTTATTAATTGAGTAATATTGAAGTTAATTGAATACAATAGCTATTTATTTAAATTTTCACCACTACAAACATTTCTATTTTCGATACCGTCACCTACATATCTGTTCCATTCTTTATCCGTCATTTCCTTTCTTGGCATTAACGAACAAACATTTTCAGACAGTGTTGGAATATCCAATGCGTACCTTCTAAGTTCATGACCAGAAGTTCCTACATACAATGTATTTCCATGATTGGCAAATGACGCTTCTGATGCCCATGAACCTAAATCATTTAGAATAATTGGCGATTCATTAGTTTTACCAATTGTAACATTCCAAATACGAGCAGAACCATCTAAAGATGTACTCACTAAACGCTTTCTATCATTATCAAACTTTAGTGAAGTTACTCTAGTATCGTGCCCTTGTAAATTATCTATTTCGGAACCCGTTATTCTATCCCAAAGGATTAATTTACCATCTTCAAAACCAAGAGCAACCATTTTACCATCTTCAGAAAATGCCAATGCTGTCCCTGCAACCCCTTGATCCGCATAAACAACCGTTTCGGTACAAGTATTATCAGTACAGAATTTAGATGTAGAACCCTTACTGTTCATTGCCCAAAGGCTCCCATCTAAATTTGAAACAAGAATTTTATTAATTTGATTTTTTACTTTAGCAAACTCAGAAACTGCAAAAGATTCCATATCTACAGAATAAATTGTTGTTCCTTGCCCTGCTACAAAAAGTCTATCACCATATTTATCAAATGATCCAGTCCATAGCTTTCTACTAGAAACTTTAATTTCTTTTATAAGTTTGAAATCTGGATAAGAAAATACATTTACTTTACCGCTTTCTGTAAAAATTGCAGCTATATTTTTCTCTTTTGAAATTATTAAACCTCGAACAACTCCATTATCTTTTGACAAGACTTCCGACGTAAGGCTTTCATCACCCCATTTCCTTAAAGTTCCGTCAGAACCAGCTGAATACAAAGCAGAAACATTTTGATCATAATATAATGTTCTAACATAATCATCATGACCTTTCATAAGGTTAAAATCATCCCCTTTAAACCCTTTTACTGCTTGATATAGACCTTGAAAAACATCAGGGTTTGGAGAAAGACCTCTATACTCTTCATTAAACACGTGTGCTTGTGAAGCAAGTAATCCTTTTTGTTCTGGATCTTTTAATTGTAATGATTTTACTGCTAATGCTTGTGCAATAGAAAGGAAACGTAAAGTATCTGCAGATGCTTTCGCATTATCTGCTTCACGTTTTTGTTCTTCTGCCTCTTGAGATCTTTGATCTGCTAATTGTGCAGAAGCAACGGCCTCCTCTTTTGCTTGTTCCGCACTTCGTTTCTGAATTTCCGCTTCTTTTTGAGCCAAAATTGCAATTCGAGACTGCTCAATCGCCTTATTTTTCTGGTATTCTGCAGAGTCTTTTGCCTGTTGTGCAAGTAACGTTTGTAATTTCGCTTCTTTAGCGGCCTCTTCTGCTTTTAACTGTTCTGCTTCGGCTTTAAGTAATGCATCTTCTGCTGCTTTAGCACTTTCATTTGCTTTTTCACCAAATTCTTTGGCTTCTATTGCCGCAAGTTCTGCATCTCTAGTTTTTAATTGAGCAAATATTACTAACATTATTGCTCCAATTGTAGCTGCTGCTAAAATTAATGCAATAACCTTTGTACGCTTTACTATACGCTTTTGTAAACGTTCTTTTACACGTTGTTCTTCTTCATATTCTTCCTGAGAAGTCTTTAGAAAAGTTACCGTGCGCTCATAAGAAGGCTCATATTGAACTGCCCATGATAAGTTTGGCTGAAACCTTTCTCTCCACTGTATAGCAATATATAAATCTGGCGGACGCCATAAACTCGCTTTACCTTGTTGATATAAAGAAGCTGCCTCAGAAAGTCGCTTATATATCTTTACTGCCTCAAATTCTTCATCTACCCAATCTCTGCAGCGTATCCAAACACGCATTAAAGATTCATGAGAAATATCGATTACAGTATTAGAATCAATTGTAAAACGTTGATCTGGCATTAATAGAGTTCTACCAGAAGTTCTGAACCTATCAACTATACACGTAACAACTAACTCTTCTGTTTCTGCAATTGCAGCTAATTTTTTTAATTTTGTAGGACGCCTAATTCCTCTTCCATCATCACCTTTTTCCGTTAATGCTTTAAAAAGTTTTTCACAAATTACTTTTTCTTCTTCTGTTAATTCTCTGTAAGCTTCATCAGCATGTTGTGATAAAGCCTCAGCCATACCACCAATTGCTTCATAATGATGAACATCAATACCTTCATTATCATTAGAATGAGCACTCCAATATTCCCAAGTACGCATCAATGCATGTTGCATAATTGGTAATTGATCTTGGGTATCCCCCAAATCATTTAAAAGGCGTTGGAGTAATCTGGCACTAATTTTTGCACCTCCTACAGACACAGGACCAAGAACTGCTTCTTGCTTCTGCTCTCTAGTCATTTGAGGTATTAGATAATGACTTTCATTTATTAAATAGGTTAGTTCAGGGAAACGAGCACAATCACCAATGTAATCTGAACGCATTGTCATTACAACAAAAATGGGCACCTTACTTTGCTTTGTTGCTTCTACTAGAAGTTTAACAAAAGCAGATGCCATTCCTACAGAAACATCTTCAGATTCTAATCTTGAGAACCTAAATAATTCTTCGAACTGATCTATTAGTATTAAGAAATTATCCTCTTCTTCTTCTTGGAGGCGTTCAACAAGGTTTACTAAACCCTTTGAACTACTTAATAACATTGTTATTGCAATATTAAGCAGTAATTCCTTTTCTTCGTCTGGTTTTTCTTTATATGATCTTGTAGACTCTAATACGGCAAGTGCTAGATTCTTAATAGGGTCTGTTCCTGGTCTTGAACTAGATATATTCCATGAAGAACCTTGCTTCTCCATAAAACCACCTTGTAAAGCTGGTATTAAACCACAATATATAAGTGATGATTTACCACTACCAGAGGCTCCTAATGCTGCTACAAACCTGTTTTTCTCTAATCTCCAAAGAACTTCTTCGGTTTGTCCGTCTCTACCAAAAAATAAGAAAGTTTCATCCGTACGGAATGGTCTCAATCCTGGGAATGGATTAAAATCAGCTCCTAAAATAAGCTTTTGTGCTTCTGTATTTGTGGATGAGAATGAATTCATGTATTTGAGTAAAAATAGCTAGTCGTTAAAATTACAACTTTATTCTGAAAGTGAAGATAAAAAACTAAGTAAATCATCCGAAATCATTACATCATCATTGGTAAATACACCAACTGAGTGATATAATGGGTTCTCATCTAATAATTTAGTTAACCTAGTAGCTGTACTGTAATTAGCTGTAACTACTGCTTTTATATTTAAAGGCTCTTTTCGTCCAAGCCCTGATGCTCTTAAATTATCCTGAAGTTTAGCAATAATCCACTCTTCAGGCGCTTTGTCTACAAATACAATTGTGCTATTACAAATTTGTAAATGTCTTTGGTGCTGTCTTCTCATCATTTTAGCACCTTGACCGGTACCTAAACTTAACACACCAAACCCCATTGTAGACAAACGTTGTCCTAACCCTGTTGCAGATTCAGTATCGGCAACATCGCTCATTATGTAGACTTTCTTTTTATAAAATTCATCAATTTCTTCATAATCATCTCCTTTATCGCCTGCACGTAATTCGTTATGAAGAATTGTCTTGAACCTCTCTAGATCTGTCTTAAAAGTATACGTTTGCTCGTGCTCATCAATATTCTTCAGTAATTTTTCAATATAAAATTTCCTTTTATCTGAAAAAAATCGAATTGCAGGCGGTACCCATACAAATTTCTTTATTCTATTATTATTCTGTTTAACATATGTTTCTGAAACTTTTTCTTGCCATTCTTGAAAAGAATAAGATTCATGACCTATATCAACTCCTTCACGTCCTCCTGCAAGATGAATTGCGATACATGAATTATCAAGATCTTTCCATTGTAACCTTGTAAGTTCATCTGTATCATAAGAATAGTCTCTTTTGGGGTAAATTTGAAAACCATATGCTTTCAAATCTCTTTTTAACAAAAGTCTTTCCATTCTTAGATCATCCGTAACTTCTCCCAGAAAAACGTTTGCTTTATAGTCCCTATTGTTCTTCTCATCAAAAATATCTAAAGCTAGATCAGAAATCACTAACCAAAAATACACCCGATAACCTTCATCTAAAGGAATAGTTAAAGTAACCTGCTTTCCAATTCTTGTCTCATATTTAGATAGATAATAAGACTTTAAAGGTTGCAAAGACTGTGGCTGATTGTGATATCCTAAGCTATCAACTAATAATTTATAATTTTTTTGTCCTTCGTTAAGAGAAACATCTTTCAAATCAAGATCACCGCCAAGTAACCAAATAACAGCATCTGCTGTTGGGTTAGCTTCAATGCCAGAAGTTACTTCCATAGTAATAGAAGTTGCTCTCATTTCTTTGAGAGATACTTGAATAGCATCTGCTATTAAATAACCTAATTCTTGGTCTACTTCAGGATTTACGGGATCAGAAGCTATACACACAATTTGTATATGCATAGGGATTTTATGAGTGTTTAGTTTATTGAAAAATGAAATTTATACTTATAAGCTTTAAAGAACGTGAATTATTTATAAACAATCGTTAACATAAAGGGTTAAACAAAAAAATAGCGATCAAATTATACATTTGATCGCTAAAGTTATATTTCTGAAATATTTAATCTACACTAATTCTGTACTAGATAGAGAATTTAACAAACTCATATCTTCTTCTGTAAGTTCAAAATTAAATAAGGCAGAGTTCGATATTATATGTTCTCTAATTTCTGCTTGAGGTAATGACACTACTCCATTTTGGAGCACCCATCTTAAAACAATTTGACAAGGGAAAACATCATATTTTTCTGCCAATTTCTTCACTTCTTCTAGTTCTAAAACTTCTCCATGTTTTAAAGAACCAATTGATATTACTTGAATACCATTTTCTTTACAGAATTCAATTATATCATGATCTACATGTAAAGGATTGTATTCTATTTGATTTACAACAGGAAAAACATCAGCATTAGCAATAAGTTCTTTTAGTTGTGCCACATTAAAATTGCAAACTCCAATCGCTCTCACTCTACGCTCTACATAAAGTTGCTCTAAAGCCCTCCATGATTCTTGTATTTTCCCTTCTATAGGGTGCTGTATTAACACTAAGTCTAGATAATCTAGCTTCATGTTATTTAGTGTTCTGTTAAATGCTGTAATCAATGGCTCAAAACCTTGATCTCTGTCTGCTATTTTTGAGGAGACAAACACTTTTTCTCTGTTCATTTTAGAAGAAGCTATCGCTTCTCCGAAACCTACTTCGTTTTGATAGTTTGCAGACGTATCAAAATACTTATAACCAATTGACAGTGCTCTTCTTGTTGCATCAGCAATTGCTTTTCCTTCTTCAATGTGCGATACATTCATTCCTAGGTAAGGAATCTTTACTGTGTTTCTTAAAGTAAAAGTACCGTTCATATCGAAGATATTTACTTTTTGTGTGTTGATGTTTATCATTGCCGTATTGGTTGTGGTCTTGTTGTTTTTATTACCTAAGCAATTTCAGACAATATTCATTAATAAATGTTGACATACATCAGTACACTTTAGAAGCTTTTGTCAATAATTGTACTTTTTACCCCACATCAATTGTAATCGTTTTAACATCTCCTGTTCCCTACTATTTTTCTTTGGTATAAATAACGGCTCACCTTCTAGTCCTTCTGGCATATACTCCTGAGAAATAAAGCCTTGGGGATCATCATGAGGGTAAATATACGCGTCTGCATACCCCAATTCTTTTAGTAACTGTGTAGAAGCATTCCTTAAGTGCAATGGAACGGGCAAATCACCAGTATGTTTCACTATTTTTTGTGCCTTACCAATAGCAGCATAAGCGGCATTACTTTTAGGGGAACATGCTAAATAAGTAGTTGCTTGAGAAAGTACTATTCTACCTTCTGGCATTCCAATGTACTGAATTGCCTGCATACAATTATTTGCTACTATTAAAGCCGTAGGATTTGCATTCCCTACATCTTCAGCTGCAGAGATAATCAAGCGTCTTGCAATAAATTTAGGGTCTTCTCCTCCTTCAATCATTCTAGCCAACCAATACACGGCTGCATTTGGATCAGATCCTCTAATAGATTTAATAAGGGCAGAAATGATATCGTAATGATTCTCTCCTTTTTTATCATATCTGACCGCCTTTTGCTGTGCAACTAAAGAAACCAATTGGTCTGTTATCTCAATTTCACCAACTGCGTTAGGTTTTGCTGCTTCAATAGATAACTCTAAAAGGTTTAATAATCTTCGAGCATCGCCTCCAGAATACCTTAGTAGATCATTATTTTCTTTAATTGATATGTTTTTTTTCTTGAGAACGACATCCTTTTCTAAAGCTCTATCAATTAGCAATAGTAGATCTTCCTTCTTTAAGGGCTCTAAACAATATACTTGGCTTCTTGATATTAAAGCCGAATTAACTTCAAAAGATGGGTTTTCTGTAGTAGCTCCTATCAACACCACAATACCTTTCTCTACAGCATTCAATAACGCATCTTGCTGCGACTTACTAAAGCGATGAATCTCATCTATAAATAAGATTGTTCCATAAGCATAGCTAGCGTCCTTTATCACTTCTCTTACATCTTTAACACCGGCACTTACTGCACTTAAAGTTTTAAAGGGTCTTTTGGTTGATTCAGCAAGTAACCTCGCTAAAGTTGTTTTACCAACTCCGGGAGGTCCCCAAAGAATCATAGATGGAATTGTTTTACTTTCCACCATTCGTGTAAAAACGCCATTTTTTGATAAAAGATGCTGTTGCCCAACTACTTCAAAAATAGTTTTAGGTCTCAATCTCTCTGACAAAGGTGCTACTACCATAATTAATGTTTATAATTTGATTAAAAATAAACATTACATGTCAAATAAATAAACATATTTAATAAAATTGGCAAATAAAAAAGGCTCAGAGAAATTAAATTCACTGAGCCTTTCCTTATTTAAGCTACTTAAACTTACTATCCTTTAGAAGAATAGTTAGGTGCTTCTCTTGTAATTGTTACATCGTGTGGGTGAGATTCTTTCACACCTGCACCAGTAATTTTTACAAATTTAGCATCTTTAAGTTGCTCAATAGAACCAGCACCACAGTAGCCCATTCCGGCTTTAAGACCACCAACTAATTGGTAAAGTACTTCTTCAACACTGCCTTTGTAAGGCACACGTCCTGCAATTCCTTCTGGAACTAATTTTTTAATATCATCTTCAGCATCTTGGAAGTATCTGTCTTTAGAACCTTGGTTCATTGCTTCAACAGATCCCATTCCTCGGTATGCTTTAAATTTACGTCCTTCAAAGATAATCATATCTCCAGGAGCTTCATCTGTACCTGCTAATAATGAACCAATCATTACAACATCAGCACCACCTGCTAAGGCTTTTACTAAATCTCCTGAAAAACGAACACCTCCATCTGCAATAAACGGAACACCTAGCTCTCTTAAAGCTGCAGCAGCTTCGAAAACAGCAGATAACTGAGGTACACCAACACCTGCAATAATACGAGTAGTACAGATAGAACCTGGACCTACACCTACTTTCACACCGTCTGCACCAGCTTCAGCTAGTGCTCTTGCACCTTCTTCAGTTGCAACGTTACCTACGACAACGTCTAAATCTGGGAATTCTTTCTTTACTTTCTTAAGAGCGTCTATAACACCTTTAGAGTGACCGTGAGCTGTATCTAAACCGATAACATCTACACCTGCTGCCACTAATTCTGAAACCCTTTCCATTAAGTCTCCAGTTACACCAACTGCAGCACCAACACGTAAACGACCATATTGATCTTTACAAGCGTTTGGTCTATTCTTATTTTTAAGAATATCTCTGTAAGTTACCAAACCAACTAATTTGTATGATTTACTTACGATAGGAAGTTTTTCAATTTTATGCTCTTGAAGAATATCTTGAGCCTCATCTAAAGTAATTCCATCAGCCGCTGTGATTAAGTTTTCACGCGTCATGATTTCTTTTACTGCAACACTTAAGTCTTTTTGGAAGCGAAGATCTCTGTTGGTTAAAATACCAATTAAGATGCCTTCTTCGTCGATTACTGGAATACCACCAATCTTATATTCCCTCATTAATTCGTTTGCTTCGAATAATGTTTTGTTCGCTGTAAGGGTAACAGGATCTAAGATCATACCGCTTTGCGAACGCTTGACTTTTCGTACTTGGGAAGCCTGTTGTTGAATTGTCATGTTCTTATGAATGAAGCCTAAACCTCCTTCTAAAGCCATAGCAATTGCCAAATCAGCTTCGGTAACTGTATCCATCGCCGCAGACACTAAAGGAATGTTTAATGCGATGTTTTTCGTTAACATGGTTTTTGTAGTCGTTTCTCTCGGAAGGATTTGAGAAAAACCTGGTCTTAATAGCACATCATCATATGTGAGTGCCTCGTACAAAACTTTACTTGGATCGATAGCCATTTGAAGCAAATAATTTAACTGTGATTATTTGCGGTGCAAAGTTAGAACTATAAACGGATATCCAATCAAAAAAGTGATAATATTTCTTGAATAAATGATTAAAAATCAAAAGGGTACAAAAAAAGGACACACCTTGTCGATGTATCCTTATTTTTGTGTGGGACGTATAGGATTCGAACCTATGACCCCCTGCTTGTAAGGCAGGTGCTCTAAACCAACTGAGCTAACATCCCAATACACATACGTGAATTGGTGGGACGTATAGGATTCGAACCTATGACCCCCTGCTTGTAAGGCAGGTGCTCTAAACCAACTGAGCTAACATCCCGAAATAATAAATCAAATGTGGGACGTACAGGATTCGAACCTGTGACCCCCTGCTTGTAAGGCAGGTGCTCTAAACCAACTGAGCTAACATCCCAATCACTTTACGTGAATTGCGTGTGGGACGTATAGGATTCGAACCTATGACCCCCTGCTTGTAAGGCAGGTGCTCTAAACCAACTGAGCTAACATCCCAATACACTTGCGTGAATTGTGTGGGACGTATAGGATTCGAACCTATGACCCCCTGCTTGTAAGGCAGGTGCTCTAAACCAACTGAGCTAACATCCCGAAATAAATATGTCAAAAGTGGGGCGTACAGGATTCGAACCTGTGACCCCCTGCTTGTAAGGCAGGTGCTCTAAACCAACTGAGCTAACACCCCAATACACTTAATGTGAATTGTGTGGGACGTATAGGATTCGAACCTATGACCCCCTGCTTGTAAGGCAGGTGCTCTAAACCAACTGAGCTAACATCCCAATACACTTACGTGAATTGGTGGGACGTATAGGATTCGAACCTATGACCCCCTGCTTGTAAGGCAGGTGCTCTAAACCAACTGAGCTAACATCCCGATCATTACATTAAAATAGACACCGTTTGTGTCATTGCGAGTGCAAAGGTAAGCGTAGATAATTTATATCCAAACTATATTTTGTAAAAAAAATATAACAACTTAATTTTATACTGAATTTCAAGAGTATAGAATCTAAATAAATTCTATACTCTTTTAAAATTCTTAGTTATTATTAAGCTTTGCAAATACTTTTCCAGCAATCGTATCACCGATAGCTAGTGAAGAAGTTGCCGCTGGAGACGGTGCGTTTAATACATTTATCATCCTTGATTCTTCTACAAATAAGAAATCATCTATTAACCCTCCATCTTTATCACATGCTTGAGCTCTAACTCCTGCTCCACCTTTCTTTAAATCAGATTCTTTTAAATCCGGTAAAAGACGGCGAAGTGCTTTTGTAAATGCCGATTTGGAATAAGAGCGGTACATTTCTCCAATGCCAGTTGGCCAATATTTTGAGGCTATCTTAATAAAACCTTTCCATGTAAGCGACTCAAAAAGTTCTCCTACATTGATATCAGTTTTCGTATACCCTTCTCTCTTGTACGCCAATACTGCGTTAGGTCCTGCTTCAACACCTCCATTAATCATTCTTGTAAAATGAACTCCTAAGAACGGGAATGAAGGATCTGGAACTGGATAAATAAGGTTTTTAACTAGGTAATGCTTATTTGGCTTGATTTCGTAGTATTCTCCTCTAAAAGGGATAATTCTAACATCCAATTGCTTTAGTGCTAATTGAGCAATTCTATCACTATACAAACCTGCACAGTTAACCACCAAATGAGATCTAAAAACTCCCCTAGAAGTAGCAACTTCAGCTCCAATACTTCCTAAACGAATATCTTCTACTTGGTGACCAAATTTTACTATACCGCCAAAACGTTCCGTAAAAACTTCTTTATATTTCTCCGTAACTTCTGTATAATCTATTATACCTGTTTGTGGAACGTGAAGTCCTGCAATACCTGTACAATAAGGTTCATACTCTTTAATTTCCGAAGAAGATAATTTCTTTAAATCCGTTAGTCCATTTTGAATACCTCTTTCATATAAGGCATTTAAATTTTCTAATTCTTTTTGATCAGTAGCAACAACGATCTTACCACACAGGTCGTATTTCACGTTCTCCTCATCACAAAATTTTATCAGCTGGTTATAACCATCAATACAATTCAACGCTTTATGACTACCTGGTTTGTAGTATAAACCCGAATGAATAACCCCACTATTGTGTCCGGTTTGATGTTTAGCAACGCCCTCTTCCTTTTCCAGTACAAGTACTCTTAACTCAGGAGATTGCTGTTTAATTTTCATTGCAGATGCCATACCTACAATTCCAGCACCTATGATGATTACATCATACACCATGGTTAAATCTATTTATTAGTTTAAAATAACAATGAGTTGCAACTAAAAAGTCACAACTCATTTTTTATATCATATCAGCAATTAAACTGCTGTTTCTTTCTTGAATAATTCAACAAAAGCAGGTAATTCTAACATACCAATATCGCCTTCGCCTTTTCTACGTACCGAAACAGAATTTCCTTCCATTTCTTTTTCACCTACAATTAACATGTAAGGTGTTTTTTGTACTTCAGCATCACGTATCTTACGTCCAATTTTTTCTGCTCTTGCATCTACAGTTCCTGTAAATCCTTCTTCTTCTAACATAGACATAACACCATAAGCGTAGTCGTTATATTTATCAGAAACAGGCAACAATGTAAATTGTTCTGGAGCTAACCATAATGGGAAATTACCACCTGTGTGCTCAATTAAGATCGCAATAAAACGTTCCATTGAACCAAATGGAGCTCTGTGAATCATAACAGGACGTTTCATAGAATTATCAGAGTCTTTGTACTCTAATTCAAAACGTTGTGGTAATTGGTAATCTACTTGGATTGTACCTAATTGCCACGATCTCCCTAATGCATCACGCACCATAAAGTCAAGCTTAGGACCGTAGAATGCTGCTTCTCCGTACTCAACAACAGTGTTAAGTCCTTTTTCTGCAGCTACTTCTTCAATATCCTTTTCTGCTCTATCCCAATCAGCTTCGTTACCAATATATTTTGCACGATCTTCTTTATCTCTTAATGAGATTTGTGCCATATAATCTACAAAACCTAAAGATTTGAAGACATACAATACAAGATCAATTACTTTAGAAAATTCTTCTTTTACTTGATCTGGACGACAGAATAAGTGAGCATCGTCTTGAGTAAAACCACGTACCCTTGTCAGACCATGTAATTCACCACTTTGCTCATATCTATATACAGTACCAAATTCAGCTAAACGAATTGGTAAATCTCTGTAAGAGTGAGGGCGTGAACGGTAAATTTCACAGTGATGAGGACAGTTCATTGGTTTCAATAAATACTCTTCACCTTCGTTTGGAGTACGAATTGGTTGGAATGAATCCTCTCCGTATTTAGCATAGTGACCAGAAGTTACATAAAGATCTTTTGATCCAATATGTGGAGTAACCACTTGTTGGTAACCTGCTTTAGCTTGTGCTTTTCTTAAGAAATTTTCTAAACGCTCTCTAAGAGTTGCTCCTTTTGGTAACCATAATGGCAAACCAAGACCAACACGTTGAGAGAATGTAAATAAATCAAGTTCTTGACCTACCTTTCTATGATCTCTTTTCTTTGCTTCTTCAACACGTTCTAAGTATTCATTTAATTCCTTTGCTTTAGGGAATGTAATACCATAAATACGTGTAAGCATTTTATTTTTCTCGTCTCCTCTCCAATAAGCACCAGCTACACTAGTTAACTTAATAGCTTTTACAAAGCCTGTATTTGGAATATGAGGTCCACGACATAAATCTGTAAATTCTCCTTGCTTGTAGAAAGTGATTGTACCATCTTCTAATCTTTCTAAAAGATCAAGTTTGTAAGGATCTTCTTTTTCTTCAAAATATTTTATGGCATCAGCTTTAGAAACATCAGAACGCAAATACAGGTTCTTTTTCTTAGCCAATTCTTTCATCTTCTGTTCAACCTTTGGTAAGTCATCAGAAGAGAAATCATAATCCATAAAATCTACATCATAGTAGAAACCATTTTCGATAGAAGGTCCAATACCTAATTTCACGCCTGGATATAAAGCCTCCAATGCCTCGGCCATCAAGTGAGCTGATGAATGCCAAAATGTAGATTTGCCATCCGTATCATTCCACGTTAATAATTTTACATTTGAGTCTGCGGTTAAAGGTCTGGTTGCATCCCAAACTTCACCATTAACCTCAGCGGCTAATACGTTTCTTGCTAAGCCTTCGCTTATACTTTTTGCAACATCTAAAGAAGTTGCTCCGCTTTCATACTCTCTTACCGAATTATCCGGCAATGTAACTTTAATCATTGTGGTATAAGATTTAAAATGTTATTCTCCCATTTGTGTCCCTACAACTGGCCACAAAATTTGCTGTGAGAATTTTGAATCGCAAGCTACAATTTTACTCGTTTTAATCACACAAATTATAGAAGAATAAGCGTTAATTAGTCTGTTTTTTATAAAAAATTGTTTAATTATTTCTGATACTTAAGGCAATTACTTGATATCTCAATAATTGAACTCGATTAGTTGTTAAACATTTATATAAACCACTAATTTTCTTCAAAAAACGATTTAGAAACTAAAAAGTCATAGTATTCTATTTAACTTTTGATAAATTCGCGTACATTTTTTTACATACATCAAAATATAATCAAGCTTTAGACACTACGCTATACAGTCAAACACATGCAACATTTAAACGATATTTTAAGCCTTATAGATAGTTATATTGGTGGGTCCTATTGGTTCGTAGCCTTACTATTACTAACAGGTTTATTTTTTACTGTCTACTTACAATTTCCACAAATTCGTTTCTTTAAACACGCAATAGATGTGGTTAAAGGTAAATACGACGAAAAAGATGATGAAGGAGACACTTCTCACTTTCAAGCTCTAGCAACTGCTCTTTCTGGAACAGTTGGAACAGGAAATATTGCAGGTGTAGCACTTGCAATTCATTTAGGTGGACCTGCAGCACTATTTTGGATGGTAGTTACTGCCTTTTTTGGTATGACAACAAAGTTTGTAGAAGTAACATTATCTCATAAATACAGAGAAAAAACGGCAGATGGTACAATGGCAGGTGGCCCAATGTATTTCATGAAAAACAAGCTAAACATGAATTGGATGGCTGTTTTATTTGCTATTGCTACAGTATTATCTTCTTTTGGAACAGGTAATTTACCACAAGTAAATAGTATTGCTTCTTCTATGTTTGCCACTTTTGGAGTGGAACAATACATTACTGGAGCAGTATTATCTGTAATGTTAGCCTTTGTAATTTTAGGAGGTATTAAGAGAATTGCTTCGGTAACAGAAAAATTAGTTCCGATTATGGCTGTCATCTATTTTATTGGATGTCTAGCAGTTATTTTCTATAATTTTGAAAATATTCCTAGTTCAATTGCAAGAGTAGTAGGTGATATTTTTAGCGGTACATCTGCAACAGGTGGTTTCTTAGGTGCAACATTAGCTTTTGCTTTTAATAGAGGTGTCAATAGAGGGTTATTCTCTAATGAGGCAGGACAAGGTTCTGCTCCGATTGCTCACGCATCTGCAAAAACAAAGGAGCCTGTATCAGAAGGTATGGTTGCTATTTTAGAACCATTTATAGATACAATTGTTATCTGTAGTTTAACAGGTTTAGCATTGCTTTCATCAAATGTTTGGAGAGAAAAAGTTGACAATACTTTTCAACAAACAGATATGCAAGTTTTAAATACAGTTTACGACGATAGCAAAAACAACCCTAATAACGACAGAGAGAAGTTAGCTTATCATATTAGTGGAGAAGAAACTCTTCCTGTTTTTGATGGAGAGTTAAATGTTGTAAACGGTACAATAAAAAATACAGTTACTTTAATTCATGCTCGTTCTCTTGCTGAGGATGTAAAAGTTACTTATCAAGGACAGCCTTATTCTGGCCATCTAAAAGTAACTAAAGGTAAAGTACAATGGAAAGATGGGTTAGTAATAACAGGTAAATCTTTAATACATAGTGCTCCTCTTACAAGTTTAGCATTTAGTAGAAGTTATTTTGGAGAATATGGTAAATACATTGTAACAATAGGTCTTTTACTCTTTGCCTTCTCAACGGCTATTTCTTGGTCGTACTATGGAGATAGAGCCATGACTTTCTTATTTGGAAGTGCTTCTGTTAAGTATTTTAGAATTGTATATGTTGGAGCTTTCTTTATCGGATCTTTTGCAGATACTACTATAATTTGGACTCTCTCGGGCATTACAATTGCTCTAATGACTATTCCTAACCTTATTGGTTTATTAATTTTAAGGAAAGACATGAAAGATAGTTTAAATACTTATTGGGATCATATGGAAAATAAATTCGGCATCAAGAGATAGCATAATTTATATCTACAAATACAGAGAGGTTCTATTGATTAAATTCGATAGAACCTCTTTTATTTTTGAAACTTTTGAGCTATATCTTTTGGTGAATAGCCAAATTTATTTTTAAAAGCCAAAGAAAATTTTGACACCCTAGAAAAACCTAACTTCCTTGATACCTCTGTAATTGAATAAGATTGAGACGTTAATAATATACGCGATGTTTCTAATTTATAATCTAAATGGAATTTATGAACTGAAGTACCAAAAACACTATTAAAATCTCGTTTAAGCTTAGATACTGATATCCCATACTGTTTACTTAAATCTGTTAATGAAGGAGTTTTAACATTCAACGATAGTAACTCATTTTTTATAGTTGACATTAAAATTAAATCATCAGGATGAATAGTTTGATTTGGTTTTTCTAAACGTTCTCGATCAATAACTCTATCTAAAAAATACGCTAAGCATTCAATCACTTTTGAAACGATAATACCATTTTTTAATATTCTTGATCCATGCTCTTGATTCATTATTTCTTTTAAAGATAAATACACCTTTAACGGAACGATATCAAAAACTGCCCATGGATTTTCTTTGTTAAAGACTTCTCCAATATAATTTGCTAAAAAAGACAACTTGTTATGATAATAATCTTTGGAAATTCTTACTGAAACCCATTCAGCTACATCTCCTACTTTATAATTGATTATTAATGGTATTCCAGTTGAGTAAATTGACATTCCGTTATCGTTACTTTGATAGTCATATACATCATCTAATAGCTGTATAGTATCACTCGCTTTATAATTGAACTTGAAATAAATATAATTATCAATTTCACTCCCTTTTACAATATATTCAGTATCAACAAAGAATTTTATTTTATGAATTATTATTTCAATCCCATCAAATGGCTGAAGAACGTTGAAGGTTAAGTTTAATGAAGAATTTTCAACTACTATCTGATTATCAACAGTTTTCACATTATAAATTTCTTCTAACTGCCTAAATAAGGTAGTTGACGAACCTTGAATAAATTCTATTCTTTCACTCATAGTCATTTTGATCAATTTGAGCTTATTCGTGCCCTTTTATGAACTAATTAAAGAAAAACACATACTAAGATAAGCGTTAATAAAAATAGAATTAATTATTCATTTAATCACTACAAAAAGGTTATGAAAAAAACTATATTTTCTATTTTAATTGGACTCATGTCAACACTTAGTTTTGCTCAATTTGAATCCAATAACGGCGTACCAACCAAACAAGAAAGCAACGCATTATATGATCAGATGGACTTACAAAGAGCTACACAACTCTATTTATGGGCCATACCAACTATTGGAGAAAAAGGTTGGGAAAACGCAAATATTGATGCAGGAGCTAGTAACGATGGGCAATTTGTACTTTACACCGGAAGAGAAGGAGTAGCTGGTATATTAACTCCAAACCAAACTGTGCAGTATGTAATTGCCTTTTATGATTTCAATAAATTAGGACCTGCTGTTTGGGAAATACCTAAAGGAAAAACTGCGGGCTACGTTGCTGATGCTTGGCAAAGACCAATTATTGATTGCGGTATAACTGGTAATGATAAAGGGCAAGGCACTAAATTATTAGTTATAGGACCAGGACAAGATGTACCAAGCGACACTAAAGGGTACACTGTTGTGCATTGCCCTACTTCAATTGTTTGGTTTGGTACTAGAAATATGGAAGTTGACCAGAAAGAAAGACGTAGAGTAAATAATGAATTCACTGCTTACCCACTAGATCAACCCAATCTTAAAGGTAGACCAATGCTAGAAAAAAAAGGGGATGCTTTTATTCAAGCTCAACCTCACGGTATGTTATTTTGGGAAAATCTAAATGAAGTAATTCAAAGAGAAGTTGTACAAGAAAGAGATCGCTTTTTCTTAGCAATGCTTAAAAATTTAGGTATTGAGAAAGGGAAACCTTTTTTACCAAACGAGCGTCAAAAAAGAATTCTTATTGAAGGTGAAAAACTAGGATACCAAATGGCTATCAATAACTCTTTCCGCAAAAGGGTTGAGAAAGGAATTTGGTGGGATGATCCTTCTAATAACTGGAGAGTTGCACTTGTAAATAATGCCAATCAAAAAACTGAGTACTATGATCAATTAGATGAAAGAGCCTCTTGGTTTCATGAAGCAATTGGTTCTACAAATGCAATGGTTTGTTCAAAGCCAGGTCCAGGTTCTGTTTATGTAGGACAATATTATGATGAAAACAACAAAGGCTTTGATGGTGGTGGAAATTATATTTTACATATACCAAAAGATGTTCCTGCTAGTCAATTTTGGTCTGTTTGCATTTATGAATCACATAATAGAATTTTAATTCCTAATGGAACTGATAAGTCAGAAGTAAATTCGAGTAATAATCTAGTCCAGAATAAAGATGGTTCTTTCGATGTTTTCATTGGACCAAATTGCCCTAAAGGAATGGAGAAAAATTGGGTTAAAACTTTAGAGGGTCAAAATTGGTTTACATACTTTAGAATTTATGGACCTCAACAAGCTTGGTTTGATAAAACATGGAAGCTTGATAACATCAAAGAAAATAAATAGCAAAAAAGAAACGCCCAATATCTAATCGATATTGAGCGTTTCAACTTTATGAGTAACATAAAGCACGTAAACATGAGGCTAATCATGCTCACGATTTCAACCAGCTATGAAGTCCAAAGGATAGAAACATAATTTCATCTTTTGGTATTCAAATATATAATATTTTTTAAACAATACCTTTTAATTGTTAATAAGATTTTAATAATGAATGTTAATTTTTCTTGTTAAAGTATAAAATTAGCTTCAAAAAAAAAGAAGTTGTACAACACTGTACAACTTCCTTCTATTATCTCAATGTAACAACAGTCACTCCTGCTCCACCTCTATCTGGGTGATCATCTGCTACATTTTTAATTCCTTTAAATGTTCTAAGGTGATTACGAACCACCTCTCTTAAAGCTCCTGTACCTTTGCCATGTACAATCCTTACAGAAGTTTCTCCAAGCATAATTGCTGAATCCATAAAGTCATCTAAATCATACATTACCTCTTCAGCTCTTTTTCCTCTAAGGTCAAGTTGAGATTTAAAATCGACTCTTTTTTGCGTTATGCTAGAAGCTGCACTAACACCAATTGATTTTTCTCGAACTTCTTTTCTAAATTCTTTCTTACTAATTCGTTCAAGGCGATTTAACTTCACTTTCGTTCTTAAATCACCAATTATAATTTCAGCTTCTTTAGGTGATAAAGAAATAACTTCGCCAATAGTTGGTTGTCCTTTTACTCGAACAGCATCACCGATGGTAATTGTCCCCCCTATCACTTCGTAAGAAACCTCTTCCTTTTTAGCTTTATCATTGCCTTTTGTTGGCTGATTACTTACTCTAAAGTTTTCCATGTTTTGACGAAGCTTTTTAGTTTTCTCCTTTTCAGCATTCGACTCACGGATTTCTTTAATAGTATGTTCAATCTTTTTATTAGCAGTATCTAAAACCTTTTGAGCGTCTTCTCTTGCTTTATTTATAATTGATTGCTTCTTATTCTGAAGCTCTATTGATCTTATTTCAAATTTTTCTTTGGCAGATTTTAATTTCTGTTCTAAACGACGTACCTCACTATTCTTCTGAGAAAATTCCTTCTTCTCTTCTTCAAGATTACGAAGTAATTCTTCCATATTAATCTTTTTACGCCCTGCCTTATGTCGTGCTATATTAACTACCTTTTTAGGCAAGCCAATTTTTTGTGCAATTTCTAAAGCAAACGAACTACCTGGCTGGCCTTGCTCTAATTTATACAGTGGTTGTAGTTTCTCAACATCGTAACGCATTGCTCCATTTTGTAAACCAACCTCTTTTTCTGCATAAAATTTCAGGTTAGCGTAGTGAGTTGTAATACAACCCCACATTTGCTGACGGTTCATTTGTTCTAAAATTGATTCTGCAATCACTCCACCTAATTCTGGTTCAGTTCCAGACCCAAATTCATCAATGGTTATCAAAGATTTCTCACTACCCTTTGTTAGCATTGCTCTCATATTTGTTAGATGAGAAGAATAGGTAGATAAGTCATTTTCTAATGATTGATCATCGCCATAATCCATCATTATATCTTCAAAAATACCCATTTTAGATCCTTCTACCATTGGTACTAACATTCCACATTGGAACATGTATTGTACCAAAGCAACTGTTTGCATGGCAATTGATTTACCTCCTGCATTCGGTCCAGAAATAATCAAGATTCTACCACGTTCCTCGTCAAGTTCAATTTTCTGACGTACTACTTGATCTTGTTTACTTTGTTCCATAAACGACCAAAGTAAAAGTGGATGAGCAACATGATACCATGCAATTAAAGGCTCGTCTACAATTACAGGTTTAATTGATTCCTGAATCATTGCAAAATTTGCTTTTGCATTAATAAAATCAATAATTCCTAAGTAATTATTTCCTTTTTTAAGTCCAGGTATTTGAGGTCTAATTTTATTAGTAATCTCAGTAAGAATACGAATAACTTCTTGTCGCTCTCTTAACTCAAGATCCTTAATTGAATTATTGAGTTGTAATAATTCTTGCGGCTCAATAAAAACTGTTTGCCCTGTAGATGATGCATCATGAACAAAACCCGTAACATGTCTTTTATGTTCTGCAGGAACTGGAACAACAATACGGCCTTCTCTTAAAGTAGGAATTGCATCATCTTTTGCATAACCACTTTTTTTCATCTGCTGTAAAACAGATGCTGTACGTGATCTTAAACTAGATAATTCTTTAAGTAATGCTTTCCTTATTTGTACTAATTCTGGAGATGCATTATCTCTAATTTTTCCTTTATCATCTAATATCATGTCGATATCAGATAAAATCATAGGATTAAACTCTACTACTTCGCTCACTCTAACCAATTCTGGGTATAGTGTCGGGTCTGCAGTATTAAAGAAAGTAAGACAATCTTTTAAAGTTGTAAAAGCTGTTTTTAAATCAAACAGTTCATCTTCTAATAGAAAAGCGTTTATTATTTCAGCTTTATCAAGGTAGTTTTCTACGTCAATAAACCCAGAATGAGGGAAAGATTCTCCCGAAGCATAAATACGTACACACTCATCTACTTGAGCAATACGTTGTCTAATAAAACGAGGATCAGAAGTAAAACGCATTTTATCTACATAACTACGCCCAACTGCTCCATTACATTTATCCTTTAAAATTTCTCTCAGTTTATCGAAACCAAGTTTCTCTTCTAAATTTACTGGATATAACATTTATATATTTTGAATTATAAGTAACCACTACTAGCTACTTCTTAGTATCATAATTTGAAATTGCACCTTATTGTAAAGATTGATAACTAAAAGATAGATCAATTGATTTAAAAAAGTACAAAGTATTTTTAACTGTGTGCACAAAGATCATAAATTGAAACGAATTTATAAAGCACAAAAAAGGACTCCAACGAGCCCTTCTTCAATTATCTTAAATTTTCTTTCATATCTTCAATCTCCTTCTCCAATTTAGCATACCATTCTGCACCATATTTAGCTGTAAATGGTCCTTTTAAAAACTTGTAGACAGGAACTTTTAATTCTTTACCTAAAACACAAGCGTCAGAACAAATTTCCCAACGGTCATAATTAACAGCGTCGTAAGCATCATATTTTGTAATTCTTGCTGGGTAAAGATAACAGGAGATAGGTTTTCTATATTCAATCTTTTTATCAAGAAATGCTTTCTCAATAGCACAATGTAAATACTTTTTATCATCGTAGATTGCGTATGCACATTCTCTATTATTAATAGTAGGTGTAGAAAAATCGCCTTCAAAGTCTTTAATATACTTCCCTTGTTTTTCTACTTCTGCAATACCTTCTGGAGACATGTAAGGCTTAACCTTTTCATATACAGATTCAATTTGTTCTAGTTCATCTTCGTTTAGAGGAGCACCTAAGTCACCTTCAACGCAACATGCACCTTTACACTTATCAAGATTACAAACAAATTCTTCCGACATCATGTCGTCACTCAATACTACTTTATCTACTACAATCATTTTCTTTCTAGTGCTTAATTTTTTTCTGAGTACAAAAAACGTATTTATTTGATAAACAAACGACAATTATCTCGTTAACTTTTGAAAAGGCATAAAAAAAGGTGGATAAGTTAAACTCATCCACCTAAATATTCTATTAGAAGTTTCTAATTATACAGAAACATTATTCTCTCTTAAAGCATCGTTTAGAGATGTTTTTCTATTAGTACTTTCTTTACGTTGACCAATAATAATAGCACAACCTACAGAAAATTCTCCTGCTGGGAATTTCTTAGTATAGCTACCAGGAATTACAACAGAACGTGGAGGTACATAACCTTTGTATTCTACTGGTTCTGGACCTGTAACATCAATAATTTTAGAACTAGCAGTTAAAGTTACATTTGCACCTAAAACAGCTTCTTTACCAATATGAACACCTTCTACTAGGATACAACGAGATCCAACAAAAGCACCATCTTCTATAATTACAGGAGCAGCTTGTACTGGTTCTAATACACCACCAACGCCAACACCACCAGAAAGGTGAACATCTTTACCAATTTGTGCACAGCTACCAACAGTTGCCCAAGTATCTACCATAGTACCAGAATCAACATAAGCTCCAATATTAACGTAAGAAGGCATCATAATTACACCTTTATTTACGAATGAACCATATCTAGCAATTGCATGAGGTACTACACGTACACCTTTTGCTGCATAATCAGTTTTTAATGGAATTTTATCATGGAATTCGAATGGACCAACCTTAATTGTTTCCATTTTAGCAAGAGGGAAAAACATAATTACTGCTTTTTTAACCCACTCGTTAACTTGCCATCCATCGGCTATTGGTTCAGCACATCTTAATGTACCTTTATCTAATTCTTCTACAGTTGCTTTAACTGCATCAATATATTCTTGTTGTTCTAATAAAGCACGGTCATCCCACGCTTGCTCAATCAATTGTTGTCTAGTCATAATCTAACTGTAATCTCTTTTATGAGATGTGATAATATTGTGAAAACTCCCAATAATGGTATTAGGAATCGCAAAAGTAATTAATCCAAATCAATTTTACATAAGGACAAACAAACTAAACAAAAATATCACACCATGTTTTAAATAAAACTATTTGTCATAAAAAAAACGAGTAATCTTTAAATTACCCGTTTCTTACTATAATTAGTACTTATATATCCATTTAATAGTAGGTCTAATAAGATTGATTAATTTTCAGAATACTATTTAAGAAACCACTTTTTGTTCTTTCTCAAAGATCTCCCAATCTTTCTCAAACTTCTCTACTACAGAGTCTGTGAATTGATAATGATGAAGCATTTCTGATTGAGGTTCTAAAACTGCTTCTACTTCTTCTACCCAATCTTCTTCTACTACAGCAACAATTGCAGAGCTACCGGGTTTTAGAGATTTCTTGATGTCAGTTAATAAATCATTTGGAATTTTTAGAGCGTCACTGTTTACCCAGCCTGCTAAAGCTCCTACTCCTAAGCCCGCTGCTACAGAACCTGCAAATACTTCTGCTGCAAATAATGCTGCTCCATAAATTGCACCAACAGGGCCAATTAACATTCCTACTAAACCACCTACTACTGCTCCCCAAAAGGCATCTCTCCCTTCGGTATCATGGATAGTAGTTTTACCCGACTCAGATTTACTTACAACAGTGTAAGCCTTCAAGTCTAGTTCATCTTGCTTTTCTTTTTTAGAAAGCACACTAAATTCGTGGTCTGCAGTTTTTTCATTTTGATAGATTGCGACAATTAGTTTTTTGTAAGATTTCATTTCGGTAAAGTTAAAAGTTAGATGATATGTATTTTTTACACTTACAACTTCGTTAACTTTTACCACTTTTTAGATGACCGTCGTCACCTAATTAACTTCTTTAATCATTGTAATTCCTTGGCTATCAACCACTCTATCAACAACTTCCCAAGTAGCTTTTAAAATTGCTTCATTTAATTCAACAATCATATCTTCATTAAAAGGAGCTGGAAGTATTACATTTTGTTCTTTTGGGTAAATTGGTAAAACTGCTTCACTCTCGTTATGTATTCTATCTAATGCAGAAATTAAATAAGTGTATTTTTCTAGATCTAAAGATCGCTTATCAATATAAGAAGATACGTTACCAGATAGTATACACAGTATTTCCCTTGGGTCATTAATGTTAGGTAGTTTACCCGCTTTTGTAGAATAGATAACATAACTTGTTGCTAAATCTCCATCCTCTGCAACTAAAGAATTTTGCCATTTTAATTCTATTCCCTCATCTCCTACAGCTATTGATGGCTTTTCTGGTGGATTAGGATTTGTACCATCAATCCAAGGCATTAATGGTAATAATGCAGGCACCTTATAAATATTTTTTAGAGAATCTGCCATTCCTCCTTGGTTATAAAGTAGTGATGTTGAATTGTAAAAAACACTACCATGTATCTGTTCTGATGATCTTGTATGATACAATTGAGAAGGCATTTCTGAATTATCTCTCCATCCTTTTTCTAAACTTGTCTGCACTCTGTAAGTTGCATGCCCTGCATAAAGATGTCTCCCAAATGAGTTCTCTGACCACCATGTAATCAACTCTTTAAAAGGAATATTTCTATGTTTTGTACTTTGATACGCCTGAGGTGCTACGTAATCAATCCATCCATTTTGTAACCACAAGCGAACATCCGCATATAAATGATCATATGATGTATAACCCGACCTTGTTGGTGAACCATTTTGATCGTCTCTTACATTTCGCCAAACTCCATAAGGACTCACTCCAAATTTTAACGATGGTCTTTTTTCAATAATTAAAGCATGAATATCTTCTATGAATGTATTGACATTTGCTCTCCTCCAATCACGAATACTCTCATTACCTGCTCTATATTTTCTGTAAGCTGCTCTATCTGCCTTAATTTCACCATGGTCTGGATATGGATAGAAGTAATCATCAAAATGTAAAGCATCTATATCATAATTAGAAATTATTTCTTCTATTACAGACTCAATATATTTTCTTGCTGCTGGAATACCAGGGTTTAGAATAGCCAAATTATGGTATTTCAATATCCATTCTGGATGCTTTTTGTAAACATGGTCTGAAGACACTTTTACAGATTGAATGTTTGTAACTGCTCTAAAAGGATTTACCCAAGCATGAAATTCCATTCCTCTTTTATGTGTTTCAGCAATCATGAATGCCAAAGGATCATAAAATGGTTTAGGCGCCTCTCCCATCTTACCCGATAAAGAAGAACACCAAGGCTCTATATTACTCGGATAAATAACATCTGCACTTGAACGTACTTGTACAATTACTGCATTTATACCTCGCTTCTGATGGAAATCTAATAACGAGATAAAATCCTCTTTTTGCTGATCTGCAGAATCTTTTTCGCTATAAGGCCAATCAATAGCATTTAAAGTTGCTACCCATACACCCCTAAACTCTCTTTTTTGAACCGACGTTTCTTGTGCAAAACATAAGGAAGATGCCGTTAAAAAAATAATATTTAAAAAAAAATGCCTCATCTGTAATGATTGTTGTAGTTGGAAGTAGAGGGATAGAAAGTTTTTAATAAATTTGCTGTATTGACAAAAATAGTAACATGCAGCAAAAGTTGAACACAAATCTAAATTTAATCTATATTTTTTTATTTTTAACTATTGGATTTCAAGGTTGTGAATTCTTTGGACTTGACAAAGAATTAGATGACCTAACAATTCAAGATTTAGAATTAGAATCTACAAGTAAATTTTTATACCTCACACCACAAGGTGAATGGCATGACCCCGTTGGCATAGAATACCTTAATACAAGAGATAGTGTTTTTGATAAACTCTTTCTTGATTATAATAAAACAAAAAATGCCGACTTTCAGAGGCTTACACTTTCTGTTGATTTCCCTTCAGATTCTTCTTTACTTTCATTAGATTCTATTGAAGTTTTTATTGAAAATGCAAAAGATGAAAAGTATAAGCTCGGATATTTATATGATATTCCTAACACCACTACCGAAAAAAGCTTAGACCTCATTATTGAGAATAACGCATCTGTAGTCGGAAATATTTTAAAAGACTCTGTAGTATATTTTAAACCAAGGTTTCATTTTAGAATAACTGTAAGAAGTGATTCGATGAAATTTAAGGTGCAGGGTGATTATTCAATCACTGGACAATAATTAAAAAAGATAATCTATTAAGGTTATCTTTTTATTTTTAAGATTAAACCAACCTCAATTATTTTAAATAATGAATAAATCAATCATTTTATTAAGCCTATCCTTATTTTTCTTTACTAACCTTTTACTAGCTCAAGATAATCAGAGTGTATTAACTTTTGATGAGATTATGAGTGGTGAAACCTATATTGGTCATTCTCCACATAGTCCATTCTGGGCAAAAGACAGTGAGACAATTTATTTCTACTGGAATAAAGAGAACAAAGCGTATGACGACCTTTATAAAGTGGATGTTAAATCTAAAAAATATGTAAAGGTTACGGTAGAAGAACAAAAGTCGCTACCTACTGCAAATGGTGAATGGAATAAGAATCATTCTAAAAAATTATACATTAAAGCCGGAAATATATTTATCTACGACTTTAAAAAAGGCCTACAAAAGCAAATAACAAATACGCTTGATAAAAAATCAAACGTTTTCTTTTTAGACAATGAGAATACTATTAGTTATACATCAAATGGTAATGTGTTTATAGTTGATTTAAACAAGGGTATAACAACTCAAGTATCAAATTTTACTGCAGGTTCTAAAAAAGAAGAAGCTAAATTATCTCCTCAAAATCAATTTTTACACGATCAACAAGTAGAATTATTCGAAATCGTTAGAAAAAGAGAAGATAGATCAGAAGAAAAAAAAGAACATGCTGAGCGTTTAGAAATACAACAACCTTCGAAAATATATTTAGGAAAGAAATATCTATGGAAAGCACAGTTAAGTAATGATGCTTCGCATATTGTTTATTCTTTAGGGAAAAGAGCTGGAAACTTTGCAACTGAAATGCCTGTTTGGGTAGAAGGAACTGGTTATGTAAAGATGCAAAATGCACGTCCGAAAGTAGGTAGCCCAGAAGATACTTATACAAATTTTATTTTTGATGTAAAAGGTGATTCAACAATAGAAATTGATCTTACAACTTTAGAAGGCATCTATGATACGCCAAAATATTATGAAGAATACCCAGAATTAGAAAAAGGTAAATCAGATAAAATGAGAGATGTAGTGATGCATACTCCTACGTTTTCTAAAACTACTAATTATGCTATTGCGGATGTGAGAGCGTACGACAATAAAGATAGATGGATCATTTTAATAAACCTTTCAGACGGTTCTGTTACGCAAATTGACAGACAACATGATGATGCATGGATTGGTGGACCTGGTATTAGTGGTTGGAATTTTTGGATTCCTGAATTAAAGTGGATCAATGAAAACACATTCTGGTACCAATCTGAAGACGATGGCTATTCCCATATCTATACTTATAATGTAAGCAGTAAAGAAAAAAGACAGTTAACAAAAGGAAATTTTGAGGTACATGGTGTAAAGTTATCCAACGACAGAAAATCCTTTTATGTAACTGCAAATAAGGAACACCCAGGGAGTATGCAATTGTATAAATTAGATATTGCCTCTACAAACCTAACTAAAATTACAAACCAAGAAGGTAAACACGAGGCTGTATTATCTCCTGATGAGAAATACATTGTTGATAGATATTCATTTAGTAATAAACCTTGGGAACTTTACCTTCAACAAAATAAGGTGAATGCAACGCCTGTTCAGTTAACTTCTTCTACAACAAAAGCTTTTGATGCATACAAATGGAGAAGTCCTGAAGTTGTAACTTTTAAAGCTGAAGATAATAAAGATGTACATGCTAGATTATACAAGCCCACATCAGAGAAGGACCTTCATAAAGCCGTAATATTTGTACATGGTGCTGGTTACCTTCAAAACGCACATAAATGGTGGAGTGTATATTACAGAGAATATATGTTTCATAACATGTTAGTTGATAACGGTTATACTGTTTTAGATATTGATTTTAGAGCTTCTGAAGGATACGGCAGTGAATGGAGAACAGCTATTTATAGAGATATGGGTGGTAAAGACCTTTCTGATCAGGTAGATGGTGCTAAATTTTTGGTTGAGCAACATGGTGTGAATGCCGAAAAAATAGGTATCTATGGAGGTTCTTACGGTGGGTTTATTACAATGATGGCAATGTTTAAAGAAGGAGATACTTTCCAAGCAGGTGCTGCTATACGCTCCGTTACAGATTGGGCACATTACAACCATCCTTATACTTCTAATATATTAAATACACCTGCATTTGATCCAATAGCCTACAAAAGAAGCTCTCCTATTTACCTTGCAGAAGGTTTAAAAGGAGATTTACTAATTCTACATGGTATGGTAGATGATAATGTCCAATTTTCTGATGTTGTGCGTTTATCACAACGCTTAATAGAACTCAAAAAAGAAAATTGGAATATGGCAATTTACCCAATAGAACCTCACGGTTTTAAAGAAACTAGTAGTTGGATAGATGAATACAAAAGGATATTCAATCTTTTCCAATCAAAACTTTAATTAAAAACAGCTACCACGTAAAAATGGTAGCTGTTTTGCTATACTTTAATTCTTAGTATTATTCTAATTTACTGTATCAAGACTACCTATAATATCCAAATTAAAGTACTCATTTAATACAAAGGGTAGTTATTTTTAGTAGATTAGATAATAATTTCTACATTTTTCAAGTTCTTATAATATCACAAAATGGAATCTACAGAAATACATAAATTAGATTGCAGTAACTTAAACTGCCCAATGCCCATCGTTAAAATAGCTAAGAAATTTAGAGATATAAATTTAGGTGAGCAAGTAGAAGTAAAAGCAACGGACCCTGCATTTAAAGCAGATATTGAAGCTTGGATAAGAAAAACTTCACAAAAGCTAATTTCGTTCACAGAAGAAGGAAAATCAAAAATTGCTATTATTGAAAAAATAAAATAACAAACCTATTCTCTTGCTACTATGGAATTCAACGACCCCAAATTAAAAGAATATATTGATCAGTTAGTTGATGAAAAACTTTCTGAAAAAACAAAAGAGTTTAGTGCTCAATTTGATACTATTCAAAATACACTAGCTACCTTAAAAGCGGCTCCGCAAACAACTGAAAAAGTAACAATGCTTGTTACAAGTTTTGAGTTAGATAAAATTATGCCGGCATTTATTATTGCTAATGGTGCTGCTAGTTTTGGAATGGATGTTACACTCTTTTTTACTTTATGGGGAATTAATGCCCTAAAAGATAAAAGTGTTTATTCTGGTAAAACTATTAAGGAGAAATTAATTACTATGATGTTACCAAGTACGCCTCAGACAACAACCATTTCTAGGTTGAATATGTTGGGTGTTGGTACAGAAATGATGAAGATGATGATGAAAGAAAACAACATCGAAACTTTACCAGACCTAATTGATTTATCTGTAGAAATGGGTGCAAAATTAATTGCCTGCCAAATGACAATGGGAATGATGGGTATTACTACTGAAGAAATACGTAAAGATGTTGAATTTGGAGGGGTAGCTACATACATTGAAGAAGCCTCTGACGCTACTATTACATTAACGTTCTAAGATCTACTTATGAATATTGCTGCATTACAAAAAAAGGTTAAAGAACTTGAAGCTTTAATTACAGAAAAAGATAGACAGATAAAGGAATTAAAGGAGAGTGAAACGGCACTTGCAGATGCAAATGTGCGTATTGCTGAACTCTTCATGAATTTAGAAGATGCACAAGAAAGTATAATTGATCAAAAATATGAAATTCAAATTCAGAATGAAGAGCTGTCTGAAAACCTTGAAGAGTTAACTTTAATAAATGAGCAACTTAGTATTGCCCAAACGCTAAATGAGAACCTTCATAAACATAAACTTCAATCTGATATAATAAAAAGGGCACACGAAAAAGTATTGAGCAGTATACATTATGCTCAAAATATTCAGAAAAGTATTTTCCCTTCTTCTAAAACATTAAGAGATAACTTCCCTAGCTATTTTAAAGTTTTTTACCCTAAAGATCTTGTTGGAGGCGATTTTTACTGGACTGCTAAAGTCAATAATAAGAAAATTTTAGTAGTTGCAGATTGTACTGGACATGGAGTACCTGGTGCATTTATGACCTTAATTGCAATTACTTTACTAGAACGCTTTGTCTGTGTTCAGAAAATCACAGACCCTAAAGAGATCAATAGAAATATTGATAAAGCGATAATAAAACTCCTTAAACAAGAAACAGAAAAGAGTAACCGAGATAGTATAGACCTTACTATTCTTGTTGAAGATGATAAAGAAAATACAATCACTATTTCTAGTGCAAAACGCCCGTATTTAAAAGTTAGTAATAACGAAATCACTCAGATAAAAGGAGATAGAAACCCTATTGGAGATACTACAGTGGCTATGAAAAAATTCACAAATCATATCTACAATAAAGAAATTGGTGATCGATACTACCTATTTTCTGATGGCATCACAGATCAATTTGGAGGACCTCAAGACAAGAAATTAGGTTCTAAAAATTTAATCAAATTCCTTACTTCAATTCAAGAAAAACCATTTTTCCAACAACAAAGTGATTTGGAAGAGTTCTTAAACAAATGGATGAAAAATCAACAACAAATTGATGATATCGTATTTTTTGGTTTAGAATTATCATAAAAAAAGTAGATGTCATCTAAAATGAATCTACTTCCTTTTCTTCTTTTTTATATTCTTTTCAGATTATAAACCAAACCTATAATTAACACCCGTCATTAAGAATTTACTGTAGTTAGAAACTCCATACTCCCCTCTTATCATCCAACGGTCATTCAACTCATAGTTTCCACCAAACTGGAAGGTCCATTTCTGAATTAAATCTTTTTGTATATAATACTCAATTGGTATTTCGCCAACAGAATTGTATCCTTTCCCCTCTAATCTATCAGCTATTTTCTGTTCTACCTGATCCATTATTTTTTTCTGAGGATTAGACAATCCATTGTACCAATTTTTATAACTTTCTTCTAATCCAGGTAGTGCTTCACCTAAAGTAATTCTTCCTGAGTTCCCAGAATGATTCATGAAATTTCTATACATAGCACCTATATAGAAGGCTAATTTCTTTTTGTTTTTAAACGTAAATCTTCTACCAAACCTGTAAGATGATGTAACAACACCTACATTTTGATCTAAAAGAGCACTCTTTGAAGATGAGATATTTACATCTGCACTAATAAAAAATTTCTGTATTGCATAATGCAAAGTCATACCACCTCCAAAAGTAACAGCATCAAATTCTACTTTTGATCCAAACTCTGGAAGTGTTGTACCGCCAAAAGTGGGCTGTAAACTCACTTCAGTCCCTCCTTTATTTAAAGAGAATAAACCATAAACATTCATAAATGGCAATACAAATAAATCTGCTCTTAGGTTTGTTCCGTTTGTAAATGCTCTTGTCTTTTTAAAACCTAAAGTTTCTTCATTCAAGATATCATCCATTGGAATACCGCCAATACTCATATTAAATTCTGAGATATCAAGGTACATCTCGTTAAAAATATAGCTTAAACTAATACCAGCAGGTTTGGGGAACTCAATTCCTCTATCCATTACTTTCTGACCCCAAATTGGAAATCTGTAAGGATATTTCTCTTTGATTACTTTAGTAGAATCTTCTTGCGCGTAAAGACTAGATAAAGTACAAAATGTAATTAGTAATAGTGATAAAACAGTTTTCATGAAGATAGACTTGTTGTTTGTTAGAGCTTATTGAAAAGAGAATAAAAATGACCCGTAGTCTGGTCTAAAAAATTAATGATACAAAGCTAACATTTTATTAACAAGTATAAATCTTAAAACATAAAAAAGGTTACTCTAAACCGTAATTTAAAGTAACCTTTTTTTAATAGGGTAAAAGTAATTTTCTACAATTTAACTAGTATTCTACCACTTAATTGCCCTTTGATTATTGTATCTATCTTTGCTTTTAAACCATCTAAGTCTACCTCTTCCGTGATCTCATCTAAGGTATTCGGTAACCAATCTTTTGCTATATTTTCCCAAACAACAATACGTTCGGCTCTAGGGAAGTTCTGAGAATCAATTCCTATTAATGAAACCCCTCTTAAAATAAAAGGAAAAACATTTATAGGTAAATCAAAAGAAGATGCGTTACCACAGCACGTAACAACGCCTAGTGGGTTAGTACTTTTAATTGCTGTAGCAAGAAATTCGCCACCAACTGTATCTATTACTCCTGCAAATTTAGGTTTTAAAAGTGGTCTTTGATTTCCCTCAAGAAACTCTTCTCTCGACAATACTTCTACAGCACCAATACTCTTTAAATAAGCCACCTTATCTGCTTTACCTGTTACAGTAATAACAGAATAGCCTAATTTATTTAATATCGCAATTGCAATACTTCCCACTCCACCTGTAGCACCAGTAACTAAAATATTTCCATCTGCTGGGGCTACTTTATCTACTAATTTATAAACAGACATTGCAGCCGTTAAACCTGCAGTACCCATTTTCATACTCTCTTTTAAAGAAATACCTGCTGGTTTAGGAATAACCCATCCAGATGGAACTTGAATATATTCAGAAAAACCTCCCCAAGTATTCATACCTAGGTCATAACTTGTTACTATAACTTCGTCACCTTCTTTAAAATCAGATGTATTACTAGAAACTACTACACCGGCAGCGTCAATACCTGGTGTATGAGGATAATTTTTAGTTACTCCTGGCTTACCAAGTGCAGAGAGTGCATCTTTATAATTTAACGATGAGTAGGCTACCTTAACTAATACATCTCCTTCTGGAAGGTCTGTAATATTTTTATTTTGGATAGATGAAGAATATTCTTTCTCTCCTACTTTTTCTGTAACAAAAGCTCTAAACGTGGTCATATCTTTTTCCTATTTAATTGATTAACAATGTGAAATTAATAGCATTTAACTAAAAAAAAAGTGACACATGGTCACCTTTAAGTATGTTCACGAAAATATCCAAAGCAATAATTAAATGATTTCATTTAAAAGCTTACTCTAGCTATTTTTTCTTAGGGTAATCAAAAAACAGTTCTTGACCATTTTTTAATGTCGACCAATCTTCTGCATCTGTAAATTCAAGACCTACCATACCAGAAGTTGGAATATTATCTAGATAATCTTCTAAAAAATAATTCCGTAAATCGGTAATTGCTGGATTATGAAATACAAGCATTACAGTATCTAGTTGATTATCAAGATTTCTTACAGACTCTAATACATCTTCAAAAAGAGCATTGTAAAAATCTTTTTCAAAATGTAATTTTTTACTTAAAACTTCAGCTACTTTTTCTGCTGTAATTTTAGTTCGCTTAGCAGGAGAACTGATTATTAGTTCCGGCATCATTTTACGATCAAATAATCGATCTGACATCGTTACAATATCTCTCTGTCCTCTTGCATTAAGTGGCCTTTCAAAATCAGAAAGTAATGGATTTGTCCATGAAGACTTTCCGTGACGCATTAAAATTAACCTCTTCAATTTTTCTTAGTCTTATTTTTATCCTAAATTACTATTGAAATTCATATAAGAAAATTTGATAAACCTATATTTGCTAATTATTCTTAAAAAAGTCACTATTTTGCACTTTATAAGGTTTTATTAAGCCCCATTACAAATGCGAAGATCATTCTATCTGATTATAAATAAATACTTAAGCATACTATTACTCTTCTTATTCATTTATACTTTTAGCTTTAATAGTTACGGACAAATTGAGGCTCCTAAATATGTAAATGAATAT